>JAFQGS010000020.1 GCA_017415455.1 Prevotella sp.
AAAAACCTTATCATCTTGATGATCCTCTCTGTCTCTATGCCGTCTTAGTCAAGGAGTATCCTTTTTACTATGCCGAGGTATAACAAAAATAGGACGAAGTTGTGTTAACGTAACTTAATTTCGGGGGGGGTAAAACGTAAATAATTCATTAACTATGAGCGGATTATGAACACAGAATGTGATTGTTCACTATATTTGTATAAAAATAAAAAAGATTACCACGTAGCAATTGCTTGTTATATGTTGAGAGTGTATCTTATATTAACATGTCTGTTTGGACTTTTACCAGCAGCAAACGGCCAGGGCAAGAAAAGCCTTGTAGAACTTGCTTTGTCTGTGACAGACAGCCAAGGCAATCCTGTCTCCGGCACATTCTCACTTTCTGTTACCGATGCCGCCGTTGTCAAGCCCGACAGCGTGCAACCGATGCTTGACAGCTATATGCTGCTGAACTCTGAGCTGAAAGGAAATATAGAGAATCCCAACTATTACTTCAAAGCCCCCGACCGCCGTACCGCCCATCACCTTGACCTTCTTATGATGACACAAGGCTGGCGCAGATACAACCTCGATAATATAACAAAAGGTGAATATCCAGAGATTACCCACAGCATAGAGACGGGCCAGACGATAAGCGGCGAGGTGAAAGGAACCTTGGGCAATAAGGTGAGGAACGTAAATCTTCATCTTGTGACACCCCACATTGGCAAGCACGATGTCATTCCGCTTAATGACAACAGACGTTTCACCATAACGGGATTGGATTTCGCTGACGGCACAACATTCCTTTTACAGGCTGTGCGTGATAGCGGGCGAGATAAATTCCTGCAGCTTGAAGTGGATTCCGTGACATTCCCAACAGTAGATGTTCCTGCCAATGAAGAACAGAAGAAACTGATGTCTCTGCCCCAGAGTTTTGACACACAGGCAAGAACACAAGTCATGTATGCCGGTACAGATGGAATAACAGAGTTGCCGGAGGTGGTAAAGACTGCGACTGTGAAAATTAAGCCAAAGAATAGATTAGGACAGGCTCCTCATCGATGGATAACTGAAGAGGATCCATATCTGGCAAAATCAGGAGACTTGTATAATGTATTCTCACGATTGGGTATTCGTTACAGAGTTGTAGAGGAAGGAGACCCACCTCTGACAAGAAAAAGTACATCGGGTTTGGTCTTTGTTGATAATATTGAGTTAGACCATCACGAGAGTGATATTGTTTTAGATAATCTACATCCCGAGACTATTTCAGCAATAGAATATTTCCCTCCCAGACATCCTGCCCTATGGGTCTATGGCTTTAGAATATGGAATAAAGGAGCATTGTTTATCTTCACAAAGATGGCAGAAGCAACACTCACAATTTCCATGAAATCAATCACTCCAAAGGGTTACAAACCGGAATTGGAATTCTATTCTCCCCAATATCCAGCCAAAGACAAAAGCATATACACCCGTCCTGACCATAGGACAACACTATATTGGAACCCACGTGTGATGACGGATGAAGAGGGAAAAGCAAGTGTCAGTTTCTACTCATCAGATGTGAGCAAGAAATATCTTGTTACGCTGGAAGGCCTGACAGACGACGGCGTGGCGATAAGTGAGGTGATACAGGTGGGTGATTAGCAAACAGAGTTTACGAAATTTAAATTAATATATAATATGATACGAATAATTCTTTCTTTTTTAATGTTGCTGACAGCTCATTCTGTGATATGTGCACAGGCAGGCAATATCGCAGACAGTATATTGAGCCATTACAAGAAGTTGCCACACGAGAAGGTGTATGTACACACCGACAAGCCATATTACGCTGCAGGCGACACTATATGGTTCAGGGCCCATGTGGCAGACGCCGTTACCAACAGTCCCACAAACAAGTCCAAGTTTGTATATGTGGAGCTTCTTGACAACGCCGCAGACACACTTATAGAGCGTGCGATGATAAAAAGCGACAGCAGCGATGTCTTCGCCAATGCCATTATCCTTCCCAAGTCACTCCGGAGCGGTCGCTATACCATCGCGGCATACACACGCTGGATGATGAACTTCGACAAGGACTTGTTCTTCTACAAGCAGGTGACAGTACTGGGCAAAGGCGGCGACAACGGCCTGACAGAGACGGACACGATGACAGACGAGCAGAGAGACATAGCAGGCGAGGTGAATGGGGAGCAGCCAGACATGGCATATCTCACAGACATCAGTCTTGCCCTGATGCCTGAGGGCGGCAATCTTGTAGAGGGCTTACGGCAGCGTATGGCATTCAAGGCCATCGGCAACGACGGCTATGGTGTTGACGTGAGGGTGAGACTTGTGAATGCCAGCGGTGAGATATTATCCGAAGGCGAAAGCGAGCATCTCGGCATGGGATATATCTATGTCACTCCCTCTGCCGCAGACTCGCTCTTCCTTGAGGCGTACTCTCAGGGCGGCTTGTCGTGCCGTGCGGCGCTGCCTGAGGTGCAGAAGAGCGGTGTCGCGCTGACGGTGGAGCAGCATCAGGACATGCTTATGATACAGGTGGATACTACCGATGACATAGGCAAGGGAGACCTCTCGTGCGTTGTCTATGGCAGTGGTAACGTCATTGTGAAGGAGGAGATAAAGAACAATGTGATAAAGATAGACACCAAGCCGCTAAGGCGCGGGATAGTGACTGTTGCGGTAGTGGATAAGAACACCAATAGGGTATATGCCGAGCGCCTTGCCTTCATCAAAGCGGACGAGAAGGGGAAGGTGGAAGTGGATTATAAGTGAGTGACAATCTCAAATCTCAGTTATCTCAGTTGTTTAAAAAGGCACATCGCATATTCTTATATTATATATAACTTATTGATTATTAATTAGTTACAAGTCTTTAAAGAGGGATGTTTGATGTGAATCGATACTTTTTTTTTAATTGAGATTTGAGATTTGAGATTTGTGATTTCCACTTATTTCTCAGCCTCCGTTTCTTCCTCTACGAGGCAAAGCAATTGTGCTAACTCTCTGGAAGCCTCGCGGCAGAAATCCTGAAAAGTGTAGTCTGCCGTCAAGTGCGGGCGCCTCCAAACTATGAGATTGGCGCCTTCAAACTATGAGATTGGTGCCTTCAAACTATGTGATTGAAGCCTCCAAACTATGAGATTGGTGCCTTCAAACTATGTGAATGAAGCCTTCAATCTATGAACAAGGAGCCTTGTGGCGTTTGTTCTCCGATGGTGCTGTTTGTTTTATAGGTACTGTTAACCTCAAACAGGTCTGCAGGATGTAGAAATGAGATGTACTGAAATCTAATGCGCCAGATAGGGTGCAAGAACAAAAACAGGCGCAAATGGCAATGTTTTTGTCTTTATAATGAGGTGGAAAATTGTTTCACGAGTAGTATTTTAGTGCCAAATAGCATTTTTTTCCACCTTTATCAAGCCGTTTCTTTTATAAAACAAGATTATCTTAATATATTTGCGAAGCGCAAAAGTCATACTCAATACGTGCTGCATTGAGTTGCCGACAAAAGCGTGTTGATAGAATAATCTTAATAATTGTCTGTTGTAAGTATGCCTGTTATACGAAACGTATGTTTGTCAATGGTTCTTGGTTTTCTGCTGTGCGGCTCTATGCTTGCACAGCCGGCGTTTAGGATAAAGAACTTTGACAAAGACTTAGAGGCGGGAACCAATATAGGCAGGATTATTCAGGATAAGACAGGCAACTTGTGGATATCCTCACCCAACGGGCTTATACGTTATGACGGCTATGCCTTCAAGGCCTTTACGTCGGGCGGCAACGATGATGTGGATTTCCCTCTCGGTTCCCTGAAGGGTATATATCCAAGTAGTGATGACGGTATATGGTGCCTTGCCGGCAACCGCGCTTATTTCTTTGACCTGAAGACATCCTCATATATAGATGTGTTAAGTCATCTGGAGAAGACCACCGCACGAAAATATGTCATTAATAAGTTGCGCTCCTACAACAACGGGCAGACGTGGCTCGTGACAGATGACGGCACGTGCATAAAGATAGACGGCTCCTCTTCGGGCATGACTGCCGCTGTGGTGTTCCCCAAGACAGGAGATGACGATATTGACGTTATCAGTTTCAAGGATGCCACATTCTTGTTTTTGAAAAACCACACCTATATATACCGCACCGGTAAGAGATATTTCCTTAATAAGACATTCAAGACCGTATTACACACCAAAGGCAGATATGTCCTTCTTGGTAAAGACGGACGTCTGTATAACTACAACCCTAAGAATAACAAGGTGTCACGTTCCGCTCCAGGCGGTTTGAGCGTTCCTCTTACGTCTATACGCCAGTTGCGCAATGGAAACATCTTGCTGTCCTCCGCCCGTAGTCAGTATATCTACGATCCTGCGGCGCATAAGGCGGAAGTGATATGCGGGGGAAATGTGAGTAATGTGGCGGAAGACTCTCATGGCAGGCTGTGGATGTCAGGAGCCGACGGCAGGCTGGCATGCTTCTCGCAGCGTGACAGACAGCGGCGAACCTATCCGGATGTGCTTATGGAGAAGTTCCACTTCCACGAGGATGCCAATGGCTATGTGTGGTTTTTCTCTCCAGACGGCAGGATATATTATTCGGACTCAGCAGGCTCTGATATAGCACAGTACAAGGGAGACATGAGAAATATCACTATCACCAACTCCATGACCGACCGCCGAGGCAATATGTGGGCCGTGGTGAACTCGCATCTCTGCTGCCTCACCTTCAGCGATGCCGGCGATGAGGTAAGTGTCGTGGGTGATAAATATATAAGGAACATACTCGTTGACGGCAAGCAGCGTATATGGCTGAACGGCAGAGGAGAGCGCACCATAAGGCTTTACGACCCGTCGTGCCGCTTGCTGGGCTATCTCGGCAAGGACGGTAAGATACATAAGTCAGAGACAGAGTTCTTCGACGACCTGTGCAGCATGTATCAGGACAGCAGAGGTGTCTTGTGGTTTGGAAGCAGGGGGGCAGGCCTCTTCAGGCTGCGTGAGTTGTCCGACGGAACCTTCCGTATTGACAATTACCGTGATACAGGCAGCGAATGGTCGCTTAGCGACAAAAAGATATATAGTATCGCAGAAGACCGTCGTGGCAGGATATGGCTTGGCACACATGAGGGTGGTGTCTGCTGTATAGCCACTCCGGAGGCGCCCGTCATTAAGTTCTGTAGTGTGAGAAATGTGTTTGGCGGCATGCCAGCCGATTTCTACAGTCACGTCAAGATGCTGTCGCTATGTGTTTCGTCCGCCAGCGTCCTGTATGTCGCAACCAGCAAGGGCTTGCTTGTTGCCGATGTGAGTCCGAAGGATGTGGGCAGGATAGTCTTCAGACGCCACACATACGACAGGTCCGTGTCGCGCGGCCTTAGCAGCAACTCGTTGGTTGATGTCTGCGAGAGGGCAGACGGCCGCATGGTGCTGCTGGCTGAGAACGGCATGGTAGATGAGATTGTCTCAGCAAAAGGCGCTGCCGACAAACTGGAGTTCTCGCCGTTGTACATCTATCAAAGTTCAACAAACAAGGTGGCTCAGTCTGTCTTCGAGTACGACAAGTCGCTGTGGGTTATTGCCGGCTCATGCCTGTATGAGTTGCCTGACGGCAACAATGGCTTTGCCAATTCCTACTATCATAATAGCGGTTTCGTTTTTTCACCGGCAGTCCCTTATGTCAACAAGAAGAGCGGCAGGGTTATCCTCGGCACGACAAATGGCGCTCTGCGTGCAGACCTCGGTGGCTTGAGGACCGACGCCTTCGTCCCCGGCATAACAATCTCTGACGTGCGATATGCCGACAAGGTGTCGGACAACAGCGTGAACTTCACCGACACGCTGGTTATCACGCCGGAGAGGAAGTATGCCAGTCTTACAATTTCCACAAATGACTTCTCTGACAACAGTCACATAGTATATGCCTATAAGATTGATGACGCGGAGGAGGGATGGCAGTTCATGGGTGGCGAGCGTGTCCTTACGTTAGACAATCTGTCTGCTGGCACACACACCTTGCGTCTCCGCTCTACCAACAGCGACGGCATATGGACGGATAATGTAAGGACCATAACGGTGATTGTTACAGGCGGTCTGACCGCTCTTATCGCGAAGGTATGCGTTGTCCTGCTGCTTGTGCTGGCGTTTGTGGTGGCCGTCTTATGGTATAGGCGCAGAAAGAGACAGCCGGCGCACGCTGACGACGATGCCGGAGCTGTGCCTGCTGTTGACGGTCAGGAGCATGAGGACGGGGCAGAGGATGGCGAGGCGACGCTCTCACCCGATGATGAGGCGTTCCTGCGCAGGATAGAGGAG
>JAFQGS010000021.1 GCA_017415455.1 Prevotella sp.
GACGAATGGAGATGCAGCGTGTTCCTGCTGCCGGATACGAGATAAAAGGATTGCCTATATGCGGTTTTGACAGGAAGAACCTTCTTAAGAATTTTGTTGTACTCTTCAAACTTTTCATAAGCCAGATAAAAGCAAAGAAAATAATTAAGGACTTCAAGCCAATGGCTGCCGTTGGAGTTGGAGGCTATGCAAGTGGTCCTACACTGAACAAATGCGCAGGTATGGGTATACCATGCCTCATACAAGAACAGAACTCCTATGCCGGTGTTACCAACAAACTACTTGCGAAGAAAGCCCGCAAGATATGTGTAGCATATGATGGCATGGAGCGTTTCTTCCCTGCTGAGAATATTATAAAGACAGGAAATCCAGTGCGCCAAAGTCTCCTGAACACCACATACAGTCGCGAGGAAGCTATCAAGGATTTCGGTCTTAATCCAGAGAAGAAAACCATTCTTATCGTAGGTGGAAGTCTCGGAGCACGTACAATAAACGAAAGTATATTACAACATCTTGATTTCGTTGAGACCTCCGGAGTTCAATTCATTTGGCAAACAGGACGGTTCTATCATGAGGAAATAAAGCAACAATTAAGCCAGCACAAGCATCTACCTATGCTGGTTGTCACCGATTTCATCAGCGACATGAGCAAGGCTTACTCTGCAGCCGACCTTGTAATCAGCCGTGCGGGAGCAAGCAGCATCTCCGAATTCTGCCTCATTGGCAAGCCCGTGATACTTATTCCATCTCCTAATGTTGCTGAAGATCACCAAACAAAGAACGCTATGGCTCTTGTCAACAAGGACGCTGCGATATATGTAAAAGACGCGGAAGCTCCACAAGTTGCTCTTAAGATTGCGACGGAGACAGTGAACAATACAGAGAAACTGGCATCGCTCAGTGCCAACATTAAGAAACTTGCTCTCCCCGATGCGGCAAACACCATTGCCGAAGAGGTTATAAAGTTGGCAGAAGACTATAGGGAGAGACACATGAATTAAAATGACAATACGAATGGAACTGAAAGACATAAAATCCGTATATTTCATAGGTGGTGGTGGTATTGGAATGAGCGCCATCGCCAGATATTTCATCAGCCGTGGCATTGTTGTAGCAGGATATGACAAGACTCCGACAGAACTCACACTTCAGTTAGAGAAAGAAGGTATGCTGCTACACTACGATGAGGACATTGACTCTATACCTCACGCATGTCGCAAGCCTGAGTCCACATTAGTAATTTACACGCCCGCCATTCCTAAAGATCACAAAGAACTGAATTACTTCATTGACAACGGATTTGACGTTGAGAAGCGCGCACAGGTGTTAGGAATGCTCACTCGCACACATAAAGGTTTGTGCTTTGCCGGAACCCATGGCAAGACCACAACGTCTGCAATGTGCGCACACATAATGCATCAGAGTGCTCTCGACTGCAATGCTTTTCTCGGCGGTATCTCAAAGAATTATCACACTAATTACATCCTTAGCGAGAAAAGCGACTATGTTGTCATAGAAGCCGATGAGTTTGACCGCA
This sequence comes from Prevotella sp., assembly GCA_017415455.1. GTDB lineage: Bacteria > Bacteroidota > Bacteroidia > Bacteroidales > Bacteroidaceae > Prevotella. The sequence continues at coordinate 1,538 of JAFQGS010000021.1, forward strand.
GCTTCCACTGGCTGCGACCATGGATGAGCGTCATCACCTCTACCGATCCCGATCATCTTGACATCTATGGCACCAAGGAGGCTTACCTTGAGAGTTTCAGCCATTACACTAGTCTTATACAGCCAGGCGGCGCACTCATCATACGCGAAGGACTGGAAATGAGTATAGACGTGCAGGAAGGAGTAAGAGTGTACAACTATGGCACTGACAGCGGAGATTTCCATGCAGATAATATAGTAATAGAGAATGGCGAAATCACTTTCGACTTCATCTCACCTATAGAGAATGTAAAAGGCATACAACTTGGCCAGCCTGTCTCAATAAACATTGAGAACGGTATCGCCGCAATGGCCATGGCACAGTTAAATGGCTGTAATGCGGAAGAACTGAGATACGGAATGATGACATATCATGGTGTTGACCGCCGCTCTGATTTTAAGATAAAAAGCGACACAGCCGTCTTGCTCAGCGACTATGCTCACCATCCACAAGAGATATTCCACAGCGCCAGAAGCATCAGGGAACTCTATAAGAACAGACATATCACCGCAATATTCCAGCCACACCTATACACTCGCACACGTGACTTCTATAAAGACTTTGCCGACAGTCTTAGCCTGCTCGACAAGGTAGTATTATGTGATATATACCCCGCACGTGAAGAGCCTATACCTGGTGTCACCTCACAACTTATATACGACAATATTAAGCCGGGAGTAGAGAAAGAGATGATACACAAGGAGGAGGTGCTGCAATACGTAAGAGATAACGCCACCGATGTGGTTGTAATCCTTGGAGCCGGCGACCTTGACAATTACGTTACACAGATAGAGACCATACTAAAGGAGAAATGCGCAAGACCGTAAAGAAAATAATAATCATCTTGCTTGACATAGCGCTTGCCGTCTATCTTGTCTTTGCCATGACCTCGTTCAACACACCCGACGAGTCGGGCAGGATATGCACCAAAGTGGCGATTCAGATAGAGGACAAAAACAGCAACGGCTTCCTTAGCAGCGATGAGATAAAGAACATACTGGTGCACAACCGTCTCTATCCGCTTAACAAGAAAATCACTGATATCAATCCGCGCGACATAGAGGAACTGCTCATGCGCAGCCCGTTCATCAAAACGGCAGAGTGCTATAAAGACCAGAACAACCACGTCAGCATAAACATCACACAGCAGTTGCCCATAATACGCATCAAGAACATAAAGGGAGAAGACTACTATCTGGACGAGAGAGGCGGCATAATGCCTAATACCAGATATGTGTCAGACCTCATCATTGCCACAGGTAGCATCAGCAAATGGTATGCAAAGGCATATCTCACAAATATGGCAAGGGTCATCATGAACAATGACATGTGGAACAATCTCATCGTACAGATAAACATACTTCCCGATCTTGGCGTTGAGGTTATTCCGCGCATAGGCAATCATGCGGTATACCTCGGAAGTCTGCCTCAGTCAAAGAATGCGGCAGAGAGAGAGAAACTCATAAACGAGTTCATAAACAACAAACTCACAAGACTTGAGAAGTTCTATAAATACGGGCTCAACGAAGCAGGATGGAACAAATACTCATACATAAATTTAGAGTTTGACAACCAGATAATATGCAAGAAACAAAATAAAAAGAAATAAAAAGAAACAGAAAAACAGTAAGACGTATGGCAGTAAAGGAAAAGGAATTTATCGTAGCTATTGAGTTAGGCTCATCAAAGATTACCGGTATCGCCGGTAAGAAAAACATCGACGGCAGCATCACCATCCAGTCTGTTGTGAAAGAAGACTCCTCAGGTTTCATCCGCAAAGGCATCATCTTTAACATCGACAAGACAGTGCAGTGCATCTCCAACATTGTAAAGAAACTGTCCAACAATCTCAAGACTGAGATATCACAGGTATATGTGGGTGTTGGCGGACAATCTATACGCAGTGTTAAGAACACCATTGTGAAGAAGCTTGACGAAGACACCATCATCTCTCAGAACATGATAGATGAGCTGATGGACATCAACCGCAATATGGTTTATCAGGACCAGGAGATTCTTGACACAGCCACTCAGGAATACAAAGTAGGCAACCAACTGCTTATGGAGCCGGTGGGCATCCAGTGCTCGAAGCTTGAAGGTAACTTCCTTAATATCCTGTGGAGAAAGAACTTCTACCGCAACCTTAACAATTGCTTTAATAATGCCAACGTTGCCATTGCCGAGATGTACCTTGCTCCTCTGGCACTTGCCGACAACGTTCTCACCGACGCAGAGAAACGCTCGGGATGCGTGCTGGTTGACCTTGGCGCCGATACAACAACTGTTTCTGTTTACTATAAGAATATACTTCGCCATCTCGTCGTTATACCACTCGGCGGCAACAATATAACAAAGGACATCGCATCACTGCAGATAGAGGAGTCTGTGGCAGAGAAGATGAAACTGAAATATGGTTCTGCATACACCGACAACAACGACATTGACAACTCACTGAAACTGCCTATCGACGCTGAGCGCAGCATTGAGAGCCGCGTATTTATAGATATCGTTGAAGGACGTCTGCAGGAAATTATAGAGAATGTATGGTATCAGGTACCGGCCGACTATACCGACAGACTGCTTGGTGGAATCATCCTCACAGGAGGTGGCTCCAACATGAAGAACATAGACATTGCCTTCCGCAAGCATACACGCATTGAGAAGATACGCATTGCCAAGTTTGTGACACAGACAATCATGTCAAACCATCAGGACATCACATCACACAACGCCATGATGAACACCGTGCTGGGACTGTTGGCAAAGGGTAACATGAACTGTGCCGGTCAGGAGGTGAACAGCGACCTGTTCGGAGAGGGTGGCAAGACAACACCTATAACAACAGAGGACATCCACCAGACACCTCGCACCGCAAGCGAGCTCGGCAACGGCATTGTTCCCACACAGGCTGAGAAAGACAAGGCTGAGGAACTGAGACGCAAGGCTGAGGAAGAGAAGAAGAAATTAGAGGAAGAGACAAAGAGCATTGAGGAAGAGGACTATGAGAACAACCCTGGCAAGCTGAAAGGATTCGGCAGCAAGATTGGCAAGTTCATTCAGAAACTCATCAGCGAGGACGATTAACAGTCCGAGCCCCTGTCCTATTTTTTACACTTACTTACAATAGAGAACACAGATATGGGAGACAATAAAGACAACTTAATAAACTACGATATGATTGATTTCGGCACATCAGAGAAAGAAAACAGTATAATAAAGGTCATCGGCGTGGGCGGTGGCGGTGGCAATGCGGTGAACCACATGTACCGTGAGGGCATTCACGACGTGTCATTCGTGCTGTGCAACACCGACGCTCAGGCGCTTAACGACTCACCCGTGCCTATACACCTGCAACTTGGCAAGGAAGGACTTGGTGCCGGCAACCGCCCAGAGAAAGCACGTCAGGCAGCAGAGGAGAGCATCGACGAGGTGCGCAACATGCTCAACGACGGCACAAAGATGGCATTCATCACTGCCGGCATGGGTGGCGGTACTGGTACAGGTGCAGCACCAGTGATAGCGCGCGTGTCAAAAGAACTCGGCATCCTCACCGTGGGAATCGTTACCATACCTTTCCGATTCGAGGGCGACAAGAAGATTGACCAGGCCCTTGACGGTGTTGAGGAGATGTCGAAACATGTAGATGCACTGCTCGTCATCAACAACGAGCGTCTCCGCGAGATATACCCTGAGCTGGGAGTGCTCGACGCATTTGGAAAGGCTGACGACACCCTGAGCATCGCCGCTAAGAGCATTGCAGAGATTATAACCGTGCACGGACTCATAAACCTCGACTTCAACGATGTGAAGACAGTACTCAAAGACGGTGGTGTGGCAATCATGAGTACGGGCTACGGCAAGGGCGAGCGACGCCTGAAGGAGGCCATTGAGGATGCGCTCAACTCACCGCTGCTCAACGACAACGACATATTCAACTCTAAGAAGATACTGCTCAGCATCTCTTTCTGCAACGACAAGCAGCACAACGGACTTATGATGGAGGAGATGAACGAGGTGAACGACTTCATGGCTAAGTTTGGCAACGACTTTGAGATAAAATGGGGTCTTGCCACCGATCCAGACCTTGGCGAGAAGGTGAAGGTTACCATCCTCGCTACAGGATTCGGCATCAAGGACGTTGACGGAATGAACAACCACATACAGAAGCATTCGCTCGAGGAGGCCAACCGCAGGGCTGCCGAGGAGGAGGCTGAGGCTGAGCGCAGAGCAAAACGCGACCATTATTATGGCAACGACGGCAACAACTCTAAGTACAAGCGCCGCCCACACATCTACATATTCCGCTCGGAAGACCTCGACAACGACGATGTCATCTCTGCTGTTGACTGCGCACCTACATACAAGCGCACAAGGCAGATATGCGACGAGATAAGAAACCAGTCAATGGTCGATGTCAAAGGTAACGAGGAGACCGACGACAACAGCGACGACACTAACGGCATCATCAGCTTCGTATAGACAGCATGAGCTGACTGCCATACATACAAACGCATAAATCTTGGAATCATGACAATATTCGAACAGATAAGCAACGACATCAAGGAGGCCATGAAGGCACGCGACAAGGTGCGCCTGGAGACTCTCCGCAACATAAAGAAAGTTTTCATAGAGGCAAAGACAGCACCAGGCTCTGACGATACGCTCAGCGACGCCGACGCGCTGAAGATTCTTGCGAAACTGGCAAAACAGGGCAAGGAGTCTGCCGCCACATTCATGCAGCAGAACCGCCCCGACCTTGCTGAGGGCGAGACAGCACAGGTGGCTGTCATCGAGGCCTACCTGCCAAAGCAAATGAGCGAGCAGGAGATAGAGCTGGCGGTAAGTGAAATCATCGCCCAGACGGGTGCGACAAGCATGAAGGACATGGGCAAGGTGATGGGCACTGCAAGCAAGCAACTGGCAGGCAGGGCCGACGGACGAATAATCTCCGACATCGTGAAACGACTGCTGGCATAAGCGCACAACATAACATAGCGCGGATTACACTGACTCATCTCAACAACGATGAAACCGGTGTAATCCGCGCTTTTTTTGTTCTTAAAGAACAGTCTGTAAACCAATAAAAATCATCCCAAATCGGTCGTTAAAGTCAAAAGGTCATGTCAGATGGAAAAGCTATACAATATATGATAATTTCAAACTCAGTTTTCTAATGAAACACATCATATTTTCAAGACTCTAATGACCTATTTGAGGAAA
>JAFQGS010000022.1 GCA_017415455.1 Prevotella sp.
CAGGGTGATGCTGTTCTTCACACCCGGTGTCATCTTGTTGCTCGTCTCGTTGGTCATATCCTTAGTTTTTTATTGCAAAGGTAATAAAAGCTGTTTTGAGGAGGAAATAATAATGGTTTTATTTTGCCCTCATGCCAATTTGATATATATTTGCATTAATTAATTTATGATTATACAGATGCGATATATATTTGCACTTTTATTCCTTCTTTCGTCGCTTTGCTCCATGGCGCAGACAAAGTGGAACGCGCGCTTCCAGAGTTACATAGACCAGTATCATGATGTGGCGATTGCCGAGATGCTGAAATACAGGATTCCTGCCAGCATCACCCTTGCGCAGGGACTGCTGGAGAGCGGGGCGGGCGAGAGTGAGCTGGCCCGTAAGGGTAACAACCACTTCGGCATAAAGTGTCATGGCTGGCAGGGGAGGAAGACCTATCACGACGACGATGAGAGCCAGGAGTGCTTCAGGGCATACAACAGCGTGATGGAGAGTTATGAGGACCACAGCCGCTTTCTCGTGAACAGCAGTCGCTACAGAAGGCTTTTCTCGCTGAAGACGACCGACTATAAGGGTTGGGCACATGGACTGAAGGCCTGCGGCTATGCCACCAATCCCGCATATGCCCAGCGCCTGATAGGCATCATAGAGACCTACGGGCTGCATAAGTATGACAAGGCGAAGAGCTATGATGAGTTTGTGGTGAACACGCAGCGCCGGCAGGGCGGCGAGGGGGCAAGGCTGCACCCCATACATATATACAACAAGAACTATTACCTGAATGCCCGCAAGGGTGACACCTTCAGGAGCATAGGCGAGGAGGTGGGCATCTCTTACCGCAAGATAGCAAGGTATAACGAGCGCCACAGGAACGACCCGCTGCAGCCGGGAGAGATTGTATATCTGAAGAAGAAGAGGAGCAAGGCCGACAAGGCGTTCAAGAACCGTCCGCACGTGGTGAGGCAGGGGGAGAGCATGTATGACATAGCGCAAAGGTATGGCATCAGGCTGAAAAGCCTTTACAAGATGAATTCTCTGCCGGCAGACTATATGCCGAAGGTGGGCGACAGGCTGAGGGTGAGGTGAGGTTTTAAGTTGACAAGTTGACAAGTTCTTTAGAGGAAGATAGAAGGAGGTAGAAGAAGATAGAAGGAGATAAAGGACATATGCGTGTCAAGCTATTGTCTGAACTCCTACACTCCTACACTCCTGCACTCCTGAACTCCTTTAATAAGTTAACAAGTTGACGAGTTGATTGATTAAGGGTTAAGGGTATCGTTCATAATTCATAATTCCGAATTCATAATTAGGAGTGAGAGTCACTCCTACATAATTCATAATTCCGAATTCATAATTAGGAGTGAGTAGTCACTCCTGCACTCCTTCCTCTCTCAAAAAATCAACGTAATACTTTGTGTAATAGAGTTTTTTTCGTACTTTTGCACCTTAATAATCAGACAACTGGAAAAATAAATAAGATATGGCAAAGAAATTCACCGAGCATAACGGATTGAACCTCACTCAGGTAAACAACGAGATACTTGAGATGTGGAACAAAAATGACGTTTTTCACAAGTCAATAGATGAACGTGAGGGATGCCCTCAGTTTGTATTCTTTGAGGGACCACCTTCTGCTAACGGCCATCCGGGTATTCACCACGTGCTGGCACGTACTATTAAGGACACCTTCAACAGATATAAGACTATGAAAGGCTTTCAGGTGCACCGCAAGGCTGGATGGGATACTCACGGACTGCCAGTTGAGCTTGGAGTAGAGAAGGAGCTGGGTATAACAAAAGCAGATATCGACAACAAGCAGTCGGAGAAGTATATCTCTGTTGAGGACTATAACAAGAAGTGCCGTGAGAATGTGATGAAGTTCACACAGGAATGGCGCGACCTTACAGAGAAGATGGGCTACTTTGTTGACCTGGACAACCCATATATCACCTATGACAACAAATATATAGAGACCATCTGGTGGCTCTTGAAGCAGTTCTACGACAAGGGTCTGCTATATAAGGGATATACAATACAGCCATATTCTCCAGGAGCAGGAACCGGTCTGAGCTCGCACGAGCTGAACCAGCCGGGATGCTATCGTGATGTGAAAGACACCACGGTGACAGCACTCTTTGAGGCCGTAAATCCTAAAGAGGAGTGGACACAATGGGGAAAGCCATATTTCGTTGCATGGACAACCACACCATGGACCCTGCCTTCAAACACAGCGTTGTGCGTAGGTCCTAAGATAAAATATGTGGCGGTTCAGACTTATAACCCATATAATGCTGAGAAGATAACAATCGTTATTGCCGAGTCTCTGCTTGGAACTTATCTCAAGCCCGAAGGTAGCGAGATGGCGATGGATGAGTACAAGCAGGGAGACAAGACTGTTCCTTACAGAATAGTTGGCGAATATACCGGTACGGAGCTTGTGGGACTTAAATACAAGCAGCTGATGCCATGGGTTAAGCCTTCCGCAAAACTGGATGCCAATGCTCCTGACTTTGTAAAGGAATACGCAAGCGAGAACCCTGAGAAGGTCTTCATGGGAGAGAACGGTAAGGACCAGTTTGTGGAGATGGAGGAATGTGCGTTCAGAATCATACCTGGCGACTATGTCACAACTGACGACGGTTCGGGTATCGTGCACATCGCGCCAACGTTTGGTGCTGATGACGCAAAGGTGGCAAAAGACGCACACATACCTTCACTCTTCCTTATCAACAAAAAGGGAGAGACCAGACCGATGGTTGACCTTCAAGGTAAATATTATCTTATAGATGAGCTGGACGACAACTTCACAACAAAGTGTGTGAGTGTTGACAACTACGGCAGCCATGCGGGCGACTATGTCAAGAATGCCTATGCGCCACAATTCAATATAGATGGAAAATACGATGAGAAGGCAGCGGCAAAAGCAGAAGACCTTAACATCGTGATATGTATGGAGATGAAGCAGAACGGAACGGCGTTCAAGATAGAGAAGCATGTCCATAATTATCCTCACTGCTGGAGAACAGACAAGCCGGTGTTGTATTATCCGCTGGACAGCTGGTTTATACGCTCTACAGCCAGGAAGGAGAGAATGTTTGAGCTGAACAAGACTATCAACTGGCAGCCGGAGTCAACCGGAACAGGACGTTTCGGCAACTGGCTGGAGAATCTTAATGACTGGAACCTCTCACGCTCACGATTCTGGGGCACTCCTCTGCCTATTTGGAAGGACGAGGATGACAAGCAGATATGCATAGGCTCCCTGCAGGAACTTTACGATGAGATAGAGAAATCGGTAAAGGCAGGAGTAATGGAAAGCAATCCTTTGAAGGATAACGGTTTTGTGCCAGGAGACTATTCAAAGGAGAATTATGAGAAGATAGACCTTCACCGCCCTTATGTGGATAATATCATCCTGGTGAGCGAGGGAGGAAAGCCTATGAAGCGAGAGACTGACCTTATTGACGTGTGGTTTGACTCAGGCTCAATGCCTTATGCCCAGGTGCATTATCCGTTTGAGAATGCCGACATGATTGATAAGAATCATGCTTTCCCAGCCGACTTCATTAATGAGGGAGTGGACCAGACACGTGGATGGTTCTTCACGCTTCACGCCATAGCAACGATGGTTTTTGACAGCATAGCGTTTAAAAACGTTATATCTACCGGACTTGTTCTTGACTCAAAAGGAAACAAGATGAGCAAGCACGTCGGAAATGTTGTCAATCCGTTTGATATGATTGAGAAATATGGCTCAGACGCTGTGAGATTCTATATGATGACAAACTCAGAGCCATGGGACAACCTGAAGTTTGACGCGGAGGGTGTTGATGAGATAAGAAGGAAATTCTTCGGAACATTATATAACACATACTCATTCTTCGCTCTATATGCTAATGTTGACGGCTTCACACATGACATGGAGCAGGTTGACTATAACGAGCGTCCGGAGATAGACAGATGGATATTGTCTTGTCTTAACACACTCATCAAGAAGGTGGACAAGGAGCTTGACGGTTATGACCCGACACGTGCGGGAAGACTTATCGACGCATTCGTGAACGACGACCTCAGCAACTGGTTCGTGCGTCTTAACCGCAAACGCTTCTGGGGCAAGGACATGAGTACGGACAAGCTCTCTGCTTATCAGACATTATATACCTGTCTTATGACGGTTGCCAAGCTGATGGCGCCTTTCGCTCCTTTCTATGCGGATCGTCTGTGGGAGGATCTTGGAGGAAAAGAGATAGACGGAAAGTGCTCTGTACACCTCACGGATTACCCTGTCGCAAATGAGGAATTTATTGATAAAGACCTTGAGGCACGCATGCTGATGGCACAGAAGATAACATCAATGGTTCTTGCGTTGAGAAGAAAGGTTAATATCAAGGTAAGACAACCGCTGCAGAAGATAATGATTCCTGCTGTTGATGATGAGCAGAGGAAGCATATTGAGGCCGTGAAGAATCTTATTGTCAATGAGGTTAACGTCAAGGAGCTTGACTTCGTGGAGGGTGCCGGCATCCTTGTAAAGAAGGTTAAGTGTAACTTCCGTACAATGGGAAAGAAGTTCGGTAAGCTGATGAAGGGCGTAGCCGCGGCGATGGATAACCTCTCTCAGGAGCAGATTGCGCAGTTGGAGAACCAGGGCTCTATATCTGTTGTTGTTGACGGAGCGGATGCTGTTGTTGAGCTTGCCGACGTGGATATCATTAGTGAGGATATTCCAGGATGGCTCGTAGCCAATGAGGGAAACCTTACTGTTGCTCTTGAAGTGGAGTTGACAGAGGAATTGAAGAACGAGGGAATGGCAAGAGAGCTTATCAACAGAATCCAGAATATCAGAAAAGAAAGCGGACTTGAAATAACAGACCGTATAAAGGTTCTGATTACGCCAAGCGATGTGATAAAGCCTGCCTTGAATGAGTTTGGTGACTATATAAAGACTCAAGTTCTTGCGGACGCTGTTGATATGCAAGACAATGAAGGTCAGGAAGTTGACTTCGACGGCTTGAAGCTTAACATTAAAGTGGAGAAACAATAAGGAATACCTGTATAGAACCTTAGAGATAATATTAATGTATAATTAAAAAAAATATTTGATTATGGCAGAAAAGACACGTTATAGTGACGAGGAATTGGAAGAATTCAGAGTCATAATAAATGAGAAACTGAAGTTGGCGCGACGCGATTACAACCAGATGATGCGCACTTTGATGAATGCGGATGGAAACGATGTTGATGATACTTCTCCAACGTATAAGGTTCTGGAGGAGGGTAGTGCCACGCAGACAAAGGAAGATTTGATGATGCAGGCCAACAGACAGCAGAAGTTCATCCAGGGATTAGAGGGCGCGTTGATAAGGATAGAGAATAAGACTTATGGAATAGACCGTATGACGGGTGAGCTTATTCCGAAGGAGCGCCTTCGTGCTGTGCCTCATGCAACTTTGAGTGTTGCGTCAAAGAATGCAAGAAAAGGTTAAATGAGAAGTGATTATTCAGTAAAGATGAAGGGTGTGACAGTCTTGGTACTTGTCATTACCCTTCTTGCAATTGACCAGGTTATAAAAATTCTGGTCAAGACCGAGATGTCTCTTTATGAGTCAATCAGAATTACTGACTGGTTCTATATAAATTTTATAGAAAATAGCGGTATGGCATTTGGAATGACTTTCATAAATAAGTATATCTTAAGTCTGTTCCGAATGTTTGCGATTGTTGTTCTGGCATGTTATCTGTACAAGCAAGTCAGGACCGGCGCAAGAATGGTATATGTAGTAACTCTGGCCATGATATTAGCTGGTGCCGCCGGAAATCTGGTGGATTGCATGTTCTATGGAATGATCTTTAGTTCATCCTCGCCGTTTTACGTATCATACTTTGTTCCTTTTGGTGAGGGGTATGCGCCCTTCCTGATGGGAAAGGTTGTTGATATGTTTTATTTCCCTCTTGTTGTTACCACCTGGCCGCAATGGGTGCCTTTCTTTGGAGGTGAGCAGTTTGTGTTCTTCAGCCCTGTCTTTAATTTTGCTGATGCATGTGTAAGTGTCGGATTTGTCATATTGATGATATTCTGTCGTCAGGAAATTTCAAAAATCTCAATCAATAGTAATGTTAAGAATAATAGGTAGAGTATTTCTGTTTGTTATAATAATCCTGTCATTTGCCGCATGTAAGCCGCAAGTGCCGTCTGAGTATATCCAGCCTGGTGACATGGAGGATATTCTATATGACTATCATATTGCTGACGCTATGGCAGATACGGAGAATGATTCGGAGGACAAGGATTATGACAAGTTGCTTTATCGTAAGGCTGTTCTGAAGAAATATGACGTTACCGAGGCGGAGTTTGACTCTTCCATGGTTTATTATTCAAGACATTCAGATCGTCTGCATTCTATCTATGAGAATATATCCCAGCGGCTAAGTAATGAGGCGCTGGCGTTAGGCGCGTCTTCAAGCGATATAAAGAAATATGGAGATGTGGGAACCGCTACTGACACGGCAGATGTATGGAAAGACTCTCGCTTTTATGTTTTTACTCCTAATGTGCCTCAAAATGTTCATACCTTCCGGATTCCTGCGGATTCAACCTTCAGAGGTGTTAGTAAATTTGTGTTAAGCTTTGACACACATTTTATATACCAGGAAGGCTCTAAGACTGCTGTGGCGCAAATAGCATTAAGATTAAGTAACGATAGTGTTGTTACACGAATGATTTATATGTCATCAAACACGCATTACAGTATTGCGATAGAGGATGATGAGAGTCTGGGAGTGAAGGAGCTTTACGGCTTTATATTCCTTTCTAAAAACATGAATGCCACGAAGTCCACGCTTAAACTTATGTTTGTTAATAACATAAAACTGGTTAAACTATATACTAAGCCAAAAGCGGCGGCGGTAGAGGCAACACCTAAAGACTCCTTGAGTGTTGACTCCTTAGATAGTAAGGCAGCGGATAAGGATACGACAAGTAATAGCCCTATGCGTAGGAACGATGTGCTGAAGAGCCCTGACGGAGCATTACCCAAGGCAATAAATAAAAAGCAAGTGATAAAAAGAGCTGCTCCTAAGATATTAAAGGGCACGCCATCTGATTTACGTTAGTTCCTCAGGATATGATACGAAGAAGACGAGTCGCAGTAAACAGATTGATTGTTAATGATGAAACATTTGTTAACTGTATTGTTGAGATCTGTGATGGTGTTATTTACGACTATTTCACATTTGACGAGGAGCAGCCGTTCACAGAATGGGTAGGTGGAACTTGGAACGTTGTAAAAGATGCGGAAGGAAAGATGCGTGCTATAAGGGACGGGATTATGCTTATCTGATTTCCAATCAATATAAATTGAGAGTGTAAACAAACTATTTTCATTATGGTTTTAATAGTTTATTTACACTCTTATATTTTTATCAGTTCTCTTAACAGCCGGAAAGCCTGATGCCTGAATTATATTCTTTCAAGGACTAACTTAATAAGATTATTGATATTGTTCTTGTATCCGGTATTAGCCTCTCCTGCTACTCTGTTGGCGATAACCATACACACGGTAAGGGCCTTATGCCCAAGAAGGCGTGCAAGGCCGGCAACAGCGGAACTCTCCATCTCAAAATTGGTTATACGGTGATTCTGGTATGAAAAGCTGACCACTTTCTTGTTCTGTTCTGGGTCTGCCAACGGAATGCGCAGCTGTCGTCCCTGTGGACCGTAGAATCCTCCGCATGCAATAGTCACTCCTCTGACCATGTCCTCGCCGGCTATTCGGTCAAGTAACTTCTTGTTGGCATCAATCACGTAAGGGGCTGCTAATTGCTGGTTCCAATTCATGTGCTTTTTGAATTCTTCCTCAAAGCTGTTGTCGCAAACCTCGTTACGTCCGGAATAGAAATTCAGCAAGCCGTCAAATCCAATACTTTTCTCAGAGGCGATAAAAGTACCGATAGGGGTGTAGTCTTGCAAGCCTCCGCAAGTTCCGATACGTACAAATGTCAGTTGCTTCTTGCTGTCCTTCTCCTGTCGCGTCTTGAAATCAATATTCGCAAGTGCGTCTAACTCGTTAACGACAATATCAATATTATCACATCCTATGCCTGTACTTTGTACCGTGATGCGTTTGTCCTTGTAAATTCCGGTTATCGTCTTGAACTCTCGATTTGAGACCTCGTGCTCAATAGTGTTGAAATGTGAAGCGACAAGCCCGACTCTATCCGGGTCGCCGACCAGAATTATCTTATCAGCTAATTGCTCTGGTTTCAAATGAAGGTGAAATATGCTTCCGTCTTCATTTAATATAAGCTCAGATTCAGGAAAGGTTTTTTTCATGATGGTTATAATTTATATAATTCTATATTCTCAGCATTGCGTATATCTTTCTCTGTTTTATGTATGGTAGAGCGTAACTCTATAATTTCGTTCTCCATATTGTAGATATTCTCATATTCGGTCTTGCGCTGTCTCTTGTCTATATTTTGAAAACCCTCTCTTAGGGATTCTAACTTCTTTTCGTAAATATTTAATTTCTCGTACATCTTGTACAGACTGGTCAGCATTCCCCTTGCTTTTGCCGACTTGAATTGCGATATGCTCTTATATGTTATGTCATCGTTTATGACAAACGACATGGACGTTTCTATGTCTTCCTTCTGAGCCATTTCCTTCTTTGCATTATCTTGTCTCTTAAGCGCTTGTCTTACTATATTCTTATCGTACCATGTGCTTTTGATATTTGATATTGTAGCATATCCATTTAGTTGCTCGGGAGTAATATCGTCAATATTATATGTCTCCCTTGATTTAGATGGTACAAACGAGTATATGCATAATGTGTCAGTTGCCTGGTTGCGGTTTGTCGCAAACCAGCCGAGTGAGTCTGTCTCGTTCACGATGTAGAAAAGGTCATCCGCAAAGGAGTTGAACGGCAATCCGATATTCTCAGGTTTGTAGAATTTTGATTCCTCCGTGTCATACATCGTTACGAATATATCATATCCGCCGATACTGTTCTCTCCCTTTGCCGCGAAATACATAGTGATTCCGTCGGGCATCATATAAGGATTCCTTATGTCCTCAAATCCGGCTTCCAACTCCTCAATCAGTTGTGGCTGGCTCCATTCGTTTCCAAGCTTGTCGGCGGTATATAGATGTGATTTCCCGTCACTTCCGATACGGCTGAAGAAACATTTGTTGCCATATTCGTTTATATATGTGTACATCGAGTCGTTAGCCTCAATGGCAGGGGTGGTATTTGTGGTTTTCAGTTCCCCGTATTCTTTATTCAATGGAATGTTTCCCACAGCATTCTCCTTACGAACCAACACGCTGTCAAAGATTACAATCTTCGCTGTGGATGACAGCATATTGTCATAAAGCAGCTGGCCAGGTGTCTTGACAGGCTCCTCCACAATCTCTTTCTTGGGCTGTGGCTTTCTTTTCTTGTGGCGCTGTGCTTGTATGTTTACAGAAAACATGCACAGCATTACAATTAATATTGTGAATCTTATTTTTGTCATAATAGTATTTCTTACTTTACAAAGATAAGTGATTTAAATGAAACAATGGAAGTCTTTTGCCGGAAATAGTACTATGTTTAACTAAATTTTGTTTTATGCAGCCTAATATGCAAAATTATTTAGAATATATATCAATAATGATATTCAGATTGTGACATTATTGCGCAACGGAGAATAAAAGTACGTGTGGCGTGAAAATATTTCAGCATAATAATAATAAATTAAAACAATTTTGTGTACTTTTGCACGTTGAAAAAGGTTTATGGATTAAGAACTGATATTTTCAGTTTCTTGTAAAAATAACAAGCACAGCAATGGGAGGTTTTTTTGGTACCGTATCAGTCAAGGATTGTGTTAAGGATTTGTTTTATGGTACGGATTACAATTCGCACATGGGCACAAAACGTGCCGGTATGGTTACTTTTGATAAAGATCATGGATTTTGTCGCTCAATTCATAATTTAGAGAGAAGTTATTTCCGTTCTAAATTCGAGGATGAACTTGATAGTTTTAAAGGGTGTCAAGGTCTTGGAGTTATTAGCGATACAGATCCTCAGCCTATAATCATAAACTCACATCTTGGTCGTTATGCGGTTGTAACCGTGGCCAAGATTAATAATCAGAAAGAGATTGCCGACGAGTTGCTGGCCCAAAAGATGCATTTAAGTGAGATGTCTGCAAACAAAATTAATCAGACAGAACTGGTTGCGTTGATAATCAATATGGGGAAGACTTTTGTTGATGGTATAAATCTTGTATATAAGAAGATAAAAGGCTCCTGCTCAATGCTTATCCTGACCGAGGATGGAATTATCGCAGCAAGGGATTTCCTGGGACGAACTCCTATTGTCATCGGTCATAAAGAGGGCGCGTATGCAGCAACAAGTGAAAGTACATGTTTCCCGAATCTGGATTTCAAGATTTCCCGTGATTTAGGTCCTGGAGAGATTGTGAAACTCAAAGCCGATGGGGTGGAAGTGCTTCAGAAACCATTTAAGCGTAAGCAAGTCTGCTCTTTTCTCTGGGTATATTATGGTTTCCCTTCAAGTGATTATGAGGGAATAAATGTGGAGTACGTCAGAGAACGTAACGGAAAGTGTATGGGTGAGGAGGATGATATTGAGGCAGATTGTGTATGCGGCATTCCTGACTCAGGTGTCGGCTTTGCGTTAGGATATGCTGAGGGACACAACATTCCTTATAAGCGCTCTGTTTTGAAGTACACACCGACATGGCCGCGTAGCTTTACTCCGGGAAATCCAGAACTTAGAAGTCTTGTGGCGAAGATGAAGCTTATACCTAACAGTTCGCTTCTTAAGGACAAGCGTGTGGTTTTCTGTGACGACTCAATTGTCAGGGGAACGCAGTTGCGTGATAATGTTAAGACATTCTTTGATAATGGAGCGAAGGAGGTTCATGCAAGAATCTCATGCCCTCCGCTGGTTTATGGCTGTCCGTTTATTGGTTTCACCTCATCAAAGAGCAATCTTGAGCTTATAAGCCGTCGTGTGATAAAAGACTTTGAGGGTGATGAGAATGCAAAACTGGACAAATATGCACAAACCGACTCTGAGGAATATAACCGGATGGTTAAGGAAATAGCGAGACAACTTGGTCTTACGACATTAAAATTTAATAAGATAGAGACTCTTGTAGAGTCAATAGGAATGTCAAAGTGTGATATCTGTACACATTGTTTTGATGGAACAAGTTACTTCGCAAATGAGATAGACCAGGACGAGAAGGAATAGTGCTTAATTGTTTCTACGCTTTGTAAATATATATATAGTATAGGTACAAAAAATGGTTCTCATCAGAGAACCATTTTTTTGTATCGCGTTTATGTTTTCTTATTTCTTCTCTTCTTTCTTGGCAGGAGCCGGCTTGTAGTTTTTGTTCAGACCTGCAATAATCTCATTTGTTATGTCATAAGCCTTGTCTGCATACAGGATGTTGTCGCCAACTTTGCTGAGAATTATAGAATACTTCTTGTCTTTGTTATATGCTTTGAGGAAGTTCTGCAGGCTGTCTCTTAATGCTACATTGAACTTCTCTGTCTCACTCTGGAATTCCTCAGCCAGTCTCTGCTGTAATGCGCGGAGGTCTGCATCCTGTTTCTGCAATCCAGCCTGTACCGCTTCTGCTTGCTGCTGTGTGTACTTGTTGTTCTGTATATCTTGTTGGAACTTGTTGACAGCAGCCTGAAGGTTCTGGCCCTTTGTCTTTAATGTGTTCTCTATGTTCTGGCTTTTCTTCTGCAACTCCAGTGAACGTTCTTTGCAGAACTTATATTGAGTCATTATTGAGTCAACCTCAACGAATGCTATTTTCAACTCACTGGCAGCTGCGCCATTTGCTGTTTGTGATTTCTCATCCACCTTTGGTGCCTGCTGATTGCAAGATGTCATTGCCATGCTCATCATGGCAACGGCAAATACTCCTAAAATTGATTTCTTGTTCATGTTATAATTATTTTGTTTTCATACTCTTGTTACAGGCCCATTTCATTCTTTTATTGTATTATATTAATAACCATGCGAATTATTATTGCGGATATAGCAAATATTAACATGGTAAAAGATACAAATGTTTGCCATTTTTTTTATTTTTGCATGCAAAGATAGTGAATAATTAATGAAAACACATATAAAAAATATTAAATAATGAGTAAAAGATTAGAACCCGTTTGTGTCTTTGAGCATTTCTCAAAGATAAATGCAATTCCACGCCCTTCAAAACACGAGGAGCAGATGATAGAATATCTGAAAGAGTTTGGTCGTGAAAGAGGACTGGAGACAATTGTGGACGAGACAGGCAATGTGAAAATATCAAAGCCTGCGACGCCAGGATATGAGAACAGAAAAACCGTGATTCTTCAAAGCCATATGGACATGGTTTGTGAGAAACTTGTTGATGTAGATATTGACTTCACAAAAGATCCCATAGAGACCTATGTTGATGGAGAGTGGCTGAAGGCCAAGGGAACAACGCTTGGTGCTGATGATGGTATTGGATGCGCCATGCAGCTTGCTCTTTTGGATTCAGATGATATCGAGCACGGACCAATAGAGTGTGTGTTTACAAAGGATGAGGAAACAGGATTGACCGGAGCCATAGGCATGAAGTCAGATTTTATGACCGGAGACATGCTTATAAATCTTGATAGTGAGGATGAAGGACAGTTCTTTGTAAGTTGTGCCGGAGGTATGACGACAAAGGCGGAATTCATCTTTGACCGTGAGGATGTCTCACAGGAGTTCTTTTTCATGAAGGCATCATTAAAGGGTTTAAAAGGTGGCCATAGTGGTGATGATATAAACAAGAAGCTGGCGAATGGTATAAAGATTCTCTCACGTTTCCTATATAAGTGTCAGGAGAAATACGACTTGCGTTTAGTCTCTTTTGATGCGGGAAGAATGCATAATGCCATTCCACGTGATGGTATGGTTGTATTTGCGGTTCCTTCTGCTGTAAAGGAAAATGTACGTGTGGATTGGAACATCTTTACAAGTGAGGTGGAGGATGAGTTCCATACCACAGAGAACTTAATGGAGTTTAGGCTGGAAAGTACTGATTCAGATAAGGCTCTTCCTCAGCATGTGAGCATTAAGCTTATCCAGGCCCTGCAGGCTGTTGATAATGGTGTGTACTCAATGTGCCAGGATGAGGCTATCTCTTGGCTTGTTGAGACCTCAAGTAATGTTGCAAGTGTGAAGACAGAGGACAAATCCATTACGATTGTTGCCTCACAGCGTTCATGCGTTATGAGTAATCTTGAGAATATGGCTAATACTGTCAAGGCCGTATTCCAGCTTGCCGGTGCCCAAGTCTCTCAGAGTGATGGCTATCCGGCATGGAAGATGAACCCTAATAGCCAGTTGACAGATATTGTTGTTGAGACATATAAGCAGATATTTGGCAAAGAGCCGAAGGTTCTTGGCATTCATGCAGGTCTTGAGTGCGGCCTTTTCTCTGAGCGTTATCCTAATCTTGATATGGTGTCTATGGGTCCTACGCTTCGTGGAGTACACTCGCCAGATGAGCGCCTGCTGATTCCTACGGTTCAGATGGTATGGGATCATCTGATGGAGATACTTAAGAATATCCCGGTGAGATAAGTATGGAGATAATTAAAAACGGGTCGTATGTTTATTAACATGCGGCCCGTTTTTGCTATTTTATATCTCAATAAGTTTTCCTTCTGCCTCTAATGCGTTCATCATAGAATATCTTGCCTCTGGATTCATATTCTCTATGCATCTGAATATCTCTGCCATATCAGAGCGGTGTGAGTCTTTCTCAAACGGACATTTTATTACCTGCTGTCTGTACTTCATGTTTTCCGCATGAGATAATATGTCTCTTTCCTCAACCATGCACAAAGGACGTATTATTGTTATTGGCATCTTCTTCATTCTCAGCTTAGCCGGCATTGTGGAGAAGTGTCCCTGGAAAAACATATTCATCATGGTGGTATGAATAATATCATCCATATGATGCCCTAAAGCAATCTTGTTGCATCCAAGTTCTTGTGCTTTGGTGAATAATTGTTTCCGTCTGTTCCATGAGCAAAGGAAGCATGGTGTCTTCTTGTTGCTGCTGTCAAACTCAAATCGTGTTGTTTCTATATACAGCGGTATGTTCCATTTTGCTGCGAATTGTCTTATGTACTCGCAGTCTGTCTCATAACTGACGTTCTCCATCCTTATATGAACAGCCATGGCTGTGAATGATGGCTTGTGTATCATCATTCTTTTCCCTAACATTTCCAAAAGGCATAAAGAGTCCTTCCCACCGGATAAGCCGATTAATACTTTGTCTCCGTCCTCAATGAGCTGATAGTCGGAAATCGCTTTCCTGCATCGTCTCTCTATTCTTCTCTCTGTCTTTTCCGCTTGGGTGGGTGCTGGCATGGATGAAGGTATGTTGGTGATGGGTTATTTCATGAATACCAGATATACTGCACATATAATCAGCAGGAAGGCAAGCACATGATTCCAGTGTAAGGTTTGTCCCTGGAACATTATATTTGCTATAACGGCGAATACTCCAAGGCTGATGCACTCCTGAATGACTTTGAGTTGCACGAGGGTGAAGGGTCCTCCGTTGTCAACAAATCCCATTCTGTTTGCCGGCACCTGGCAGCAATACTCAAAGAAGGCAATAAGCCATGAGAAAGCGATGACTCCCAGGAGGGGCCAGTTGTTGCTTGTTCCTGTCTGTTGTAATCTTAAATGCCCGTACCATGCAAGTGTCATAAACACATTGCTTAGTACGAGCAATAATATAGAATATAGTCCGTTCACAATTTTCCTTTATTTAGATTGTGAAAGCTTGTTGTCCATGTTTAATGCGGCGCGCCTTCCGTCACCCATTGCGAGAATAACGGTTGCTCCACCTCTTACGATATCACCTCCTGCGTAAAGATTATCCCTTGAAGAACACATGGTCTCATCTACTGCGATGGTGTTCTTTCTGCCAAGTTCAAGACCTTCAACAGACTTAGGCACGAGTGGGTTAGGAGATACGCCAACGGCAACGATTACCTGGTCAACGTCTATTGTCTTTGTCTCACCAGGTATGGCTTCCGGGCGTCGGCGTCCGCTCTCGTCAGGTTCGCCAAGGCGCATTACCTGTAATATCACCTGTTTCACGGCTCCATTCTCATCGGCTATGTATTCTATTGGGTTGTGAAGCGTCAGGAATTCTATGCCTTCTTCCTTGGCGTGCTTTACTTCCTCCAAGCGTGCGGGCATCTCCTCCTCCGAACGTCTGTAAACTAATGTCACCTCTGCTCCGAGACGCTTTGCTGTTCGGCAAGAGTCCATTGCGGTGTTTCCGCCACCTACAACCAATACGTGTGTGGCTTTGTTTATAGGTGTGTCTGTTGTCGGATTTGCTGCGTCCATGAGATTAACTCGTGTAAGATACTCATTAGACGACATGATATTGATGGAATTCTCGCCTGGAATATCCATGAAGTTTGGAAGTCCGGCGCCAGATGCCACGAATATGCCTTTAAATCCATCAGCCTCCAGGTCATCGATGCTTATTGTTTTGCCAATTATGCAGTCGGTGATGAAGTTTACACCCATTTTCTTGAGGTTCTCTATCTCTACATCCACAATGCTGTTAGGCAATCTGAACTCAGGAATACCATATTTCAGAACACCGCCGATTTCGTGCAGGGCCTCAAACACATGCACCTCATAGCCTCTCTTCACCATGTCGCCTGCGAAACTCAGTCCGGCAGGACCAGAGCCAACCACAGCAATCTTTATTCCGTTTGCTGGTTCCACATCAGGCAGAGACATCTTTCCGCTCTCACGCTCATAGTCTGCTGCGAAGCGTTCCAGATATCCTATGGCTACGGCTGGTTTTCCCATCTTCAGGTGCATACATTTGCTCTCGCATTGTTTCTCCTGTGGGCATACTCTTCCGCATACAGCCGGCAGGGCAGAGGTGTTCTTCAGTACTTTTGCCGCAGCCAGGAAGTCACCTCTCTCTATGTTCTTTATGAAAGACGGGATGTTGATGTTTACAGGACATCCCTCAACGCATGTAGGGTTGGCGCAGTCAAGGCAACGTTTGGCCTCTGTCATTGCCATCTCCTGGGTAAGTCCTGTGTTTACTTCCTCAAGTCTTGTCGTAGAACGATATTCAGGCTCAAGCTCGGGCATTATCACTCGTTGGATTTCGGTGCGCTCCTTCGGTTTCATCGCCTTCCTTAATTCCTGTCTCCATTCTGAATTCCTGTCTGTCAGTATGTCAATAGGCTCTGTTGTTGTGCCCTCGGCCTCAGAGGTTGTCGTGGTGCTTTCCTTGCATTCGTTGCCCTCAGTTTTTACCGTGCAAAGATGCTCCTCGTAGTGTTCCATCTCCTCACGTTCCACCTGCTTGAATGTTCCCATTCTCTTGAACATCTCGTCCCAATCAACGAGAGCGCCATCAAACTCAGGTCCGTCAATACAAACAAACTTTGTTTTTCCGCCAATTGTCAGTCGGCATGCTCCGCACATACCTGTTCCGTCAACCATTATGGTATTCAGGGATACGTCTGTCGGAATGTTGTACTTCTGTGTAAGCAGGCAGCAGAATTTCATCATTATCGGAGGACCTATGGCAAATACCTTGTTTATTACAGGCTCCTGATTGATGAGTTTCTCGATACCTACAGTAACAACGCCTTTCTCACCATAACTGCCGTCGTCGGTCATTATTATTACTTCGTCGCTATGCTTGCGAACCTCATCCTCAAGTATGATAAGGTCTTTATTCCTGCCTGCCAATACGGACAGAACACGGTTTCCGGCAGCCTTCAGGGCTTTGATGATAGGAAGCATTGGTGCAACTCCCACACCTCCTCCAGCGCAGATTACGGTTCCGAAATTCTCGATATGTGTCGGATTTCCAAGCGGACCAACAAGGTCGGCTATCATATCGCCCTCGTTCAGGTTGCATAATTTCTGTGACGAGAGTCCTACTTTCTGAACCACTAATGTTATTGTTCCCTTAGCGATGTCTGCGTCAGCAATTGTCAAAGGCATTCTTTCGCCTTTGCTGTCCACGCGTACAATGACAAAGTTTCCGGCCTTACGGCTTTTTGCTATCAGTGGAGCCTCTATCTCGAACATGAAAACGTTCTCAGAGAATTGCACTTTTCTGACAATCTTGTTCATAAAATGTCTTTTTGTTAATTTCCTTCTTTAAGTGATGTGCAAAGGTATATATTTTTCGTCTTATTGGCAAACATTTCATCTTCTTACTTCCTGTTAGTTTATGTCGTGTTGGGTTTTATGCTGTTTTTATTCATTATTTGGCATACCTGGGCTGTGTAAGGTGTTGTGTCACAGGATGTAATCATGCGATTGAGCCGTTCAAAGTATGCGATTGAGCCGTTCAAAGTATGCGATTGAGCCGTCCAAAGTATGCCGTTGGGCCGTTCAAAGTATGCCATTTAGCCATCAAAAGTATGCCATTTAGCCGTCAAAAGTATATCACTTAGCCGTCAAAAGTGACATACTTACAAATTATGCGTTTTATGTACAGATACAAAAACGCATCAGTTATGCTTGCCATTTCGTTTTATTATGGCGGTACATAACTGATGCGTTTCTGTTATATGCTTGTTTGTGAGATTAAACTCTAAAAGTTTTTGTCGTCAAGAATCTCAAAGCCGCAATATGGAACCAGGCATTTTGGCACTCTTACTCCCTCTTCCGTCTGGTTGTTCTCAATTATCGCTGCGACAATACGCGGCAGGGCAAGTGCAGAGCCGTTCAGCGTGTGGCATAGTTCGGTCTTCTTCGTCTCCGCATTTCTGTAGCGGCACTTCAGACGGTTGGCCTGATAGCTTTCAAAGTTGGATACGGAACTTACCTCAAGCCATCTTTTCTGCGCGGCGCTCCATACTTCGAAGTCATAGCAGATAGAAGATGTGAAACTCATATCGCCGCCGCACAGCTTAAGGATGCGATAGGGCAGCTCTAATTTCTTCATCAGTCCCTCCACGTGCTCCAGCATCTCGTTCAGGCTCTCATATGAGTGGTCGGGCTTGTCTATGCGCACAATCTCAACTTTGTCAAACTGATGCAAACGGTTAAGACCTCTTACGTCTTTTCCATACGATCCGGCTTCGCGGCGGAAACATGCTGAATATGCGCAGCGCTTTATAGGGAGGTCTTTCTCGTCAAGTATCACATCGCGGAAGATGTTGGTCACAGGCACCTCTGCTGTAGGTATCAGATAAAGGTTGTCTGCTGTGCAATGATACATCTGTCCTTCTTTGTCAGGCAATTGTCCTGTTCCATATCCAGAGGCTTCGTTCACAACATACGGAGGCTGCACCTCAAGATATCCGCTCTTGCGTGCTTCTTCAAGGAAAAAAGCCTCAAGCGCACGCTGCAGTCTTGCCATCTTTCCTATGTAAAGCGGGAAGCCGGCACCTGTTATCTTTACACCTAAGTCGAAGTCTATGAGATTGTATTTCTTGCAGATATCCCAGTGACACAATGGCTCTGTTGTGAACTCGGGCATGTTGCCGCCAGTTGCCACCACCACATTATCCTCCGCGCCGT
Organism: Prevotella sp.; assembly: GCA_017415455.1. Taxonomy (GTDB): domain Bacteria; phylum Bacteroidota; class Bacteroidia; order Bacteroidales; family Bacteroidaceae; genus Prevotella. The sequence goes on from JAFQGS010000022.1 coordinate 18,598, forward strand.
TTCCCTCCGGCACATCGTCGTTAGGTATGTTTGGTATGGAGCATAGCAGGACGGTCAGTTCCTGCTCAGCCTTGGTCATCTCTGTCTCAAGAATCTTGTCCGCTTGTTTCAGCTCGGCAACCTGTGCCTTTATCTCCTCAGCCTCGTCTTTCTTGCCTTGCTTCATCAAAGCGCCAATCTGTGCCGCAAGAATCTTGGCGTCTTGTTTGTTCTTGTCAGACTTCTGCTGAGCCTCCCTGCGGCGCTTGTCTATGGCCATTACGTTCTCAATAGCCTCGCGTGCTCCGCTGAAGTGCTTCTTCTCAAGTCCTTTTATGACTCTCTCTGTTTCTTCGCTAATAAGCTTTATCGTAAGCATAAATCTATATCTTTTATTTTGTTTTTATATTCTGATGCAAAGGTACGTAATTTAATTCTAATTATACATAATGATGTTTTATTTTTATTGATTTTTGAAGGATGTTACTTTAAAAAAATAAACTTTAATGCGGCCTTTATTTTTTCTTAGTAATTGCTTTGCCTTTCTTAATATAATATTCAGTTAGTGTGTTATGCGTAATTCCTATATTTGCAACCATAACATTATAATAATATATATGGAGGATGGATTATGAAAGGAAACTATTTGAATCTGCTTGAGAAGCGCCGTTCCTGTTATGAACTAAGCAATGAGATACCGTTGTCTGATGACGAGTTGTTGGAAATGACTCGCAGAGTGGTTCTTAACACACCTTCTGCATTCAACAGTCAGTCCACTCGCATCCTGCTGCTTGTTGGCGAGAGGCATGCTCAATTCTGGAATATAGTGAAGATAGTATTGAGCAGGTTAGTGCCGGCTGATGCCTTCCATGCGACGGAGAAGAAGATAGATGTGTCATTTGCGTCGGGATACGGCACGTTTCTGTTCTATGAGGATATGTCAATAATAGAAGAACTCTGCCGTGAGCATAAGATATATTCCGGGCAGTTTCCCACCTGGGCGGAACACACCAATGCCATGCATCAGTTCGCAATATGGACAGCCCTGACAGAATATGGGTTAGGAGCATCGCTGCAGCACTATAATCCGATAATAGACGATGCGGTAAGAGAGGTCTTTGAGGTAAAGGAGAGTTGGAAACTCATAGCGCAAATGCCGTTTGGCAAATGTGAGGGGAGTGCCGGAGATAAAACCTTCCTGTCGGTAGATGAAAGAATGCTGATGCTTGGATGATGAGAAACAGGAAAGACAGGCTCCTTCCCTATAAAGCATGAATCCCAGTTCCACACGGAACTGGGATTATGTTGTTTGTTTGGAATAAGTTTTTTTAATGTTTAATTTAAGCTTCTGCTTCTGGTATTACTGAAACAATACTCTTATTGTAACGAGTCTTCTTGAAGTTGACTGTACCATCTACAAGAGCGAAGAGTGTATCGTCCTTGCCAATACCTACGTTTGTGCCAGGATTGTGCTTTGTGCCACGCTGACGAACGATGATATTTCCGGCAACACATTTCTGTCCACCCCAAATCTTAACACCTAATCTTTGTGAAGCTGATTCACGGCCGTTCTTAGAACTACCCACACCTTTTTTATGTGCCATTCTTTAGTCCTCCTAACTTTTAAGCGATTACTTGTTTGATTTCTACTTCTGTGAACTGTGCGCGGTGACCATTCTTCTTGCGTGAGTCCTTTCTGCGCTTCATCTTGAAAACGATGACTTTGTCACCCTTTACAAGTGGATTGACAATTTCACAAACTACCTTTGCGCCATCAACTGTAGGCGCACCTACCTGAATTGTACCGTCGTTGTCTACGAGCAGTACCTTGTCAAACTCAACAGTCTTGCCAGCCTCTGCATCCTTAATGTGGTGCACGAACAATTTCTTGCCCTGTTCTGCCTTGAACTGCTGACCGTTAATTTCTACAATTGCGTACATTTTTTTGTTTTAAACGGGTTTTTCCGCAAGGCGATTAACTTCGTGTTAATGCTTTTTCGAGCCTTAACGGACTAAATCGGCTGCAAAATTACTCATTTTAATTGATTGACGAACCTTAAAGAGGTAATAAATGCTGACGGATTAACTAAGATTAACAATATTTACATATTTGCCGCTTTCAGCTATTTAACAAAACTTGATTTTTTTGAAACAAGAAAAATATGTGTATCTTTGCATTGTGAATTATATGTTTTGTTGATATGACTTCAAGAGTTAAAGACAAGGTTGGGGGAGTGAATCCGCAGACATTGGACATTCTTAAACGTGAGATAACGAGGTTGCTGAAACGTGACAAGGTTTACAGATACAACGACTATTCGATAGGACAGATGGCGGAGCAGTTGAATATTAACAAGAGATATGTGTCTCTGACCATAAGGCATTGTTTTAACACAAACTTCACAACATTACTCAACGTGTATAGGATAAAGGAGGCGGAGCGGATGCTGACAAGATATTGCCTTGCCGATGTGAATATAGAGGATGTGGCCATAGCCTCCGGCTTCAAGACGCGCCAGTCGTTTTATAACTATTTCAAGAAGCTCATGGGCGTCAATCCCACGCAGTTTCTGGAGAAGGCGAGGGCCGACAGGCTTGCGCGGATGGATGCCCGATGACGGGCTCACCTTATTATAATGTGTATTTATCATTTTGTAGTGTAAAATTTCAAGTAGATAGAATATGGAGAAGTTCAATTATACAGCAGACCGCTTTGCTGATATTCAGATGCTGAGGTATCGTCTTGAAGGCTTTGAGAATCTCACGCTGAGGCAGAAAGTGCTGATTTATTATCTGTCGCAGGCGACAATTTACGGCAGGGACATCACCTTTGACCAGTATGGGAAGTATAATCTGGCAATAAGGAAGATGCTTGAGACGGTATATCTTAATTATGACGGCGACAGACAGGATGGGGATTTTGCCGCACTTGAGACATATCTTAAGTGTGTGTGGTTCTCTAACGGGATACATCATCATTATGGCTGCGAGAAGTTCAGTCCCGGCTTCAGCGAGCATTTCCTCAGGTGTCGGATAGATGGACTTGGCGACTTGGCGGAATTGTTTACGGGCGGCAGGTGTGTGGATGATTTCTGCAAGGAGATTTTCCCCGTCATATTCAATCCCGATGTGTTCCCTAAGAGAGTGAACAAGGCCGACGGTGTGGACCTGGTGAGAACATCAGCGTGCAACTTCTATGAGAATGTTACGCAGCAGGAGGTGGAAGACTACTATAAGGCAATGAAAACGGCAAATGGCGCGGCACCCATGTCGTATGGCCTCAACAGCACACTTGTGAAGGAAGACGGCGAGATAAAGGAGG
>JAFQGS010000023.1 GCA_017415455.1 Prevotella sp.
ATAGTCCCTATAGTGCCTATAGTTCCTATATTTCTATTAAAAATGGCAGTCATTGCTATGCCATGGGCTCGCCGTTTCATATGAACAGGCGGTGCGATTACTATGTCATGGTGCTATGATGGCTATTTTATCGTGCCATGATTACTTTGTCATGGCAGTGCGATTAAATTGCCATCGCACCGCCATGACAACGCCATCCTACCACCGTCTCAAAGCGATGCTGATACGATTACTATGCGATGATGCCGCCATAACTATGTAATGGATTATTTTTCCCTGTGCTTTCATTCAAAAGACACAGACAAAAGATTTCCGGACGTGACAACGCCATATTATTCGCGACATTTCAATCTGCGGAGAAAAAAATTAGGATTTTGCGATTCCTGAGCCGCTTTTTTGAAAAAAAACAACAGGCGTTCTGACCTCACAACTCATATTATTCTCCCTCATCAGAGCCGCTACTATTCAAGAAAATATAAAATAACATCAGGCGTACTGATAGATTTCGGCACTCTGCCCTATCTTATATTATGAATTAACACTTAATATTATGACATCACAATATTAAACACTAAAAACAAGATTTATGAAAAAAAGAAACTTTATCAATTCTGTGATTTATGCGCCTTTCAGACTAATTGACAAGGTGCCATACTGCATCGCAAGACTAATCAACTACAAAAAGGGAGATTCACTGTGGACCATATTATGGAAGATTCTCTCATCGTTAATAAAACTCTTGTGCATATTGTTTATGATAGCGGTTGTATATGCGTTCATACAAAAGATACATTATAAATACATTTACCCATATACCTCCGACATAATATACGAGGAGACGTTCCTGAGCAACAGGATTTCCGTACAAGACACATACTACAATAGCAAATTCAGGATATTCGACAAGCTCAACAACAAGGTGATAATGAATGACGTGGACTGGGTTTGTACTTCCGACAACAACGACAGCCTTACGGTATTCTCAAAGGACGACAAGCGCGGATACATCAATCGCTATACCGGAGAGGTGGCTTTGCCTGCCATATATTCAAGAGCATGGATTTTCTCTGAGGGAATTGCCGCGGTGGAGTCTGACGGCAGGATTTTCTTTATCAATCACAAGGGGGATGTCGTCATAGACAAGAATTTCAAGACTCAACACATGCGCTACCACACCGGCTATATTTTCCACAACGGCTATTGCACGATGTTCAATGCCGACGGCAAGGTAGGGCTTATTGACAAGAAGGGCAACTGGGCATTAGAGCCTGTATATGACAAGATATCATACGACCACAAGTTCTGGGAAATACAGAAAGACAGTTTGTACGGTCTGCTGTCTGAAAAGCTGGATGTAGTATTCCCCGTGGAGCATAAGCAGATAAACATAACAGAAAATGCCATAGAGGTGTTCTACTCTGACAACACAGCCAAGCGCTACGACCATGACGGCAACGTTGTTGTGGACTTTGTGATACATTCCGTGGAGAACATGAGCTATGAGACAACACTACTACAGAGTATCACAGAGACTGACGATACCGCTTGTATCTCGCATCATGGCCCCGCACCTATATTTGGCGTCGCAGAATGCCAGAAATATGGAGTAACAAGCAATCACGGCACATTCTATGGACTCTTGAACAGAAATGGAGAATGTGTCACACCGCCATCATATTCTTACATCCATGCCATCGGCGAGGACTTGTACTTATGTCAGCCACATGGCATCATAATAAACGGCAAAGGACAGAGAACAATCTAACGGCAGAGTCTCTGAAATTGCGAATAGCATTACGGCACTGGACTAATCCAATGCCGTAATGCTATATAAAAAAACATACTTTATAAAAAATCACACACCGTCAGCTATACTCTGAAAACCCTGATGACATTGTCTGTTGTCTGCCGTGCCACAACATCTTCAGCCACCCCGTAGGATTCCGCCATACGCTTTAACACATACTGCACATAAGCACTCTCATTACGCTTTCCACGCATCGGCACAGGCGCCATATACGGACTGTCGGTCTCCAGTACCACACGGTCTAATGGAACAGAGGCAAGCACTTCCGGCAAATGAGATTTCTTGAATGTGAGCACTCCGCCTATCCCTAATACAAAGTTATCGAACGACAACAGTTCGGCTGCCTCTTTCTCATTACCCGTGAAGCAATGGAACACGCCGCCACAAAGGTCTTTCTGATACTTTCTCAGCACCTTCACCATCTCGTTCTGCGCTTTCCGGCAATGTATTGACAGCGGAAGTTTATAATCAACAGCCCACTTCACCTGCTCCTCAAACGCCTCTACCTGCTCCGCCTCAAACTCTCTGGACCAATAATAATCAAGCCCCACCTCACCAATGGCGATTATCGACGCCTGCTCCTCATCCTTGGCTGTCATCTGGTCATCAAGCACAGACTTCATATCTGCCAATACAGACTTATAGTCAGCCTTCACCTCCTCAGGATGCAAGCCCAACATCGGATAAGCATAGCCTTTGTATGCCTTGCATGTCTCCATTACTGTATGAAGAGACTTCATATCAATGGCTGGCACAAATATCTTTCCTACTCCCGCCTCCTTAGCACGGCGCACAACATCATCGCGGTCCTCCGCAAACTCCTCGCCGTCAAGATGTGCATGTGTGTCTATGTAATACATATAGTAAATCCTATCTCTCTAATTCAACTTTTTGGGGTATGAGCCATCATTTTCCGTTCCTTCCTGCGATAATAATATATCACTCCCAAAGCCCTGCACCTGTCAAGGCGCTCATCAGGAGGAAGACTCTCAAAATGTTTCTCTATCTGATTCCAGAGCTCAAGCAAGACATCATCAGCCTCCGGACGTATATCCTGCACACGGGAAAGGTCATTCGATGTTCGCTCCACCATCTTCCTCTGCTGCATATACGCATCCTTGAAGACATCTAAATGTGTTGACACCATGCCTATAGAGGGATTACTTATCGGGCGTCCGCCAAGCTTTATGCGCTCTTTCTCACCTTTCACTATCCTTTCGCCCCACTCTATAAGACGCTCTGTGGATTTAAAATCAGGCATTGACGTCGCGTCTTCCTCAATGCCATAAAGTCTAAGATGTGAACGTCTTATCTCTCCCCTTTCCACAGCCATCAACAACACTTGGATGAAATGACTTACATACAAAGAGGCATTACGTATCATCTTGTCTGCCTTTGCCGTATTACGCCTTTGCGACAAGCGCGACAGCTTCAGCTGTTCACATGCCGCATACAACTTGTCATATACCGACTGAGCCCTGTTAAGCGTCTGCCAGTCAATAAACCTGTCTCTGACGGTATATATATTATCGTTCTCCAGCAAAGTCTTCAAGGCTCTCAACCTTGTGACATCTGTCTTTGGCAATCTGCGGTAAGGCATTCTATATCAAATTTTCTTACACTTAAACTTTCCTTTTCATCATCTGCGCCGTGAAGTCTCTCAGTTGCATCTTCCTCTCCTCCGGCACTGTCACCTCGTTAAGATGCCTCAGTCCTTCCGTAAAATAATACTCTATCTTCTCCTCTGCCAGCTTGTCTATTCCAAGTTGGTTGTATATTTGCGTTACCGCCGCAACCTTTTCCTCTGCCTTATAGTCCTGACATTCAAGCCATCCCATCAGTTCCTCACGCATGTCGCCATGAGAACGGTTCATTGCATTTATCAGCATGAATGTCTTCTTATTGCAGAGAATATCGCCGCCTATTGACTTACCGAATACTTTCGGATCGCCATAGACATCAAGATAGTCATCCTGCAACTGAAACGCAAGACCAATCTTCTCGCCAAACTGATACAATCTGTCAGCATCATCAGCTGACGCATCCGCAAGCAGAGCACCTATTTTCAGGGCACATGCAAGAAGTACGCTTGTCTTCAGACGTATCATCTCTATATATTCCCCCTCTGTAACATCAAGGCGTTTCTCAAAGTCCATGTCATACTGCTGGCCCTCTCCTATCTCCAATGCTGTTTCCGTGAAGATGTCAAGCACCTCCTTTAGTCTCGGGTGTCCACACTTCAGGAAATGCTCGTAAGCCATCACAAGCATAGTATCTCCTGAGAGTATCGCCGTGTTGGCATCCCATTTCTCATGCACGGTAGGCTGCCCTCTTCTCACCGACGCATTATCCATCAGGTCGTCATGCAACAGTGTGTAGTTGTGATACGTCTCCAGTCCGCATGCCGGAGACAGGATGTCCTGTGGATTATCCTTATACATATTATACGCAAGCAGCATTAGCGTTGGACGGATACGCTTTCCGCCTATTGACAACACATATTTTATAGGCTCGTACAGAGCATAAGGCTTGCGCTCATACGGAAGTTCACCGATATGATTGTTTATCAAAGTAAGAATTTCGCTTGATGTTAGCATGACTTTATATTTTTATATTTTACATTCAGTTTACAGATAGAGCATCACCTTCTTGGTGCTCTTCCAGAGTGATAACACAGGAAACTGTAGTTCATATGCACAGAATGGTGTGCCATACTTAAAGTTTGAACACCACCGGAACACAGAAATATGTCCTGCAAGGCTTTCCCTTGTCCTCACCATGTTTCCATTTTGGCATCATCCGCATTACCCTCAGGGCTTCATTGTCCAGCAATTCCCCAGCGCTTTTTTCCACCTTCAGGTCATTTACGGAACCGTCGGTGTTTATAATAAACGACACAAGCACCATACCCTGTTTTTTCTGCTGTTGCGCCTGTGGAGGATATTTGAGATTCTTTGTAAGCCACTTCATGAACTCTACCATACCACCCGGATATTCGGGCAACTGCTCCACCACAGTGAAATGCAGCGGATTATTCTCCTCATCAACGGCAACAGGCTGTCTCTCATCCTCTGCCACATCCTGCACATCACCTTCCGTCACACCGCCTGTGTTTTGTTCTTCCTGCACCTCGGCGGTTATTGTCTCATCCACAATGTTCAGCTTGGCCTTTGCCGGCAGTTCCTCTGGCGGAATTGTTACCGTAAGAAGTTTTTCCTTTTCCTCTTCAGGCAATATGTCGATATCCTCTTCCGTAAAGTCTATCAGTGTCTCATCGATATCACTCGTACTTGGAGCCGCCTCATATTCCATTACGGCAAGGAAACATGCCAATGCGACAATCAGACCGACAAGAAACCCTGTCAGCCTCATCCTGTCCAAGTTGGCATTATGCGACTTTTTTACCTCCATCTGTATTTTTACTTCACTACAGCACACCCTCACACACTAATATCCGCATTTTTACGTTATTAACGTGAACGATACTGCAAGTTATAAAATCACACTACAAATTTAACGCAGATATTTGAAAAAAGGTGTATCTTTGCCATAAAATTAGTATTATTAATGAAAAAAATCCTATTTTCACTCTTTGTGTCGCTATTACTCACCATGCAGACATACGCTCAGGAGAGTCAGACGGAATACAACTTCCTCCGACTGCCGGTAAGTGCGCATGCCGCGGCACTGGGAGGTGATAACATAACAATAATAGAAGACGACCCTACTCTCGTCTTCGCCAATCCCGCATTATTATCATCAGTGAGCGACAAGACGCTCAACCTCAACTTCATGACATACATGGAGGGTGCCACCACCGCCAGTGCCTCATTCAACAGGAACATAAAGGAGAAGGCATCTGTTGCCGTCATGGCTCAGTATATGGACTACGGAAAGATGAAAGAGACCGACCAGAACAACATACAGACGGGAGAGTTCTCTGCCAAAGATATTGCCCTGAGCGGCACATTCAGTTATATATTGTCACCGAAACTCGCAGGAGGTATCACGGCAAGATTCATAACATCATACATTGGCAGTTACAACTCCATTGCCATGGGTGTGGACCTTGGACTCAACTACTACGATGCCGACCGCGAGTGGTCTGTATCTGCTGTGGCACGCAACCTCGGAGGACAGCTGAAGGCCTACGATGACGAGTACGAGAAAATGCCCATCGATGTGCAGCTCGGTGTGAGCAAAAAGCTCAACAACCTGCCCTTCCGCCTCTCTGCCACCCTTGTCGATCTCACACACTGGGATTACAGTTTCATAAACCACCTTGTTGCCGGTGTTGACATCATAATATCGCCCCAGATTTATCTTGCCGCCGGATACAACTTCCGACGTGCCGACGAGATGAAGATACTGGCAGAGGGCGACGAGGACGGCGACAGCCACTGGGCCGGACTCTCTTTCGGCGGCGGATTACAGCTGGACCGTTTCAAGATAAACCTCGCCTACGGCAAATACCACGTATCGTCAAACTCAATAACAATAAACCTTTCATATAGTTTATAGACCATGAAAAAGATAACGATAGCCATTGACGGATTCTCATCATGTGGCAAAAGTACTATGGCAAAAGATCTGGCACGCCAGGTGGGATACATCTATGTTGACACAGGAGCCATGTATCGCGCCGTTACATTGTTTGCGCTGCGCAATAATCTTTTCCTTGAGAACGGAGAGATTAAAGAGGAGGAACTACAGCGCATGATGCCGGAAATAAACATAAGTTTCAAGTTCAACGAGCAGACACAGCGCCCTGACACTTATCTCAACGGAGAGTTGGTGGAGCACGATATACGCTGCATGGAAGTGTCATCACACGTAAGCCCTATCGCCACTCTGCCCTTTGTTCGCACGGCTCTCGTTGCACAACAGCAGGCAATGGGTAAGGAGAAAGGCATCGTCATGGACGGCCGCGACATCGGCACTACGGTATTCCCCGACGCTGAGCTAAAAATATATGTAACCGCCTCGGCAGAAGTGAGGGCGCAGCGACGCTATGACGAGCTGAAGGCCAAGGGTGTTGCTGCCGACTACAACGACATTCTGAAGAACGTGCAGGAGCGAGACTACATTGACTCACACAGAGAGGTGTCTCCACTTCGCAAGGCTGACGATGCGATAGAACTTGACAACAGCAACATGAGCATTGAAGAGCAGAAGGAATGGCTGCTGCAGAAGTTCAGAGAGAGAACAGAAGCTTAGCTTCGCCGCCTGATTAAGGCTGTTTGAGGCAGCGGATATCAAAAATAAAAGCAATAAGCAGAGTGAAACCATCAACAAGGTATTCACTCTGCTTTTTATTTCACTGCATCCGTCATCGTGGTTTTCCGGTACGGGAAATAAAGTTGTGCGTGAGGTTATTTTCACTTATATGAATGTGAAAAAATCACCGCGAGAATCGCAAAATCCTAATTTTTTTCTCCGCAGATTGAAATGTCGCGAATAATAGGGCGCTGTCACGTCCGAAAATCTTTTGGCTGTGTCTTTTGAATGAAAACACAGGGAAAAATAATCCATCGCATAGTTATGGCGGCATCATCGCTATGTAATCGCACCAGCATGGCATAGGAATGACATGATCATATCTATGCAATGCCTTCATGAGCATGCCGTAATGTCCAAAACATGGTTGTTTACAGACTCGCAAAAGTCCATTTTGCATAGAAACAACGTGAGTTCAAAGCAGCCCCAACCAACAAGTTCTACATTAAGCTACGTTGTTTTAGATGAGAAACGGTCGAGCACAACGGCTACGAGGATGACACATCCCTTGATTACCTGCTGCCAGAATGGCGAAACATCAAGCAACACCAGACCGTTGTTCAGCACACCGATAATCAATGCTCCCACAACGGTACCTATTACCGAACCACGTCCACCGCTAAGCGATGCGCCACCGATTACGACGGCAGCAATAGCATCAAGTTCATATCCTGTACCGGCATTGGGCTGGGCAGAGTCAAGACGTGCGGTAACGAGTATTCCTGCCAGTGCAGCAAGTGCACCGGCAATAGTGTAAACCAGAAGTTTTACTCTGTTCACTCGTATTCCGGAGAGCAGTGCGGCACGCTCATTTCCGCCTATAGCGTAAATATATCTGCCAGTCCGTGCGTACTTCATGTACAAAGCAAATGCTACAATCACACCGATTGCTATCCATACGGGCATCGGCACACCTAAGAACCATCCTGTTCCGATAAATTCGAATCCTCCGCCAAGGTTGGTTATTGGGAATCCACCCGTGTAGAGCATGGTAAGTCCACGTGCGATGGTCATTACGCCAAGCGTAGCGACGAACGGCGGCACCTTGAATTTCGTTATGACGATTCCGTTGAATGCTCCTAACGCAGCGCCAGCGGCCAGTGCTCCGAGACAGCACCCCCAGAATGTAAAGCCGAAGTATGTGTCTATGCCTGCTATGGCGAACCCGTTGCCCGACATTCCAGCAGCAATAGCTCCTGACAGAGCAAGTACGGACCCGACAGACAAGTCAATTCCTCCTGTCAGGATGACGAGCGTCATTCCGACGGATATACACAGATTAATGGATGTTTGCCGCAGCACGTTAAACAGATTGTCTGATGTAAGGAAGTTTTCAGACAGGAATGATATGGCGATGCACATCAACAGAAGTGCAGCCAGCGGTTTTGCTACAGGTTGTGACAATATCTTTTTCATAGTGGCAGTGATGCTTTAAGTATGGATTCTTCGGTAAATTCGTGTCGCAGGAAACATTCGCCTGTACGACCTTGTCTCATGGTGATAATTCTGTCTGATACAGACATTATCTCAGTCAATTCTGACGATACAACAATAACAGCGAGCCCCTGTGCTGCCATCTGGTCAATCAGCCGGTAAATCTCGTGTTTCGCATTGATGTCAATTCCGCGCGTGGGCTCGTCAAGAAATAGTATCTTCGGCTGTGTCATCATCCATTTCCCCAGAACTATTTTCTGCTGGTTGCCGCCGCTTAGCTGCTCAGCCAACTGCTCAGCAGAATATGACTTTATGCCAAGCCGTTGGCGGTATTCGCCTGCAACGCCATCTTCCTTTCTCCTGCTAATAAGTCCTATACGTGTGACTATCTGCTGGAGAGCAGCCAGGGTGATGTTCTTGCGGATAGGCATTCCGAGCACGAGGCCCTCTCTCTTTCTGTCTTCCGGACATAAAGCGATACCGTAGTTTACGGCGTCTGAAGGGTGTTTTATAGAGACGGGACATCCATCTACAAAAATCTGTCCTGTAACAAGAGACGGATGCAACCCGAAAATGCACTCAAGCAATTCCGTACGTCCAGCCCCCATCAGCCCATATATGCCTAAGACTTCGCCGTGGCGTACGTGCAGCGATATGTTGTTCAATGCCAGGCGGTTGCTGTGTTCAGGGTCTCTCATTGAGAGATTTTTCACCTCAAGAGCGCAGCCGCCAGTTTCATGTTCACTTCTGACATACAACCCGTTGCTCTCCCTGCCCACCATCATGCTGACAATCTCGTCGGCATCAGTATCCTTCATCTGCTTTTCTGCCATATGTTTGCCGTCGCGCATTATAGTTACAAAATCTGCTAATTGCCAGACTTCGCTCATCTTGTGCGATATGTATACGATGCCTGCCCCCTGCTCCTTCAGTTCCTTAATGATAGAAAACAGCGTCTGTGTTTCTGATTCAGAAAGTGAAGAGGTCGGTTCGTCCATTATAAGCGCTCTCGCATTGAGCATCAGTGCTTTGCCTATTTCGACGAGTTGCTGCTGTCCGACACGCAGGTCGGCCATCATCGTGTGAGTGTCTATGTCGAGATGAAGTCGGCTGAGTTGTTCCCTTGCTTCCTTGTGCATCCGGCTGTAGTCAACTGTGCCTGCACATGTCAGCGGTTCGCGTCCGAGAAACATGTTCTCCGCAATATTCATGTAGGGTATGTGGTTCAGCTCCTGATGAATTATTGCGATGCCTTTCTTCTGTGCATCAGTCACATTGCTGAACTGGCACACCTGACCGTCAACAAGCACGTCGCCCTCATAATCCGTATATACGCCAGAGAGAATATTCATGAGTGTAGACTTCCCCGCTCCGTTTTCGCCTACCAGCGCATTAACTTTGCCGGCGACAATGCGCAGGCAGACCTTGTCAAGCGCCAGCACGCCGGGGAAGCGCTTGGTTATGTTTCTTGCTTCAACAATTACAGCCATTTCTTTCATTTCTTTAGCAGGTAGGGTATTATTGCCAGCGAAGACATGTCAGATGAGTGCGGAGGTACAGCCACAGCACCAACGAAAGTAAATTTCCCGTCTTCCGGTATCTGAAATTTTGCCATCTGCACTGTAATGTACTTATTCATCTCCGCCGATACAGCATTGAAGTCCATGGTGTTCTTGAAGTCATCTATATTGAACCATCCTGATGCATCGCGGGCGTTGTTGCCAAAGATGTATTTTACAGGTATCTTAATATTTACGCCGTCAGCCACAGCATGAATCTCTTCGCCATCAACGATCTTGGCGTCTGTGCATTCGCCTTTTACTATATAGAATATCGGTGAGCCTATGCCCAAGACTTTTCCGTGCTTCTCCGCTAATCCATTGGCATCGTGCTTTATACCTTCTGCAAGCACGCTTACAGACAGGGCGTTGCGCTCAAGCGATGAGAGCGAATCCTTCATAAAGGCGCTGACTAATTGTGCGGGGTTGTACTTACTCATTTCTTCTCGTTTCTGTCTTTCCGTCAAGTTCTCGGTGTAGAATGAGAAATATAAAGCAGCAAATATGGCGGCCGTAAGTAGAATTATTTTGCTGTATTTCATAGTGGTATTCTGTTCTTTTATATGTACTGTTACTGGTCTGTTCTGCCGAAGTTTCCGTAGTTTTTAACGTTAGCCTTGTTCACCAGTTCTACGGCAACAGGCAGTTTCTTTGGCAGATTGCGTTCGCCTTTTATGTATTTGTCAGCGAGTGACGCAGCCGTCACAGCCATAGTTTTCGGGAACTGCATGCCAGTAGCCTCAATCTTACCCTCGCGTATAGCATTGACGCAGTCATCTGCTCCGTCAAACCCGAACACCTTTATTTCCCCTTCTTTACCTGCTGCCAGAATTGCCTGATATGCACCCATCGCCATAGCGTCATTACCGCAGAAGACTGCATCAATATTAGAATGGGCCTGCATGACGGATTCCATGACCTCCATGGCTTTATTCTGGTCGAAGTCGGCATTCTGCTGCGCCAGCATCTTCAGCCCTTCATAGCAGTCAACTACAGAATGGAATCCCCGGCTTCGTGCCCATGTATTGTTGTCGCCTACAAGTCCGAGAATCTCTACATAGTTGCCTTTTTTGTTCATTGACTCAACGAAATACTGTCCGAGTGTGATGCATCCGGAGTAGTTGTCTGATAGAATCTGCGTTACACATGCCCCGGGCTGGTTAATTTCGCGGTCCATGCAGAATACTGGGACGCCGGCTCTCGCTGCAGCTTTAGCATTTACAGCCGAGCCATCAGCATCTGTAGGATTAAAGAGTATCGCCTTATAGCCCGACGACAGAATATTGTCGAAATGTTCCGCTTCTTTAGACGGATTGTTCTGCGAATCGAACAGCACGGCATCATATCCGAGTTCCTCACACTTGCTTACTGCCGACTGCCCAAGCACAACAAACCACGGATTGTTAAGCGTGGAGATAACGACAGCAATGCGTTCCTTCTTGGCCATCCCGCTGTTGCTACATGAGGTTGAGACCGTCATGACTGATATAAGTATAGCCATGATTATAAAACGAATGATGTTTTTCATATATTCGATTTTGTAAAATTTTTCTATTCTTTTTTACTCAAGACCTATAATGCCTGTAGTAAATATATTCCCGACCGCAAATATAACACTTTTTCCGTATCTACAAGTGTAAATCTTGCCAGGCTGGTAATTTTTTCCACCGGTTTACAACATATTACACTTTATATAGAAAGGAAGTGTCCAAACCTGGTAGATATTTCCCCTCTTGTATTTTGTGCATCGGCGTAAATGGCTGACGCCTGATCCTTTAGAGCCTGACAGTACAAGAGACGACCTCATCCCTCAGGAACGCTGCGTTTGCAAAAGCATGACACAGAAAACGGCAAGGCACAGTACTGCATCCGTTTCCATTAGTCACATTCCCTGACTGGTACGAACGTCATTGCGCCAAGCCTTCATCGCCTACAGGCCCAGCATTATACACGCCATGATGAACGGGCCGACAGCCTTCGGGTCGTTGCTGCGTATGGGCTCGCTCATGTAATACTCAAAACTGCCGTCGCGGTAAGGGTTGCCGCCCAGTCCAGCTACCTTGCAGCACTGTGTCAGGTTTGGCAGTCCGCTACTGTCGATGCTGAAGAGATGCTGCTGTATGGCTGAATATATCTCCATCGGAACGTCCTTATATTTCTTGCGGCTTATGTATCCTTTCTGCAAAGCCTTGGTGTAGCAGTAGAGCATCATCGATGTCACGGTGCCTTCCTTGTAGTTAGGATGACGGTCCTGCAGATTCACCAACTGATACCAGCAGCCGTCCTTGCGGAATTTCAGCATCGTAGCGGCGAGGTCATCAAGAATCGCTATGAGTTCGCCACGCTTGGGATGATTCTCTGGTACGAAGTCCAGTACGTCAGTCACCGCCATCATCCACCACCCTATGCTTCGCCCCCAGAAATGGTGTGAGAGGCCCGTGGCAGGGTCACACCACCGCTGCACTTTCTTTTCGTCCCATGCGTGGTAGTACAGTCCGGTCTTCTCGTCGCGCATGTGCTTTCTGACGAGCAGGCACTGATGTATGGCGTCGTCGATACACTCAGGTTTGCCGAACTCCTTGCCATACTGGGCGAGGAAGGGCGCACACATATACAGCCCGTCGAGCCACATCTGCCACGGATAGTTCTCCTTGTGCCAGAATCCGCCGTATGAGTTGCGCGGGTGCTTCTCTATGGCTGAATGGAGCAGGCTGATGGCTTTGCGGTAGCGCTCCTCACCTGTAATCTTGTATGCATTGAATAACACCTTGCCTGAGTTTATCATATCGAGATTGCGGCGGCCGTTAACGTAGTCATAGTTAAGTATTGTGCCGTCCTCGCGCACGAACATATCCGTATATGACAAGGCGTAGCGGCGGTAGCGGTCAGCCTCGGCTTTCTGCCCCAACTCGTCCATCTTGTCGGCAAGCATGTGCATGGCTTTCATCTCCAGTCCCTGGCAGTATCCGAATGCCGGACGGCGTGCGCTGTCGGTCTGCCATGCCTCCGGGAAACGTATCATCTCTGCGTCAGCCACACGCTGACTCATCAGACGGCTTGTGACATTAATCACCACACGGGCGTAGCGTGTCAGCGCTGGCGTGCCGTCGTCGGTCACCTCCAGTAGAATGTGCATCACCGAACCTTCTGCGGCATCGGCAGGCACGGTGACATACGTCTCAGGCTTTGCAGGCGATGCTATCTTCGGTTCGCCAGTCACTGTTCCAGCCTCACGGTAGTGCCACCAGCGGTATGTCAGACGGTCGCCGTCAGGGTCGGCAGTGCCTTTTGCCGAGAGGCGTATGCGCTCA
>JAFQGS010000024.1 GCA_017415455.1 Prevotella sp.
ATCAGAAGAGAGAGAAGGAGCACCTCGCACAGATACTCACACTTGCTCGTGACTACGCTCGTTCTAAGGGCTTTACAGGAACTTTCCTCATTGAGCCAAAACCAATGGAACCAACAAAGCACCAGTATGACGTTGACACTGAGACTGTTATCGGTTTCCTTAAGGCACATGGTCTTGAGAACGACTTCAAGGTAAACATCGAGGTTAACCACGCTACATTGGCAGGTCACACATTTGAGCATGAGTTGGCAGTGGCTGTAGATAACAACATGCTTGGTTCTATTGACGCCAACCGTGGTGATTATCAGAACGGATGGGATACAGACCAGTTCCCAATCGACAACTATGACCTCACACAGGCTATGATGCAGATAATACGTGGTGGCGGTCTTGGAAACGGCGGTACAAACTTCGACGCTAAGACTCGTCGTAACTCAACAGACCTGGAGGATATCTTCATTGCTCACATCGCAGGTATGGATGCTATGGCAAGAGCTCTTGAGAATGCAGCTGAGCTCATTGAGAAATCTCCAATTTGCGGTATGGTTAAGGAGCGTTACTCTTCATTCGACTCAGGCAAGGGTAAGGAGTTTGAGGAAGGTAAACTCACACTTGAGGATGTAGTAGCTTACGGTAAGCAGGTTGGTGAGCCAAAGCAGACTTCTGGCAAGCAGGAACTGTATGAGGCTATACTTAATATGTATTGCAAATAATAGACATTTAATATTAAAGGAAGTGCCTTTTTACGCAGGCACTTCCTTTTTTTATCTATAATTATTTCTATAAAAACATCAAAACAATCTATTTGACAAATATTGTCATTTTACTGAATAACAACAACTTACTACCATGCAAAACAATCATTTGGTTATAATGGCAGGTGGAGTGGGAAGCCGCTTCTGGCCAATGAGCACAGTAGAAAGGCCCAAACAATTTATTGATGTCTTGGGGGTAGGACGTTCTCTATTGCAGTTAACTTTTGACCGTTTTAGCAAAATATGCCCACCTGAAAACGTTTGGGTTGTGACAAATAAGAATTATACTGAGATTGTCAAAGAACAACTGCCGGATATTCCCTCGAAGAACATCCTATGCGAGCCATGCAGAAGAAACACTGCACCATGTATAGCCTATGTCAGTTGGAGAATAAAAAAAGAAGACCCGAACGCTAATATAGTAGTCTCACCAAGTGACCATATTGTAACAAACGTAAATGAGTTTGAGAGGGTGATAAATCTGTGTCTTAACTTCACGGAGAAGAAAGACGCAATCGTAACACTCGGCATGAAGCCAACAAGGCCAGAGACAGGATATGGTTATATTCAGGCTAACATGGACAAGCATTCAGAGCTGAATAGTGAGATATTCAGAGTTGACGCATTCAGAGAGAAGCCCAACTTAGAAAAAGCAAAAGAATATGTTGCCAACAGTTGTTTCTTCTGGAATGCAGGAATATTTATATGGAATGTAAATACAATTGTCTGCGCTTTCAAGGAATATCAACCAAGTATCAGTGAGATTTTTGATGGTATAGACAGTTATCTTGGCACAGATAAAGAACAAGAGATAATAGATATGCGTTTCCCTGATTGTGATAATATCTCTGTAGACTATGCAATCATGGAGAAAGCCGAGGATATTTTCGTTTGTCCTGCAGACTTCGGTTGGAGCGACCTGGGCACATGGGGATCACTATGGACCCAAACTGAACAAGACAGCAATGGCAACAGCGCCATAGGAACTAACATAAAACTTATTGAGACAAAGAATTGTATCATCCATACAATGGGAGAAAAGAAAGTTGTCGTACAGGGTCTTGACGGGTATATTATAGCCGAGGAAGACGGAAGACTTCTGATTTGTAAGATTTCAGAGGAGCAACGCATAAAAGAATTTTCGGAATAAGGCAGACTTATTGAAAATAACAGAAAAGAGACGGATAGTGAAAAGCGATTTCATTACTGTCTCTTTTCTGTATTGTAGATATCTATCTTTTATAATTAAGACAATTGTAGAAAACCAACTTATAAAAGTCTATAACCAAACTACTTGAATTGTTAACATATAAATAAAAAATCATAAATAATGATTGAAAGAAAATTTATACCTTATTTATTATTGGCTTTATTAATTATTATTATTAATTTTGTATCATCAATACTAAATTCTTGAAATCAAGAAAAACATTAATTAATATCAAATCTATAAATTATAATGAAAAACTATCCTAAAATTGGAATACGTCCTACTATTGACGGTCGTCAAGGCGGCATACGTGAAGGACTTGAGGAAAAAACAATGTGCTTAGCAAAAGCAGTGTCAGAGCTTATCAGCGCAAATCTGAAAAATCCAGACGGCACACCAGTTGAATGTGTTATTGCAGACACTACAATTGGTAGGGTAGCGGAAGCTGCTGCCTGTGCGGAAAAGTTTGAGAAATGCGGAGTTGGCTCCACTATTACAGTCACATCATGCTGGTGCTACGGCTCAGAGACAATGGATATGAACCCGCACTGGCCAAAAGCCGTTTGGGGATTCAATGGTACTGAACGTCCGGGAGCGGTTTATCTGGCAGCTGTGCTTGCTGGTCATGCGCAAAAGGGACTTCCAGCATTCGGTATATACGGACATGATGTTCAGGACCTTGTGGACAACACAATACCAGAAGATGTTGCTGAGAAGATTCTGAGATGGGCACGTTCTGCACAAGCAGTAGCCTTAATGAGAGGAAAATCATATCTCTCTGTGGGAAGCCAATGTATGGGAATCGCAGGTAGTATTGTTGATCAGGACTTCTTCCAGGAATATCTTGGAATGCGTTGCGAGAGCGTTGACGAGGTTGAGATTCTTCGTCGTATGGATGAAGGCATCTATGATCAAGAAGAATACGCCAAGGCTATGGCATGGACAGAGAAATATTGCAAGCCAAACGAAGGCTGGGACAAGAATCGTCCTGAGAAACAGAAAGACCGTGCCGGCAAAGATTCTGACTGGGAGTTTGTCGTGAAGATGACAATCATAATCAGAGATTTGATGTATGGCAATCCAAAACTCCGTGAACTCGGTTTCAAAGAAGAGGCTATAGGACACAATGCCATAGCTGCCGGATTCCAGGGACAAAGACAATGGACAGACTGGAAACCAAATGGCGATTTCTCAGAAGCCTTACTCTGTAGTACATTTGATTGGAACGGAATACGCGAGGCTTATGTGTTAGCAACAGAAAACGACGCATGTAACGGTGTGGCGATGTTGTTTGGAAAACTACTAACAGGATGTGGACAGATGTTCTCTGACGTGCGCACATACTGGAGCCCAGAGGCTGTTAAGCGTGTAACAGGAAAAGAACTGACTGGACTTGCTGCAGGAGGTATGATACATCTCATCAACTCTGGTGCGACAACACTTGATGCTACCGGAGCAAGTACTAACGCTAATGGCGAGCCTTGCATGAAACCAAGTTGGGAGATGACAGAGACTGATGTTGAAGCATGTCTGAAAAATACAAATTGGCTGCCTGCAGACAGAGACTATTTCCGTGGCGGTGGTTTCTCTTCTAATTTCTTAAGCAAGGGTGGAATGCCTGTGACAATGAGCAGACTGAACCTTATTAAAGGCTTAGGTCCTGTATTGCAGATTGCAGAAGGATGGACAGCAGATGTTGACCAGGATATTTTTGATGTTCTTAATATGCGTACAGACCCAACATGGCCAACAACATGGTTCGTGCCACGCCTTGATGCAACTAAAGATGCCTTCAAAGACGTTTATTCAGTAATGAACAACTGGGGTGCTAACCATGGTGCAATAAGTTACGGACATATCGGTGCTGATCTTATAACATTGGCATCTATGCTCCGCATTCCTGTATGTATGCACAATGTCCCAGAGGAGAAGATATTCCGTCCTGCTTGCTGGAATGCTTTTGGTATGGACAAGGAAGGTGCTGATTACAGAGCATGTCAGAACTACGGACCTATTTATAAGTAATATCCTCTAACTAATTGGAAAGATAAATCTGAAAGTTAAGACATCACATGTCAACAACAACACCCTTATTTGTTGCCTGTATAGAAACGATGTGAATGTCTTAACTTTTAGTTTATGACATTTAATTAAAAATTAACTAAAATGGAACAAAAAAAGCCACTTGTACCAAAGAAATATCTATTGACGTTTGTTCTGATAACGTCATTATTTGCTCTTTGGGGATTTGCAAACGACATAACAAACCCAATGGTTGCATCATTCCAAACTGTAATGGAAATCAGTGCCGCAAAGGCGTCGATGATACAATTTGCTTTCTATGGAGGATACGCAACCATGGCTATTCCGGCAGCATTATTCATTCGTAAGTATAGTTACAAAGCAGGTATCCTTCTGGGATTGGGACTATATGCTTTGGGTGCATTCCTGTTTATCCCGGCAGCAGCATACCAGGAGTTCATATTCTTCTGTCTGTCGCTATACATATTAACATTCGGACTTGCTTTCCTTGAAACAACAGCAAATCCGTTTATACTTTCACTTGGTGATAAGGAAACATCAACACGCAGACTGAATATGGCTCAGGCATTCAACCCTGTTGGCTCTCTCAGCGGAATGGCTGTAGCTTCTTTCATTGTTCTGCCAAACCTGTTATCTGACAGGCGTGACGCATCCGGTCAGACTTTCTTCCATCTATTGTCTGATACCGAGAAAGCTGGCATCCGCCTTCACGATCTTGCTGTAATACGCGACCCATACGTAGCACTCGGACTTGTTGTATTGTGTGTGTTTGTTATAATAGCAATCACCAAGATGCCTAAGGTACGTGAGGAACAAGCTATTGAAGGCAAAATACACACAGTAAAGGAAACACTCGCAAACCTTTGGAACAATAAGATTTATCGAAACGGAGTATTCACACAGATGTGCTATGTTGCCGCACAGATAATGGTGTGGACATTCATCATACAATATGCCGATAATCTTGGCATTAACAAAGCCACAGCCCAAGCATATAATATAGTAGCGATGTCATTGAGCCTGTCGGGAAGATTTATCGGTACTTATATCATGAAATACATAAACACACGTAAGCTGCTTATGATTTTTGGCATCGGCGCTTCATTATGTACATTTGGAACAGTTTGTATCGAGGGTATGTTAGGACTATACTGCCTTGTGCTTATCAGCCTGTTTATGTCAATCATGTTCCCGTCAATATACGGAATAGCCCTTGAAAATGTTGACGCCCAAGACACAAAGCTTGGCGCAGCATTCCTTGTCATGGCTATCGTAGGCGGTGCTTTAATGCCACCAATACAAGGATTTATCATTGATATGGGAGAAATAGGAGGTTTCCCTGCCGTGAACATATCATTCATACTTCCTCTTATATGCTTCCTTGTCGTTATGATGTATGGTTATAGTTGTTATAAGAAGAGTCTTATTAAATAACTTAAATGAACACAAAAGAGTCACCTCAAATTGAAGTGACTCTTTTATTTTATCATTACATGAGCGGTAAACGGGGCTCGAACCCGCGACCCCCAGCTTGGGAAGCTAGTGCTCTACCAACTGAGCTATTACCGCAATATATCTGAGCCGATAGCGGGACTCGAACCCGCGACCTATTCATTACGAATGAATTGCTCTACCAACTGAGCCATATCGGCAATGTTTCATAACTTCATGCAAAGGTAATGATTAATATTCAGAATATTCCGGCTGACATTTATAATATCAATCGTTTTAACTTATTTTTACTTATCTCAACGCTCCTTATATTTAAACCCCAATCGGTCATTAGATTATAGTACGTTTGTATTGTTGCTTTCTGAGATGATTCATTATGTAGACAGAAAGCATATAACGGGCCTTATACTTCCAAGTGACGTTTATCACAGACAATATGATATCAACTCAATTTGGTATATAGCGTGTATACTAAAAGTATACGCCGTGTATACCAAAAGTATATAGCGTGTATACCAAATTTTGTGACTATGACTCTCTACTGAATGATGATGTTCTGATTGCAATAGATACAGATTGTATAACAGAAACCGAGTCTATACTTTACAACTTCATCTTAAGGTAGTCGGCTGTATAACTATTCTTGCATTTTATAAGTTCTTCCGGTGTACCTTCAAATACCAAATGCCCCCCCTTGTCTCCTCCGTCTGGACCAAGATCAATTATATAGTCTGCACACTTTATCACGTCTAAGTTATGCTCAATAATGATAACAGTATGACCATGTTCTATAAGCTTGTCAAAAGCTTTAAGCAGATATTTGATGTCGTGGAAGTGAAGTCCTATTGTCGGTTCATCAAAAATAAATAAGGTTGGCTCTGATTTCTCCTGACCTATATAATAAGCTAATTTCACACGCTGATTCTCGCCACCGGATAGGGTAGAGGAACTCTGACCTAATTTTATATAGCCTAATCCGACTTCTCTCAATGGTTCCAATTGCGAAGCTATATGCGTCTGATTGTTTGATTCAAAGAACTCAATTGCCTCATCCACAGTCATCTCCAGAATATCATTAATGCTTTTGTTCTTAAACAACACATCAAGTACTTCTTTGTTGAATCGTTTTCCATGACAGGCCTCACACTCAAGTATCAGGTCTGCCATAAACTGCATCTCAACAACAATGCTTCCCGCTCCTTTACATTGCTCACAACGGCCTCCGTCTGTATTAAAAGAGAAATATTTAGACGAGAAGCCCATTTGTTGTGACAAAGGTTGCTCCGCAAATAATTGTCTTATGTCATCAAATGCCTTTATGTACGTAACAGGGTTTGAGCGCATACTTTTGCCTATCGGGTTTTGGTCTATACACTCAACGTGTTGTATTTGCTGCCAGTCTCCCTCTATTGCGCTGTAATCACCTGGTATATCAGCAACCTCATCAAGCTTTCTCTTTAGAATAGGGTAGAGCGTACCATTAATTAATGATGACTTTCCAGAACCACTAACTCCTGTTACTACGGTAATTACATTAAGCGGAAATGTAACATCTATACCCCTGAGGTTATTCATCCTTGCCCCTTTTAGGACTATACTCATGTTTGATTTACGCCTGCCATAAGGAAGAGGAATTGTGTCATTACCCAACAGATACTTTATAGTGTGACTTCTGTCCGCCACTTCCGATTCAACATCTTCTTGTAATTCAGACGTTTCACCTTCAAATACTATTTCTCCTCCCAGTCTTCCTGCATTAGGACCTATATCTATTAGATAATCAGCAGCACGCATAATCTCCTCGTCGTGCTCCACAATAACAACCGTGTTTCCTAAGGCCTGCAGGTTTCGCAATACTGCGATAAGCTTTTCCGTGTCTCTACTATGCAGACCTATGCTGGGCTCATCTAATATGTATAATGAGCCTACCAGACTGCTTCCAATAGCCGTGGTTAAATTTATTCTCTGACTCTCACCACCACTTAATGTATTTGACTGTCTGTTCAAGGTAAGATATCCAAGTCCGACATCCTCAAGATACTTAAGCCTGTTTTTTATTTCAGTCAACAATCGTTTTCCTACTTTTGCGTCATGTTCAGACAGGGTTATATCTTCAAACCATTTACGCAATGTAGAAATTGGCATTTCTATCAGGTTGGTTATGCTTTTACCATTTATCAAGACATATTCAACTTCTTTTTTTAGTCTTTTACCATTACACAGAGTACATTTGGTTTTTCCCCGATATCTACTCAGCATCACACGATATTGAATCTTGTATTGATTCTCCTTAACCATCTGGAAGAACGAATCAATACAAACCCTCTCTCTCAAATCCAAATGCCTTTCTGAAGGTAATCCATGCCACAGCCATTCCTTGTGAGTCTTTGATAAACTATAATAAGGTTGGAAAATTGGAAACTTATCAACTTCCGCACGACGACAGAATTCTCTTTTCCATTCTCCCATTTTCTCACCATGCCAACACTGTACGCAGCCATCCCAGACGCTTAATGATGAGTTTGGAATTACCAAACGCTCATCAATATCAATAATGTTGCCAAAGCCTTCGCATCGCGGACACGCTCCAATGGGAGAGTGGAATGAGAACATATTATCATTTGGCTCCTGGAATGTCATGCCATCAGCCTCAAAACGCTCAGAAAAATCATAAGAGATATTCGAGGGGAGAAAAGTAATCCTACAAGCTCCATTACCCTCATACATTGCAGTTTCCAATGAGTCTACAAGGCGGGATACGGCTTCTTTGGAGTCATCAACACTCAATCTGTCTATTAAAAGGTAAATATCATTACAGCCCGAGCCGTATTTATCATAATCTTCCAAAAAGGATTCAATTCGCATAAAGTCATCATTCATGAAAATTCGCGAATATCCTTGTTGCAGATATATGGTCATCTGCTCATCCAGAGTTCTGTTATCTGATACTATAATAGGTGACAGTATAGCAAATTTGGTTCCTTTTGCAAAAGTATTAATAACATTTATGACATCCTCCTCGGAGTGTTTCTTTACTTCTTCACCGCTTATCGGCGAGAATGTATGTCCAATGCGTGCATATAGTAATCTAAGGTATTCGTAGATCTCTGTTGATGTTCCAACCGTAGAGCGTGGATTTCTTGAAATCACTTTCTGCTCAATAGCAATGGCAGGAGGTAGTCCTTTGATATAATCACACTCTGGTTTGTTCATTCTCCCGAGAAACTGCCTGGCATAAGAAGACAGACTTTCAATATATCTGCGTTGACCCTCAGCATATAAAGTATCAAAGGCTAATGATGATTTTCCAGAACCAGACACACCTGTAATTACAATTAGTTTATTCCTCGGAATATCAATGGAAATATTCCTCAGATTATTTACCCTTGCGTTCTTTATGCTAATATACTTGTCAGAGAATCTTTTCATCGAAAATCAGTGTTTTGCTATATCAATGTTGTTAATGTATCAATAAATCATGCAAATTTACTAAAAATCTCCATAAAACCTATCTTTATTAACCTTCTTTATATTGGAAGTGGGTGATGGAATATAATTCGCATTTTACTCTATTTATCATAATGGCCATTATATAATTATTAATACAATTCCATATTATTATCAATTCAGAGGAAGGTTATTTTACATTGAAATTCAATTTTTATCCAAAGATATACATATTTTTTTCTGTGGATAAATAAATCGGATATTAAAATAAAATATTTAAAAATAAAGCAGTATCTTTGCAGACAAATTTAAACAAAGCGTTTTATAATATAATTTTTTCAACAGATAAAGCGATGAATAAAAAATTAAAAAAAGTTTTAGTTCTTGGCTCTGGTGCTTTAAAGATTGGTCAAGCTGGTGAATTTGACTATTCTGGTTCACAAGCATTAAAAGCTCTACGTGAAGAAGGTATAAGTTCTATATTAGTAAATCCTAATATTGCTACTATACAAACATCTGAAGGAATTGCTGACCGTGTTTATTTCCAGCCAGTAAATTCCTTTTTTGTTACAGAGATTATTAAGAAGGAACGTCCTGATGGTATATTGCTTGCCTTTGGAGGTCAGACAGCTTTGAATTGTGGAACAGAATTGTATCAGAATGGAACACTCAAGGAATATGGTGTTGAGGTACTTGGTACATCTGTTGATGCGATTATGTATACAGAAGACCGTGATCTTTTTGTGAAGAAACTGGACGAGATTGAGTTGAAGACTCCTGTCAGCTGTGCTGTTGAAAATATGAAGGATGCTCTTGACGCTGCTCATAAAATCGGGTTCCCTGTAATGATTAGGTCTGCATATGCCTTAGGTGGACTTGGTTCCGGTATTTGCAAGGACGAGTCTTCATTCATCGAGCTTGCAGAGAGTGCATTTACCTTTGCCCCTCAGATTCTTGTTGAGGAATCGCTTAAAGGCTGGAAGGAAATTGAGTTTGAGGTTATACGTGACGCAAATGACCATTGCTTCACAGTAGCTTCAATGGAGAACTTTGATCCGCTTGGTATCCACACTGGTGAGTCTATCGTTGTTGCTCCTACCTGCTCTCTTACTGACGAGCAAGTTAAGATGCTTCAAGACATTGCCGTTAAGTGTGTACGCCATTTGAATATTGTTGGAGAATGTAACATCCAATATGCATTCAATGCAGAAACCAATGATTATCGTATTATTGAGGTCAACGCACGTCTAAGCCGTTCTTCTGCTCTGGCATCCAAGGCTACTGGTTACCCACTTGCTTTTGTAGCAGCCAAGATTGCTCTTGGTTATACACTTGACCAGATTGGCGAGATGGGAACACCAAACTCTGCCTATGTTGCTCCTCAGCTTGATTATATGATATGTAAGATTCCACGTTGGGACCTTACTAAATTCGCGGGTGTCAGCCGTCTTATTGGCTCATCAATGAAGTCTGTTGGCGAGATTATGTCAATCGGCCGTTCATTTGAGGAGATGATTCAGAAGGGCTTGAGAATGATTGGACAGGGCATGCATGGTTTTGTAGGCAATGAGCATATTAAGTTTGATAATCTTGAGGAAGAGTTGTCAAACCCTACCGACCTGAGAATCTTTGCCATTGCCCAAGCTCTTGAAGAAGGCTATTCTGTAGAACAGATTGAGAACCTGACAAAAATTGACCCATGGTTCTTGAGCAGACTTAAGAATATTGTCGACCTGAAGAATGAGCTTATAAAATATGATTCTATGGATGACGTTCCAGATGAGCTCCTCCGTAAGGTAAAAGTTGCTGGTTTCTCTGATTTCCAGATTGCCCGTTTCGTCCTGAAGACAGAGGACAATATGGAAAAAGCCAATCTGCAAGTGCGCAAACAGCGTAAGTCAAGGAATATTCTTCCTGCAGTAAAGCGTATCAACACAGTGGCAAGCGAGCATCCTGAGCTTACAAATTATTTGTATATGACTTATGCTGTTGAGGATCACGACATAAATTTCTACAAGAACGACAAGTCAGTTGTTGTATTGGGTTCTGGAGCTTATCGTATTGGTTCATCAGTGGAATTTGACTGGTGCTCGGTTAATGCCATAAACACAGCGCGTAATCTTGGTTACAAGTCAATAATGATTAACTATAATCCTGAGACTGTTTCTACGGACTATGACATGTGCGACCGTCTTTATTTTGATGAGCTCACACTTGAGCGTGTGCTTGACGTTATAGACCTTGAAGAGCCTAAGGGTACGATAGTAAGTGTTGGCGGACAGATTCCAAACAATCTTGCAATGAAGCTTTATCGTCAGGGAGTTCCTGTTCTTGGTACATCTCCAGTGAATATTGACCGTGCTGAGAACCGAGATAAATTCTCAGCAATGCTTGACAAGCTTGAAATAGACCAGCCGGCATGGCGTGCACTTACCTCTTTCGATGACATCAAAGAATTTGTTGACGAAGTTGGTTTCCCTGTTCTTGTGCGTCCATCATACGTTCTCTCTGGTGCTGCCATGAATGTCTGCTATGACAACGAGGAACTTGACAGATTCCTTAAGATGGCAACAGAGGTAAGTAAGGATTATCCTGTTGTTGTATCACAGTTCATGCAGGATACAAAGGAAATAGAATTTGACGCGGTTGCAGATAAAGGTGAGGTTGTGGAGTATGCTATTTCAGAGCATGTTGAATATGCAGGTGTACACTCTGGTGACGCCACAATGGTATTCCCTGCTCAGGAAATATATTTCTCTACAATCCGACAGATAAAGAAAATCTCGCGTAAGATAGCAAAAGAGTTGAATATCAGCGGACCTTTCAATATTCAGTTCCTTGCAAAGAACCGTCAGTTGAAGGTCATTGAGTGTAACCTTCGTGCATCACGCTCATTCCCATTCGTAAGTAAGGTTCTTAAGCGCAACTTCATTGAGACTGCTACAAAGATTATGCTTGACGCTCCTTACGCAAAACCAGACAAGAGTGAGTTTGACATTGACCGTATTGGTGTGAAAGCTTCTCAGTTCTCTTTTGCCCGTCTTCAGAATGCCGACCCTGTTCTTGGTGTAGATATGTCATCAACAGGAGAAGTGGGATGTATTGGCGACGAC
>JAFQGS010000025.1 GCA_017415455.1 Prevotella sp.
TAATGGAAGCACCACAGCAAAGATGGATTTATGCAGGATATGCAAGTGGTAAAGCTGCTGCAATGTATTTAGGTGCCAAATTGGCAAATAGTATAAGCAAGGACAAAACTGTATACGTAAAAATAGTTCCTCGAGCAAATGGAAAAGGTTGGGATGTCTATTATAGATGTGAATGATATTATGGTGCGTGAATAAATTACGCACTATAATAATTAAACGGTCTTCATTTATACATAGAAAGGATATGTCATACAAGTCAAACATTAATTCTCAGAAACCACGTTCGTGATGCAATAAAACATTACGCTTGTAGTTATCAAATAAATTGATGAAAGGTTAAAAATGGGTAGAAAGAAAATACTAACGCTTATCATCGGCTTTTGCGAGACTGCTTTGATGTTGAGTGAGATTTTTGTCGGATTGGTATTCAACGGAGATAAAGAAGTGAATTTTGTTTTGAGTCTGCTGTGGATACCAGTAACATTGATTGATGTATGCTTTAGGTTGTGCCTGCTGAGAGACCAGAAGTGGTATGTACGTATGCTGTTGCCAATAGCTGCCGTGCTGTTTGCTATTGTGAAGTATCAAATATATGTTAATCAATAAGTGCGTATGTTAAAAAGACGTTGTTAGCGGCGTGTTTTATAAAAATATTCATAAACATGATTTTAGTTAACACGGATTATTAAAAACATATCCGATTGTTTATATACATTTGCACTGTTCTTAGACGTCACGGCATGATAAGTGTAAGGCGGAGAAGATAATATGAAAGGGAAGAGATATTAACATATTATTTTTATAACAAACAAAAAACCAAAATTATGAAAAAGATTATCATTACATCAATGATGGTGCTGTTCGGCGTTATGGGCGCAATGTCACAGAACGACAGCAGTAGCTTTTACGAAAAGTCACTCGGTGAAAGATTCTTCATGGATATCAAGATGAAGGCTGCCAGTAAGGACAACAGCACAAACATGGTTGGTGTAGGTGCGGAGCTGGGCTTTGAGATTACACCGCGCTTGTTCGCAACTGCCAACTATGAAGGTGTATGGAATATGAAAGAGGCTGGCGGCGCACGCACATGGTGGCAGACAAACAACATTGGTGGAGGATTGGGATATAAGTTCTACCTCGCTAAGAATGACAAGTCGCTGTTGCAGTCTGCTGCACTGAAAGCCTCGCTGCTTACAAGCATCGGCGGTGTGGACTGGAAACAGACGGTGTATGAGGTAGGAGCCGAACTGGAAGGCAAGGGTAAGTACAAGCCTGTAATCGGATTTGGTTATCGTCACACCAACTCACGCACAACAGGTCTGCCAGACCATAATGGCTTCTATATGTCAATAGGTCTGAGATTTTAGAATATACTTGTAAACGCAACGATACACCCATAGACAATAATGGCGATGAACAAGAGAATAAATAAGGTGGTGATAGCTGTAGTATTAGCAATAGATCTAATCTTGGCTGTGGTGTTAGGCCTTGCCGTAAGTTGGATGATGGCAATACCATTTGCAATATGCGGGCTGGCAACGGTTGTCGCACTGCTTGGCAAGAAGGCTGAAACATGGTTTTACGTCACAATATTTGTTGTGACAATACTATTTTTGCTGTGGTGTATTATAGATATGTTATAAAGTAAGAACTTGATATAACCTTCGGGCGTGTGTCCTCTTGACTTTTGTTACAATAGGCGCACGCCCGAAGTGTATCATGCCAATAGGTGCTCTATGAGAATCTTTATACCGATGACAATAAGTATCACGCCGCCAATGCACTCGGCAGTCTGCCCGTATTAGTTTCTTGACACAAAACAACTTTCGTTCAACGCTCAACATTCATTCTGATTTGTATTAAAATCTTGGAAAAACGGCAAAAAATACGGGAAAAGTCTTGGAAAAACGGCATAAATACCTTATTTTTGTATTGGAAAAGTGGAAGTTTTCTCCATTTTAAGCTTGGAAAAGTGGAAAAACTTATAAATAACAGAGGAGAACAATATGCTAAAACGAAAGATTGACAACTATATTTGCAACTATTATAAGACTTCTCGCAACGCCCTTCTTGTCACTGGAGCGCGCCAGATAGGCAAGACATACTCCATACGACAATTCGGCAAGTCGTTTAAAAGTTTTATAGAGATAAACTTTATTGAAAATCCTGAAGCCATAAAGATATTCAATGGAGCCAACAGCAGCGAAGACATTATTCTCCGCCTTTCTGCCATTACCCAAAAAACATTGATTAAAGGTGAAACACTTATATTTTTTGATGAGGTACAAAAATGTCCAGAGGCAGTTACCGCTATAAAATTTTTAGTTGACGAAGGTTCATACCGCTATATCCTTAGTGGGTCGCTATTGGGCGTAGAGTTGAAAGACCTGCGCTCAGAACCCGTTGGCTATATGGGAATAAAAGAAATGTACCCTCTCGACTTCGAAGAATTTATAGGTTGCGTTGGTGTCAACGAAATTGTCATGCAGTCATTGCGCAATGCCTGGACAAACAAAACTGCCGTTGATGAGCTTATCCACTCCAAGATAATGGAACTGTTCAGGCTATATCTTGTTGTAGGAGGAATGCCGGCTGCTGTAAGCAAATATATCCAAAGCAATAATCTTATGCAGGTCATGACCGAGCAGCATAACATACTCCAACTGTACAAACGTGACATTTCACAATACGACCCAAACAACAAACTCTATATAGAAGACATTTTCAATCTCATTGCTCCAGAACTAAATGCCAAGAACAAGCGTTTCATATTAAAACGCCTCAACGAAAACGCCAAGTTTGAAAGATACCAAAACAGTTTTCTCTGGTTGAAAAACGCTGGTGTAGCCATACCTACATACAACATAGAAGAACCCAAGACCCCTCTGTTGCTGTCTCGCTCACGCAACCTTTTCAAATTATTCCTGAACGATATTGGTTTGCTTGCAGCCCAATACGCAGACGGCATACAGTTGCGTATCATCAACGGAGACAAAGGCATCAACTTCGGGTCTGTCTATGAGAATGCCGTTGCACAAGAACTTGTTGCACACGGTTTTGAACCATATTATTATAACAACAAGAAACGCGGAGAACTGGATTTTGTAATAGAGCACAATGGGAAAGTGCTGCCTATCGAAGTAAAATCAGGTAAAGACTACGAGACACATCGCGCCTTGTCAAACATCATGGATTGCGCCGAATACCACCTTCCTGAAGCAATAGTCTTCAACAATGATAACCTAAAACAGATAGGCAACATTCTTTATGCCCCAATCTATATGATTATGTTCCTTGAAAAAAACATCACAGCACCAACTTATTATAAAGTTGATTTGAGTGGGATTGGGTAAGACGATAAAAACAGAATGTAATGTGCGTCATCTGTTTATTCTATAAGTTATCGGCTGACTTTAAAATCTTTTTGTGAAACAATACATAAATATGGAATTTTTTGCAGTCATGCAAAAAATATTATCTTTGTGGCAATACAAATAACTACGATGAATAACATATTTGAAGGTAATAGTTGTAAATCACAATGTGCACGTTCTGCATATAAACTCTTGATGACTCGCCAATGGGTAAGTTACAAACTCATTATCGAAGATTATTTGGGGAAACAAATAACATATAGTGTTTCTAAATGCAAAGAATATGGCGAACTTAAAAAAGCTGTACCTGAAGTAATTAAATTAATTACAGATAAAATTACTCAAAGTATTGAAACAAGAGGAAATATCAGAAATCGAGAATTTAGATATGTAGGGAATGATAACGACCCATTGAAAGACCTTTTAAATTCAATAGTAATAAAAGACCTGCAAACCTATTGGCAGTTTTGTCAAAACACAGCAGGTTTTGTACCAATTGTATGGTTGGAGCATTTCTTTCGGAATAGTCATGATTTGCTTGACATTAAAAAACGCAAAAGCAAAGGAGAAGAAAGGATTAGCACCAGTTATGAATCAAAATTGAGAAACATAGAACTTTTACCAAAACTCTACGAAGCAATAGCGAATCGTCATGTATTGGCATTGGAATATGAACAGTATTATAGCAAGACCGTTTCACTTATTTTCCATCCACACTATTTAAAGGAATATAACAATAGGTGGTTCTTATTCGGGCATGCAGAAGGACTTGAACCTCAGATTGGTTATAATGTGGCACTCGACCGTATATCCTGTGAACCAATATTGTTGGAAAATAAAACATATATAGAATCACCATCTGGATTCTATACTGATTTATTTAAAGATATTGTTGGTGTTACCAACAAAAAAGATTCTGAAATACAGACAATACGCATAAGGGCATTTTCGCCATATATATTCAATTTGATTGAAACAAAACCTATCCATTCCTCACAGATAGTAGATTTGCCATATAATGGTAATTATGGTGACTTTTTGCTAAGAATTAAGGTAAACAATGAATTCATAGGACGTATTCTCCAAATGGGACAAGATTTAGAGGTCATATCACCTGAAAATATTCGTCTGAAAATAAAAGAGAGAATCGAATGTATGAGTCAAAGATACCAGCTTTAGCCACAGAAAGATGCTCCACTGATTAGTTCCTAACAAAAAAGAACTATTATATATATAAACTTTCTTGCATAGTAAGAGCAACTATACTACTTTTGCAATCGAGAAAACAATTTGTTTAATTTTAAATTATGATATCCATGAGTAAAACTAACACAGAAGCAATGACAAGATTGTTAAATGATTTAGCTGCAAATATTGGTTACAGCCTTATAGCCAATCCTTTTGACACACCTTTCATTAAAGAAAGTTTGGCAAAAATTGAAATACCAGACAACAAACGCTTTATCTGGCCAGTGCCCGTATCACATCTTGAGAACGAAGTTTACAAAGAATTCCGCGAGCAATGGATTAAATACGATGCAATAGATACTATTGCCGAATTGTCATTTGTTTGGCCATCAAGCGAAAACGACCATGTTGCCATAATACTCATGGATTTTAACCGTTACCGTAGGGGGGCTATCAAATTTGTAGATGCAACAAATTGGGATTTGGGCGAGGACAATGACATGGCTGCAGTATGCAACATGATTGTACATGACGTTTTTCCTGGCGAATCCCATCTTGCATTTAACAACATGTACGAAGATAGCATGGATGAGGAACTTGATGATCGTTGGGACGAACAGGTTAATGTGGTAAGCTGCATGGTACTAACATCTTCATTAAAACCGACCTCATATATATCCAAAGTATTACCCAAAGAGGGTTTTATATTCAAGGACTTGGAAATTAAAGAGGATGATTCCGATTTGGGATATTTGAGATTTATAGGAGCTGAACTTAAACTTCCATTGAAGGAACACTATGGATACGGTAAAATAAAAGGAAGAATGTTACATAGAAACAACTTGAAATCTTCAACTTTGAATTATAGAATCAACACTAAAGATATTTCAGAGGGAGAATATGAAGGGCAATATTATAAGCTAAATGGAAAAGCTATTGTGATTTCTATGTTAGATGAATTGAATCCAACAGTAGTTGATACCGATGGAGAAACGATTTACGTTCCATTTAACAACATGGCTGTCATTACAGAGGACCTTGATTATGACTTAGAATATGTTGCATGGGAATTGAGAAAAGATTACGTAAAGAAGCAGCTTTCTTATGGCAGCGAAGGAAGACTCTTTTGGTATAATGTAAAAATAGAAATTCCTAAAAATGGAATTGAAGAACAAAAGAGAATCGTTGAAAAGGAACGCCGGGAACTTATTGAGTTTTACAAGAACGAATTGAGCGGAATTGAATAATGCAGGATGCTATGGAATGGATAAAAGTTCTTTGGATGAATAATGGTGACAATGCCCTACAAAAATACGTAAATCTTGGCAGGGAATACAATATAGACATCACAACCTGTAACTGCATGAAAGATTGCCGGTGTAGACTCCACGACCCTTTGGAGAGTTGGGATGCTGTGATGCTAAATATGGAAGTCAAAATAATAAGTTGCAATGAAAAGGCATCATCAAAAGGGTTATTAAATGCTATACAGTCTATAAAGGGGATACCTTGCTTCATTGTAACAGCAGAGAATCAGATTGACGAGATCGCAAAATACAGTTTAGAAGCACACAACAAAGAACCATACTTTTTAAATAATGAAACAGAGGTGTTATTTGAACATATAAGAATAGAGGTGAGTAAATCTTTAGAAAGAAGATATGCTAAACTCTGTGACTTTTGCGGAGAAAAAGAATTTTTAAAAATATTGACATTAATTGATAGGGATGATATTCGGACAGACACAAGTATTCCAAATAGATGCAGACAAATGTTGGAATGGGTGAAAGATTCAAATATATTTGAAAGCGAATTAAAAGGATTGTCCTTAAATGATTTTAGCAGATATATGGGTAATGCCATTAATTTACCAGAATATGTCAAAAGAAGTTTACACGCATGTGTCAGTATCAGCAACCAAGGTTCTCATTTTACAGATACGACCAAAATGATATCAGGAGGAGAGGCTCCCTATCTTACAAAATCACTAATATACGATTTATTAAATATTTTAGATTGGTGCGCATCACAAAATGGCAACATATTCATACCTAAATACAAAACTGATAAAACAAATAAACATGACTGGAAGCAATTTGAGAATTAATTCGGATGAATATTATGTTATTGGACTTTGCAATGAAGTTCTTGGAAGAGTAGCGAAGCAACAGCATAAATTTGATTTTCTTAGAGGTGATACAGGGGTAAGACTACCTGTAGATGCCTACTATGAAGATTTAAATCTTGTTGTTGAATATTGCGAAAGACAGCATACAGAACCTGTTGCATTCTTTGACAACAAGTTAACTGCAAGTGGGGTACCAAGAGGAGAGCAAAGAAAAAAATATGATGCAAGAAGAAGGGAAATTCTTCCTAAACATGGCATAACAGTAGTAAGCATTCATTACTATGATTTTGGAACATCCAAGAAACTCAAACGCAATTACGAAAAAGACAAAAAGGTTGTAGTAAATATACTAAAACCATATATTGAAGGGCCGATTAAAACGGGAAACAATACTTATAAGAAAATCTTCTTTATATCTCTTTTATCTGTATTATTAATAATGTTTGCACTGGGACATTGCAGACCAGCTGGCAGCAATCAACAAGAGCATACTAGCATCAGTTCTGCAAAGCAGCAGTCAACAGTATCCACAAACCAAACTGCACAACAACGACCAAAAGAAACTGCGAAGCCACGCTATCATTATAAACTTAATGTTAGGACAAAACAGACAGAAGAGCTGTATGAGGTTGAAAATGCCGGCAAATATGTAAAGGTAAAAAAACGCAAGTATGGAAACATAGGGATTCCTGATGGACATTATGAATGGGACGCTGATGTACTACTTAAAACAGAGAAAGAGATGTATGAATATTTAAAGAAGCATTACAAAGAAATAAAAGATAATAGTTTCGATGAAATATCATACTACGAGGACATGCGTGATGATTACCTTGACGACCCAGAAGATGAAATTCGTTTTCCACCTGAGATATTCGAAACTTTAGATGATTGAAAGTTATCAGTTTGTCTTTCCTATCTTCTCAAAGCTCACCCCAACACCTCTCCAAATGAGAGGGGAGAAATGGAAACTCATACAATTATAAATAATTTATGATACTGTCAAAATAAACGTTGAGCGATGAACGAAATCTTAGCATACGTCTGCACTCCTTAAAATCAATCTATAAAGCCTATCATGCCAATAGGTGCTCTATGAGAATCTTTATACCTATGACAATAAGTATCACGCCGCCAATGCACTCGGCAGTCTTGCGGTATCTGTTGCCGAAAAGGTTGCCGATATAAACACCTACGGCGGAGAAGAGAAACGTGGTGATGCCTATAACCATGGCTGAGGATAGGATGGACGCATTGAGAAACGCCAGCGATACTCCTACGGCCAGTGCGTCGATGCTTGTGGCAACAGCCAGGAGAAACATTATGCGTATGGCAAAGCCCTTGTCCTTGCTCTCCTCCTTGCTCTCAAATGCTTCCTTTATCATGTTTATACCTATATATGCCAGCAGGATGAATGATATCCAGTGGTCCCATGCCTCCATAAATGCGGCAAACGCGCTGCCGAGCAGATAGCCGGCGACGGGCATCAGAGCCTGAAAACCTCCAAACCAAAGACCAGCGCAAAGAGCATGACGGAAGCGGACACGTGGCAATGCCAGACCCTTGCCTATTGATACGGCAAAGGCGTCCATGGACAATCCTATCGCTATTATTATAAGTTCTGTTATTCCCATTAGTATATATCTTTATTTTGCTTGTTACGGAGATGTGCTCCTTATGCTTTCGTCTTCATCATCAGCAGGCCGATGGCAGTCCATATCAACTCACGCAGTCTTACTATGAGCGCCACAAAGATGCCAGAACTTGCGGTCATTGCCAGACCTGTGGATGAGAGAAGGAATCCGCCTTCTCTGCCGCCTAACTGCAGTGGCATGAAGAAAAGGATGTTGGCAAGGAGACTCGTGAACGCCAATATCAGAACGCAGTGGATATAGCTGACGTCAGGTGTGAGCACAAGGAGAATGAACATAATCTCAAATGAGGACAGCAGGCGGCAAGCCAACTCAAGGGCTACAGCAGAGACAAATGTGCGGCGGTTCTGTCCGTGCAGTGCCGCTATCTGCTTGTCGATGTTGTCGAGCTCCGTCTTCCTGCTCTCTGTGAAGCGTATTGCGTGTTTGCCCACGACAGGCATCTTGCCGGCAATGCGCATTATGCTCAGCGCAATGCCCTTGCGGTAGCCCTTGATGAAAAACCATATGGCAAAGATGCATACAGAGGCTATGACGGCAAGCAGCACAGACATGAATGTGTTAAGCGGCTCGGTGAGAACATACAGTATTGTTGCGATAAGCCAAAACCAGAAGTGACTGAAGATGTGGGTCATGACATAGAGAAGCACAGAGGATGTGGCGCGCTCAACACCTATGCGTGGTGTCAGTTCCATTATGCGATAAGGCTCACCGCCCATCAGTCCGCACGGCGTGGCATAGTTGAGTGCGAACCCGGACACCGTTACCTTATATAGCCACCAGAAGCCTATCTCTTTCTTGTCCTTGCCTCCGCTTCTTATTATGACATACCATGCCGCAGTATTAATGATATATAGTAAGCCCCAAAGCGCTACTACGGCAGGAAACCAATAGCCGGCGCGTTGGAGCCCGTTAATGATGTCTTCATAGTTGAGCTGCGTCAGCATCAGTATGAGCAGCACAACGCCAAAGACGAAAAACATGTTCTTGTATTTCTTCTTCATCAGAATACCATTATGGTATTAGTCCTATTTGTTATTCTGCCTTGTTCTTTGGAATGGCGAATCTAACCTTGTCGCTGTCGTCACGCTTCTCGTGATACAGTTTCTTCAAAGGGTTGGCAAATGGAAGGTCGTAATTATAGCGATTGCGGTAAATATCAATAGCTGTGTAAACGGCCTGTCTGAACGAACCCTCGTCGGCTGTTCCCTTTCCGGCAATCTCATATGCTGTGCCGTGGTCTGGCGAGGTGCGTATGATAGGAAGTCCGGCCGTGTAGTTAACGCCATTGCCGGCAGCAAGACTCTTGAAAGGTGCCAGTCCCTGGTCGTGATACATTGCCAGTATGCCGTCGAAAGTGTCATAGGCGCCATGTCCGAAGAATCCGTCTGCCGCATAAGGACCGAAGGCATTGATGCCCTTCTCTGACAATTCGGCGATGGCAGGTGATATTATCTCTTCCTCCTCATTGCCAATAACGCCGTTGTCACCAGCATGCGGATTGAGAGAAAGTATTGCGATGCGAGGCTTTGAAACGCGGAAGTCGCGTTTTAAAGTGTCGGAGAATATCTCCGCCTTCTCCATGACCGCCTCTTTTGTAATGGCTGCCGCAACGTCTTTTATAGGCAGGTGTGTTGTCACCAATGCAACACGTAGCCTGTCGTTAAGCAGAATCATGAGGGCTTTAGCGTCACCTTCCATGCTTTGCTCAATATATTCTGTGTGTCCGCAGAATCTGAAGTTATCGCTTTGAATATTGTTCTTGTTGATAGGTGCCGTGACAAGGACATCGAAGAGACCATTGCGGTAGTCCTCCATGGCGCGCTCAAGAGCAAGATAAGCAGCCTTGCCCGCTTCTGCAGACGGAGCGCCCAGCTCCACTTTTACCTCCTCGTCGAATGTGGCTATGAGGTTAAGCTTGTCGGGGTGTGCCTCCTCGGCGCTGTTTATAATACTGAAGTTAGCCTGTATGTCAAGGGCATTGCGGTGATATGCTGCCACTTTTGGCGAACCATATATAATAGGTGTGCAAAGTTCAAGCATTGCAGGGTCGGCAAAGACTTTGAATATAACCTCGTAGCCAATACCATTAGTGTCTCCGTGAGTGATGGCTACCTTTATTTTTCTGTTCTCCATATCTGTTCTTGTTTATATATTCGTATTTATTTGTTACTTATTCAGCTTATGCAAGTTCCGCCTCATCTTCCTTTAACTTCCTTTGTCTTCTTGGCATGCGAAACTTTAGTTACTTGTTAGCAGGTTTGTTGTCCTTTAATTTGTTCAGAGTATATAGCGCTGCCTCCAGACGTCTCATCCTGTCGCGTTTTTTCTCGCCAGGGCCGTAGATGAATGCTTCTGCTGTTATTACTCTGTTGTTGGCAGAGTCAACGATAGAATGTGTTATGAACGGCCCGCCCATTGCGTCGTTCTCCATCTCCCATAGTCCTTTTACTACAAGAATGCTCTTGTTGTTGTAAACCGTTCTGCTTACCGACGACGTGTTTGGTGCTGTGGTCATATACATACCTTCACTCTGACCGGGGATATTCTCCTTCATTATGCTGTCGCGCATCTCAATGACCTTGTCCATAGTAAGGTCTAAGCCGTCGTATGTGTATACGCAGATGTTCTTCATGCATTGTGGATTCTTGTCAGACAACCAGATGAAGTTTTCCCCCTTCTTCTCATATTTCAGAGTTGGCGGAATGAGAATGAAACATTTCAACATTGTCTCTATATCTTCCTTCGCCTTGGTATTGTTGTTGTCTGTAAGTATCTGCACTTGTGTGCTGTTGTCTTGTGTGATTATGAGCTGCTTTATTTTTTTCATAAACTTACCAACTTCCTTTTGCAGGCTTTCAGCCGACGGGGTGTTGATTGATATGATAGTCTGAGGGTAAGCGTATGTGTTTTTTGTATATGTAAGCTCAGCCTTTTTGTATTTACTGCTATCTGCATTTATGCTTATAATACTGCGTGAGTATTGTGTGTGCTTATTGACTTGGTTAGTTGTGATGCGCTTGACGTCAAAATAATTCTCTACTTGTGGAAGTCCCGCAACAGCCTCGTTCAAGGCCTCATACATTACGTCTCCTGTTTTTTTGTCATTGCTAATAAGCAGTACCTCATACAATTCTCCGATACTGTGCGGCTTGTGCTTCTCCCTGTGCTCATTGTTGCATGCCGTCAGCAATAATAAGAAAAGACATGCGTATAACAATGATGATATATGGCCTTTATAGGAATTGCTGTTGCTAAAGCGTTGCGTAGCTTGTGGAACCTTCTCTCTCATAGGTGGAATTGTATGAAAAATGAGCGTTTGTTCTTATTGTGTCTCTTTCTTTGCAGTACTTAACAGTCCGCATGCTGCATATATGTCTTGTCCGCGGCTTGCCCTTATTGTGGTGAATACGCCATGATTGGTAAGATAGTCACGCAGAGCCTCCATCTTGGTGTCTTCCGCTCCGTGCAGCTCTGTGCCTGGGATATGATGGAATCTTATGAGGTTAATGCGACATTCAAGTCCTTCAAGAAGGCGTATTATCTCGCGGGCATGAGTAGTGGAGTCGTTGACGCCTTTAAAGACAATATACTCAAATGACAGGCGTCGTTGATGAGTGAAGTCGTAGTTCCTCATAAGGCTGATAATGTCTTTTATGGACATCGCCTTTTCCGCAGGCATTAACATTGCCCTTTGCTCAGGAATAGGCGTGTGCATACTGATAGCGACATGGCAGTCGCTCTCGTCAAGGAAACGCTTTAGCTTGTTCTTAATGCCAACGCTGCTCACAGTTATTCTCTTAGGGCTCCAGGCGTATGTGTAGTCTGCCGTAAG
Organism: Prevotella sp.; assembly: GCA_017415455.1. Classification (GTDB taxonomy): domain Bacteria; phylum Bacteroidota; class Bacteroidia; order Bacteroidales; family Bacteroidaceae; genus Prevotella. The sequence continues at coordinate 12,178 of JAFQGS010000025.1, forward strand.
AATCTGTGTGGCTTTAAGAACCTCATCAAGATTGTCCATTGGCTCTCCCTGCCCCATGAACACAATGTTTGTCAGTTTGTCTCGTTCGGGGAGGGAATATATCTGATTGAGAATATCTGTTACTGTCAGGTTGCCTTCGAACCCCTGTTTGCCAGTCTGGCAGAAAAGGCAGTTCATTTTACATCCTACCTGGGATGATACGCATAATGTCGCACGGTCCTTGTCTGGAATATAAACAGTCTCAATATATTTCCCTGCAGCGGTAGGGAACAAGTATTTGATAGTTCCGTCCACAGAGCGCTGGCAATCAGCATAAGGTAAGCATCCGACGGTGTATGCGTTACTTATTTTCTCTCTGTTGCTTTTTGAGATGTTTGTCATCTCGTCAATGGAACTTACATGCTGCTTGTAGATCCAGTTTGCTATTTGTCCTCCCGTAAAAGCAGGCATGCCCAATGACTTCGCCACTTCTTTAAGTTCGGGAAGCGACATGCCTAATAGAGGTTTCTTGATTGCTGACATTTCTTAGGTCATTATATTACAGTGGCAAAGTTAAGTAAAAAATGTGATATTTTATCTAAGTCTCCTCTTTTTATGTTATATTTGCACCTAAATAGATATGAATCGCAAGATAGGTTTACTGGCAGACAGCCCCTTTCTTCTTGCAGGTTCTTAATAGGAAAACATATTGATTATGAGAGGAAAGATAGATATTTTCTTGCCGTGCAGTGATGTGAGCACAGTCAGCCCATTGTTGTCACAGTTGAGAAATAGCCGAATAATACAGCAAATAGTATTGCTTGTTTCAGAGGATACCGCGAATGTTGGTGAGGCTCCTGAAAATACCAGAATGGTGGCAGTGGATAATATGTTCTCTTCCAAGACAATAAGAAACGTTGCCGAGAATGTGCAGGCAGACTATGCGGTGCTGTACCTTAAAAACACACCACTCCTGTTGGGTGCTAATGGGTTGGAGAGAATGCTGTGCGTGGCAGCGGAGACCGATGCCGCTATGGTGTATGCCGACCGCTATGCTAAGGAGAACGGAGTTACGGTGAGCCATCCAGTTATAGACTATCAAGACGGAAGTGTTCGTGATGACTTTGATTTTGGCAGTCTGTTACTTATAAAGTCAAGTCTTATTCGTGACTTTGTCTGTCAGCAGACGTCAGATTATAAATATGCCGGATTATATGAGTTGAGGCTTTTCTTGAGTCGTAACGGTTCTTTGTTCCACCTTAATGAATATCTTTACACCGAAGAGGAAGATGACACAAGGGACAGTGGGGTGAAACAATTTGATTATGTAAATCCTGCCAATAGGGATGTCCAGATAGAAATGGAACAGGCCGTGACGGCACACCTCACCGCAATAGGTGCTCTGGTGAATACCGCTTATTATAAGACTCCGGACTTCAACGAACAGGTGTTTGAATATGAGGCATCGGTGGTGATTCCTGTGAGAAATCGTGAGAAAACGATAGCAGATGCTGTCCTGAGTGCTCTCGGGCAGAAGACAAAATTCCCGTTCAATGTTATCGTTGTCGATAATCATTCTACTGATGACACAACGTGTATCCTTGAAGATATAAGCAAGGAGTATGCCGCAAAGAGTGCCGGCTGTCCCCAGCTGATACATATCATTCCCGACCGTAATGACTTGGGAATAGGCGGTTGCTGGAATGTGGCTGTGAACGACTCCCGATGCGGAAGGTTTGCTGTTCAGTTAGACAGCGACGATTTGTACTCATCTCCTGATACATTACAGACAATTGTTGACGCATTCTACAGCCAGAAAGCCGCAATGGTGATAGGCAGTTATCGTATGTGTGATTTCGAACTGAATACACTTCCGCCAGGACTTATAAGTCATGCCGAATGGACCGAGGACAACGGATGCAACAATGCCCTGCGTATTAATGGACTTGGTGCGCCCCGCGCGTTCTTTACTCCGCTGTTAAGGCAGATTCAATTGCCAAATACAAGCTATGGTGAGGATTATGCTATGGGACTTGCTTTCAGCAGGAGATATAAAATAGGAAGAATATATGATGAGCTTTATCTGTGCAGGCGCTGGGGAGGTAATAGTGACTCGGCGTTAAGTGTGGAAAAGGTAAATGCGAATAATCTTTATAAGGACAGACTTCGTACAATAGAGATTAAGGCACGTCAGCACTTATTCAGTGGTAAGGACGATGTCCTTGTTGACGACTCGCTGCATAGATTCTTCACCCGTCAGCTTGAGACATGGGAGGATGCAAGAAAGAGATACCGTGACCTGAAGGATGTTAAGACTAAGGAACTTGTCCTTTCTGATGATTTTGGTGGGGAGCGCAAAGGTGTAGATGAACAAGACGGAGAAGACACAGCCGTTGTCTTTGATCTGAAAGCACAATATAACCCTGCACGGATTGTGTCAACAGGAGCAAGCATAGACAAGAATGTTATAGCGAAGAGACAGTGTTTCCTGTGCGAGAGCAACAGACCACAGCAACAAATAACAAAACGCCTGTGTGGAGGTTTGGAACTGTTAGTCAATCCTTTCCCGATACTCAACACTCATTTCACAATACCATCACATACTCATAAGCCACAGGCTATAAAGGACAATTATGGAAAAATGTATGACATTATTAAGTGCTATCCTGAGCTTATGGTGTTTTACAACGGTCCTCGTTGCGGAGCATCGGCTCCAGACCACATGCACTTCCAGGCAGGAGCGTCTGACGGAATACCGATGTTTGAGGGATGGCACAGGCTTTCCCGTAATCTCTCTGTTGTCTATTCGCTTAGCGAAGATGAGGACATCTCTGTGGTGAATGACTATCCTTGTGCTGCATTTCTTATACGCAGCAAGTCAAAAGACTCTGGAGTTAAGATGTTCAATTGTATATACGAGTCGCTGACGTTGAAGAAGGATGACACGGAGCCAATGATGAACATTGTGACATGGATGCAGGATAATACGTATCTCTCGGTGATATTCCCAAGGGGTAAGCATCGTCCTGATTGCTATTATCATGACACAGACCGACTGATGGTAAGTCCCGGGGCTTTGGATATGGCGGGACTTATTATCATGCCACGTGAGGAGGACTTTGAAAGAATAGATGCTTCTATTGCGCTTTCAATACTTCGTGAGGTAAGTCTGCCTTCAGCGGAGATGGAGACTGTGATTGAGAAGTTGAGGGCATTGAATGACTCGCATAATATTTGTACTTCTCAGATGCATGATGAAGAGCCCAATGTTCACGTAGGAATAGTGAGCGCGGAAAAGTTGACATTCTCATTAAACTCACCGTATATGGCTAAGGGCGAGGTGCTTACAGGAGAACAAACAGTGGAGTTCTCAGAAGGTGGCATCTTGTGGAATGGTAATAAATATCGTAATCTTAAGTTCAGTCCTAATTCAGATGATGCCTCGTTCTCGCTTCATGATGTCACCATAGGAGTTAACTTTCATTGGGAACGTAAGGAGAAACAGACTTTTGAAGGTACGTTGTTACTTATAGTAGAGGCAGATAAGATATGTGCAATCAACTGTCTGCCTGTAGAGAGATATCTTGTAAGTGTGATATCCAGTGAGATGAGTGCGACATCCTCAATTGAGTTCCTGAAAGCCCATGCCGTAATCTCTCGCAGTTGGCTGTTGGCTCAGATGAAGAAACGTTCCGAAGACAAATCGGCTTCTGGCTTCTTCTCCTTTGTTAAGAAGGATGATGAGCTTATAAAATGGTACGACCGCGATGACCATACGGTATTTGATGTGTGCGCAGATGATCATTGTCAGCGTTATCAGGGAATAACAAAGGCAGCCAATGCTCATGTCACAGAGGCGGTAAAGGCAACGAGAGGACAGATTCTTAAGCATAACGATGTTATATGTGACGCCCGCTTCAGCAAGTGCTGTGGAGGAGAGACAGAGGAGTATCAGTATTGTTGGGAAGATGAGCAGAAACCTTATCTTGTGTCTATACGTGATGCAGCGACAGAAGATGGTGTTCCTTTCTGCAACACTAAAGATGCGAAGATTCTGAAGCAGGTGCTTAATGATTACGATCAGGAGACACACGACTTCTATCGTTGGACGGTGTCATATACAGCCAGCGAGCTTGCTCAGCTGATACAGGAGAAACTGGGCATGGATCTTGGAGATATTATTGACCTTGTTCCTGTGGAACGAGGAAAGAGCGGTCGTATATCAAAACTAAGGATAGTGGGGTCTCTGCGCACTTTCACTATAGGTAAGGAACTGGAGATTCGCCGTGTGCTCAGCCGCACGCATCTATACAGCAGCGCTTTCAATGTGGAGAAGACTCATGACGGATTTGTCCTTAACGGAAAGGGTTGGGGACATGGCGTAGGATTGTGTCAGATAGGTGCGGCAGTGATGGGAGAGCGTGGATACAAATATGATGACATTCTGTTGCACTATTATCGTGGTGCGGAGATTAAGAAAGCATGGTGAATTTGATTATTAGCAAATAAGATGAGATTTAATGTAAAAAGTCTTTCGCGCAATCCATGGTCGTGGGTTCCGACATTATACTTCGCTGAAGGATTGCCATATGTAGCAGTAATGACCATATCTCTTGTTTTGTACAAGCAGTTAGGACTGTCCAATGCGGATATTACATTTTATACCTCGTGGCTATACCTGCCGTGGGTGATAAAACCTCTATGGAGTCCATTTGTAGATGTGGTGAAGACAAAGCGCTGGTGGATAGTCACTATGCAGTTGCTCATAGGAGCGGCATTCGGAGGTGTGGCGTTTACAATTCCAACAGACGTTTGGCTGCAATCAACTCTCTTTTTCTTCTGGATAATGGCATTCAGTAGTGCTACACATGATATCGCCGCAGATGGCTTTTATATGCTCGGACTAAGTCAGCATCATCAGACGTGGTTTGTGGGTATACGCAGCACATTCTATCGTTTGGCAACACTTTTCGGTCAGGGTATCCTTGTTATGATAGCCGGCAACCTGCAGGTGCTTTTCCGTGGAAGCATTCGTTACTCGTGGAGTCTTATGTTCTATGGCGTAATGGCATTGTTCATAGCTTTTTGGCTATGGCACATGGCAGTGCTGCCTTCCCCTAAAGAGGACCAGGATTTAAGTCAAGGCAGGCTTCGTGGCATGGAACTAATGAGTGGTGTGTGGGATAGCGTTAAAACGTTTTTTACCAAGTTCCCGTTAAAAGAGACAATAATAGCATTCCTGTTCATGCTTTTCTATCGTATGCCTGAAGGCTTGCTGGTGAAAGTATCATCGTTGTTTCTCATTGACAGTTATGCAAATGGAGGACTGGGATTGTCGCCATCTGAGTACGGACTCGTACAGGGAACAGTAGGCCTTGTTGGTCTTACGCTTGGCGGAATCCTTGGCGGAATCCTTGCCAGTCGTGATGGACTGAAACGTTGGTTGTGGCCGATGGTATGTGCTATCACGTTGCCCGATGCTGTGTATATATATCTTAGCTGCGACCTTTCTGTCAGCTTTTTCATCATTAACGTCTGTGTTTTTATAGAACAGTTCGGCTATGGTTTCGGCTTTACTGCATATATGCTATACCTTATATATTATAGTAGAGGAAAACACAAGACATCTCACTACGCTCTTTGTACAGCGCTTATGGCATTAAGCATGATGTTGCCAGGTCTTGTCTCTGGCGATCTTCAGGAGGCGGTAGGCTATCAGATGTTCTTCATCATAGTAATGATTTTCTGTGTCGTGACATTCCTTGTGGCTGCTTTGGTCAAGATAGATTCAGACTTTGGGAGGAAAACAGAACCAGTAGAGGGGAATGAGTAGTTGTGAAGCTTTTTAGTAAAAGTATTAATTTGGTGTGAAGTAATTTAGTAAAGCACTAAATTGCGTGTGAAGTAACATCAGACAGAATCACAGTCATGGTCATTTGATTTGGTATACACGGCGTATACTTTTGGTATATGCCGTGTATACCAAAAGTATACGCCGTGTATACCAAAATGGAATGACATTGTTTTGCTTTTGAAATGGAATGAAAACATCACAAAGTTTTCGCCAGTTATCCAATATTTAGTCTTGTATGTTGTTTGAGATTTGTGACATCCATCTCTCAATAGTTCTTGTTGTCGATATAGGCTTCAAGTAACTTTGTTGTGCCGGCATTATTGTTTGGCGCGATATACAGGTCGGCGACGCTTGCCGGTATAAGGCAGCTGTTTCCCTGTGTGAGGCGAATCGTCGTATCTTCCTCTGAAGGCATTACGTCATTTCCAAATCCACGGGTACTGTTTATGCGAATGGTGCAGTCGCCCTCAAGGCACATATATATGATGAAAGAGTCATATTTGTATAGTTTTCTGTGAAATGACCTGTTTACTTCCATCAGTTTTACAACAAAGAAAGGTGTTACTACCAGTGGTACGGGCTTGTTGAACTTGCGCTCATAATGGGTGCGGTAGTCATCATACACCTTGTAGTCAATTGCGTCAACGGCCTCTTGCGTATGTAGCTGTCTTGGTTTCCCGTCAAGTCCCGGACGGTTGTAGTCAAATATGCGATAAGTTATATCGCTGCTTTGTTGAATCTCCGCAATCATCAGCCCGCTGCCAATAGCGTGAATTCTTCCCGCAGGAATATAGAAGACGTCGCCTTCTTTAACCTCGTGACGTTGTAGGACATCGCAGATGCTACCGTCTTCTATGCGTTTCTCGTATTCGTATTTTGATATTGGCTGGTTAAGACCAGAGTATAGAAAGCTCCCTGGTTCAGCTTTCATGACATACCACATCTCCGTCTTCCCAAAACAATTGTGACGTTCTTTGGCCAGTAAGTCATCAGGATGCACTTGTATAGACAAGTCCTTGGCGGCATCAATGAATTTCACAAGCAGCGGGAACGTGTCTCCATACTTTTCGCTTACAGCCTCTCCAAGCATCAGTTTGCCATATTCACTTGTCAGCGTTGCAAGATCTTTTCCAGCCAATGGACCATTCATTACAACAGACTTGCTGCTTGGTACTGCGCTTACTTCCCAACTCTCGCCAATAGTCTCATTGTCCTGTGGTAATCCTTTCATGGGCTTCAGGCTGTTGCCGCCCCATACTATAGTATGGAAATTGTTATGAAAAAGCAATGGGTATAATGGTGTCATATATGAATGATGTGCTTTGCTTTCTGTTAAACCTCGCTTATCTAATATCAGTCAATGAACCTTCTGACTATGTCTGTGTACTTGTCAATACGGCGGTCGCGCAGGAATGGCCACCAGCGTCTTACCTGCTCGCTGTGCTCTATGTCAACATCAGTGATTCTTATCTCCTCTTCAGAGTCTGAGGCACGGTAGAGGAATTCTCCCTGTGGTCCTGCTATAAAGGTGCTTCCCCAGAACTGTATGCCATTAGTCTGTGCGGAATGGTCGGGCTCAAGGCCTACACGGTTTACCGCAACAACAGGCAGTCCGTTCGCAACAGCATGGCCGCGCTGTACTGTTGTCCAAGCCTCCCGTTGTCTTTGCTGCTCTTGCTCGGTATCGCTGCTCTCATAGCCTATCGCTGTAGGATAGATGAGAATCTCCGCACCCTGTAATGCCATCAGGCGTGCTGCCTCAGGATACCATTGGTCCCAGCATACTAATACACCCAGTCTGCCCACACTGGTGTCTATAGGTTTGAAACCGATGTCTCCCGGTGTGAAATAGAACTTCTCATAGTACGCAGGATCGTCTGGTATGTGCATCTTGCGGTATTTCCCAGCTATACTGCCATCGCGCTCAATCACTACGGCTGTGTTATGATATAAGCCAGGTGCGCGTTTCTCAAACAATGATGTTACAATCACTACATTGTGTTTGCGTGCCAATGCACCGAAGAAGTCTGTTGACGGACCAGGGATGGTCTCAGCCAAGTCGAAGTTGCTGACACTCTCCACCTGACAAAAATACAAGGAATTATGAAGCTCCTGCAGTACTATCAGTTCTGCTCCGTTATTTGCAAGCTCTTCAATACCTTTTGCCAGCCTCTGCATGTTGCTGTTTACATCAGCCGTATTTCTTTGCTGTATGGTTCCTATTTTCATGTTCTGATATATAATCTTTCTGTTTGGTATTCTTATATTCAGGCGACGGACTCGCATGAAATTAGCTTCTCGCATGCGGTCTTATGCCATTGTTACTATATTACGCCCTTGGGATATTGCATTGTGCAACAATGTAATGAGCCATGTTGCCTGACTACGGTGCTGCTGTCAATACATATTATGTCATATCCGGGGAATGCCTCTCGCATTATTTCCTCAGCCTTGCTGTCGTTCTCTGGCTGGTTGTACACCGGTAATATTACGGCTCCATTCAGGATTATGAAGTTTGCGTATGTTGCAGGCAGGCGTTCTCCGTCTTCATACATTGCCTGAGGCATCGGTAGCTTAAGCAGTCTGTAAGGTCTGCCGTCAAGAGTCCTGAAACTCTCAAGCTGCTTTTCCATTGCTTTAAACGATTCGTAATGATTGTCGGCACTGTCATCGCATCCCACATATACAAGAGTGTCGTTAGGCGCTGTGCGCACTAAAGTGTCTATATGACCGTCGGTGTCGTCGCCTTCCAGGCTTCCGTGGTCAATCCATAATACTCTCTCGGCATGCAGCATGGTAATAAGCCGGCTGTTTATTTCCTCTCTGGAGAGCGGTTGGTTGCGATGAGGTGCCATAAGACAGCATGATGTTGTAAACACGGTGCCCTTGCCGTCACTCTCTATAGAGCCGCCTTCAAGTACGAAACTGTTGTGGTCAATATAATCGCCTTTGCATATACCGCTGTTGTAAAGGCTCCGGTTTATGCCGTTGTCAAGCTCTGCCTCAAACTTATCTCCCCAGCCGTTGAATCTGAAGTCAAGCAGTCGGGCCTCTCCGTTGTTATTAGTCAGGGTTATGAAGCCGTGGTCTCTTGCCCATGTGTCGTTGGTTGGACATTCGTGGAGAATGATGTTGTTCATCTGTCTTTCGTCAAGACAATTTTGCAACAGGTTCTCTACGGCTTGCTTGTATGGCGTCACAACGAGCAGTTTCTGCCGGCTGCTTATGGCCTTTGCCATTTCTATGTAGGTGGCGTTTATGTCATCAAGATATTCCGCCCAGTCTGTTCCCTTATGAGGCCAGGTGAGTTGTATGGCGCTCTGCTCTGCCCATTCTGGTGGAAGTGTAAACTTTTGGCTCATTCTTTTTACTATGCGCTTTTTGAAATGTTGTGTCAAACTATATCATGCAAAGATATATAAAATAGGTGTAAGGAACGAATAAAAGCTGAAAAATATGAATGTGTGTATGCTCAGGATGGTATGTTGTTACAGCTCTGACAGGATACTAATAGTGCGCTGATTTCATAAAAACATATCATTTGTTCTTGCGTTTCTGATGTTTAATAACTAAATTTGTGCCTTCAATTATAAGAAAAGAGTAAAAGGTTTGTTATGGGAAATATATTCAGACGTTTTTGTGTGTTATCGGCCGTAGCAGCTATTGTTGTGTCATGCGACCCGACAAGCGGTAAGGGCGGACTGGCAGAGAATCTTAGTGATGTGAGGCGGACAGCCGAGGATATAGAGAATGTGGCAAAGGCCGTTCATGACTTGGCCGAAAGTGTGGATGAATATACGTCAGATAATAAGAATGATGCCTCCGAGACTCAAACAACCGAGGTGCTTCTGCCAGCACCAATGAATAAAGGAAAGGAGCAGATACTATACCGCACAGGTTATGTTACATCGTATAACAGAGACAACCGAATACCAAATTGGGTGGCATGGAGACTGACAAAGGCACATACCTATGGTAATGTCAGCCGTGAGGATATGAAGTTTGAGGAGGATAGAGAAGTACCGTCACCTCGTGCCGCATACTGGGATTATTACAATACAGGATACGACCGCGGGCACATGTGTCCTGCTGCTGACAACAAATGGAGCCAGAAGGCTATGCAAGAGTCGTTCCTGATGACAAACATTTGTCCGCAAAACACTGTTCTTAACGCAGGTGACTGGAATGAGCTTGAGATACAATGTCGTAAATGGGCACGCCGTTATGGTAGCATAAACATAGTCTGTGGCCCTATATTATATAAAGGTGCGCATAAGCGAATAGGCAAGAGTAAGGTGGTCGTTCCAGAGGCTTTCTTCAAGGTAGTGATGAGAGAAGGTAAGAATCCTAAGGCCATTGCCTTCATCTACAAAAACCGTGAGGGTAATCGTCCGAAAGGTGATTATGTGAATAGTGTTGACCAGTTGGAGCGCATTACGGGAATGGACTTTTTCTCATCTTTGCCGGATGACGTGGAGCAGAAAATGGAGGCGGAAGCCGAACTGAGTGATTGGGGACTTTAATGAATCCCAGCCTGTTGTTTTTTATATAAACTGTGCTCAAAAGTGATGATATTACGTTAAATATTATTAAATAAAGGTGCTTGGCATAATTTTACTAATATGTTTCACTATTAATGCACCTGTTTTTTATTAAAAATATGTTATTTTGTGCCAAATTATAACAAACCTCTATTTGTAAGGAGGCATATATTAGTTTTTTAGAATAATCTATATTAATATTACTAACATTATAAAAGTATGAGAAAAGAAAGAAAAGTCAGTCTGCTGAAGTCTTCGTTGATGTTTTTGGCGGCTGCCACACTTGTTCCTGTTTGGGCTTTCGCACAGGACAAACCACAACACAAGGTGGACCTCAGTATCACAAATCGTGGAGACGATGAGACTCTCCAGCCAGGTTATACCGTATGGCGTGTGGCGCAGGGAAAGAGCGACAGTAAGACCATTGACGCTGTTACCTATACTCTAAGTTGTCCCACAGACGCTGAATACGAATTGCGTACAGGATGGAGCAAGACTTATATCCAGAACGCTGCCAATAAGGAAAAGGACGGACGTCTGACATTCGACGGTATCGCACTTGACCCTACAAATACGTACTATGGACAGTTTACTCTTAAAATTGAAGGTCTGCCTGTAGGAACACATACTCTCCAGACATATCATAATAGTTGGGAGAACTCGGAGAAATGGTATCTCACACCATTTAATGTGAAGTGTAACGGAGAATTAGTTCATAAGGATGTAATGCCTACTTTCAGTCAGAATGTGGCAGCAAACGCTTGCTTGCTCACTACTACATTCACCATTGCCAATGCCGGTGACGCTGTAGAACTGGAGTTCTTTACTTCAGAAGCAAACCCAGGTGCACCTGACGCTGGACAGGCAAACCACTACATGGTGCCTATCTGTAATGGCTTTGAGCTTAACACAGTCAGCATTACATCTCTGGCTAAAGACCCATATCCTACTGATGGAGACATGCACGTTGATGCAGACAGCAAGAGCGTGACGCTGAAATGGTCGCCAGCGAACAAGGACGTTGCGAAGCATTTACTGTATTTTGGTACAGACTCTGCTGCTGTTGCACAGTCAACAACTCCGTTGGTAACTCTTACAGATACCACATATCTGGTTAACAACCTGTATTCTATGAACACATACTACTGGCGTGTTGACGAAGTAGACGCATCAGGCAACGCTACTCAGGGTAATGTATGGACATTCAAACCACGTCAGTTGGCATTCGCTGGAGCTGAGGGTTACGGACGCTTCGCACAGGGCGGACGCAACGGTGTCGTATATCATGTGACAAGCCTCAGCAACGAGAACGTTCCAGGTACTCTCTACTACGGACTCAAGAACATGGAAATGGGACCGCGCACTATCGTCTTCGACGTGTCGGGTATCATCGACTTCGGCTTTGAGGCTATCTTTATACAGCCATACGTTACTCTTGCAGGACAGACAGCACCGGGAAAAGGTATCTGTATAAAAGGATCAAATATCAACATCGGTTCTGACAACATCTGCCGTCACATGCGCTTTAAGCACGGATATGGCGATACAGGTAATGCCATGGGACTCTCTGGTTCAGACCATGCTATCGTAGACCACACCACTGCAGCATGGGGAACAGACGAGACAGTGTCAGGACGTGGCGCAAAGAACATCAGTTTCCAGTATTCTATGATTGCCGAGGCACTTGGTATTGCCGACCACAAGAACTACGGTGAGGGTACAAACCATGGCTATGCGGCAACAATTGATGGTAGGGCAGGCTCATGGCACCATAACCTTCTGCTACACTGTGCCGGACGTAACTGGAGTATGGGCGGCGGAATGGACGGTGAGAACAGACCTATAGGACAGCTTGACCTATTCAATAACGTAGTATATAACTGGAACAGCCGTACTACCGACGGCAACGCACATGAGGTGAACTTCGTAGGTAACTATTACAAGATGGGACCAGACACAAGACACAAGGTACTCATCACTCAGGACTTCGAGGGTGCCATTAATCCAGAGGGAACAAACAAGGCATACGTGAGCGGAAACATACGTGAGAACAAGGACGGAAGTCTCTCAACAGACAAACTCAACGACACATACAACCGTCGTGAAAGCAACGGAGGCTCTATTCCGACAGGATACGAGACATTCGTAAATGAACCGCTCTTCCCTTCTTACGCTACAATACATAAGGCGGAGGACGCATTCAAGATTGTCACCAGCGAGGCTGGTGCAACAATGCCTGTGCGCGACGACCAGCATCTGCGTGTTGTTGATGAGACTATTGACGGAACATATACATACACAGGCTCACGCTCTGGCATCAAGGGTGAGATAGACCATGAGAACGACCAAGGCGGTTGGGAGACTTATCCAGAGGAGACACGCGCGGCAGACTTTGATACAGACCAGGATGGTATGCCTAACTGGTATGAGAAGCTTGTAAACAGCAACCCTGACGTGGCAAATAACAATGAAGATTCTGACAAGGACGGTTGGACAATGCTTGAGGATTATCTTGAGTTCATGGCTAATCCTTACATTCTCGTTGCTCCAAACGCACAGGGGACATTCGATGCTGCACCTTGGTTCCGCGGTTTCAAGAACAGTTCACCTGAATATAGCATAGCAACAGACAGTGACTTGTTCACAGCATCTGTATCCGGCTCAACCATAACCGTCAATACTAAGGGACATGGTGGCATCGGAATCGTCACAATGAAGGTTAAGGACAGTGCCGGCACAACACACGAGAAGCGCCTGAGCGTTGCCGTGACAGGTGAGACGACAGGTATCGACAGCGTATGGGATGAGAAGAATATCAACGTGGCAAAGCGTGAGTTCTTCACTCTCGATGGCAAGCAGGTTAACACAATGAAGTCGCACGAGGTGTATGTAATGAAGATTACAGACACCGACGGTAAAGTTCATTCTGTGAAGATCATCAAGAACTAAAAGCACAGTCGGCATTTCTGTTGCTGAGAACAGGAATACAGAATAAGCGTAAGGGCAGCATCCGAATATGGTCGCTGCCCTTTTGTAATGCCTTATGATGCCTCTCGTAATTCACCTGTATCTTACTCTGGTCTGACCATATATGATACCTTCAGCACTGGTATGCTGGGTTTCCCCTAACCTGTATGCTCCGTTGGTTGGGAACATCAAATCTATAAAAAGAGTTAAACTGCATGTGTAAAAACAATCAAATAAGACAAAAAGTGCTATCTTTGCAAAGAATTATACATATAAAGCTATAGAAGCGTGAAAATAAGAGAAGTGGTTGATGCCCTTGAACGATTCGCGCCTCTGCCATTGCAGGAAGGATGGGACAATGCCGGCCTGCAAGTAGGACTTACAGAGGCGGAAGTATCAGGGGCTTTATTGTGTCTTGACGTTACGGAGAAAGTAGTGGACGAGGCAATAAGCAAGCAATGTAATCTTATAGTGTCTCATCATCCGCTGATATTCCATCCCTTGAAGCGCATAGACGGCTCGTCGGATGTACAGAGGGCTGTGGTGAAGGCAATAAAGAATGATGTCACAGTGGTGTCAATGCATACCAATATGGATAATGCCCGTGGCGGCGTTAACTATAAGATAGCAGAGAAGATAGGGCTGTGCGATATGGACTTCTTTACGGAGATGAAGACCTTCAACGGTGTTGACGGAGCCTCTGGAGTCATGGGGAAACTGCCGGAGCCACTAACGGCAGAGGAGTTTGTGGCACGGCTGAAGACGGTCTTTGGTGTGGACTGCGCACAATGCAACAGCATGCTGAGCCGCAAGATAGAGACAGTTGCCATTTGTGGAGGTGCCGGCTCGTTTCTTCTTAACGATGCCATAAAGGCAGGGGCCGACGCTTTTGTAACGGGAGAGATGCACTATCACGAGTATTTCGCACACGAAGATGAGATACAGATAGCCGTGATAGGCCATTATCAGAGTGAGAAATTTACACAGGAAATATTTAAATCAATAATCATGGAGAGATGTCCGCAGGTGAGAACGTTGTTCTCAGAGGCAAACATCAATCCTATAATCTATATTTAAAAAAGTATGGCAAAGAAAGATCCAATGGAATTGTCGGTAGAGGAGAGACTGAAGGCACTCTATCAGTTACAGACAACTCTCTCGGCTATTGACGAGAAGAAAGCATTGCGCGGTGAGCTTCCACGTGAAGTACAAGACCTTGAAGACGAGATCGCAGGTCTTAACACACGCATTGAGAAGATTGAGAATGAGATAAAGGACTTTAAGTTTGCAGTGACAAAGAAGAACTCAGAGATTCAGGAGTCACAGGCTGCGGTAGAGCGTTACAAGGGTCAGCTTAACGATGTGAAGAACAACCGTGAGTATGACACGCTGAGCAAGGAAATAGAGTTCCAGAGTCTTGAGATTGAGCTTTGCGAGAAGAAGATTCGTGAGGCTAATGTGCGTATTGAAGAGCGTACAAAGGACCTGGCGTCAGCTCAGGCACTGCTTGACGATCGCAAGATTGCGCTTGAAGAGAAGAAGAGCGAGCTTGACGAGATTATGGCAGAGACACGTGCAGAGGAGGAGAAACTGAAGGAGAAGGCTGCAGAGTTGGAGACAAAGATTGAACCACGCTTGCTGGCCAGCTTCATGCGTATTTGCAAGAACGCACGTAATGGTCTCGGACTTGTTTACGTACAGCGTGATGCTTGTGGAGGTTGCTTCAACAAGATTCCACCACAGCGCCAGCTTGACATCAAGATGCACAAGAAGATTATCGTTTGTGAGTATTGCGGACGAATCCTTATTGATCCAGAACTCGCCGGAGTGAAGACAGAGGTGGCTAAGGAGGAGAAGCCAAAGCGCAAGAGAACAATACGCAAGCGCACAAAGACTGAGGAGCCTGCGGCTACAGAGGAAACATCGGTTCCAGAAGCTGAGGCATAATAATAAATATCCAGAAGGATTAAATATGGTCCCTTCCCATGATGCGGGAAGGGACTTTTGTATATATATATATATATGTTCGATATACTCAAGTTTCGCATGTTAGGAAGATATATGGAGATAAAGGAGTAGGGCGAAAGTTGGGTTCTATGTGTTCTATCTGTTCTGATATTCTGGATTTTTATGGAGGTATGCTTTGTTGTTTGCTCTTTTGGCATTATCTTTGCATAAGTGAGATAAGATGGTATATTGGCGTATGATGCCAATATACGATGATTGTGTAACATAAAAGGATATATATATAATGTCGGCAGCAAAATGGATTGGCGGAATTTTAGGCTTTATAACAACAGGAACTGCGTTGGGTGCGCTTGCCGGTGCGGCGCTGGGTGCATTGTTTGACTATGCTGTGGATGGTGTCAGTAACGATGAGACTGGTCATGGCGCACGGCAGGCTGGCGGAAGCGAGAACTACAGGAGAGGGGAACGCAACGGATTCTTGTTCTCGTTGTTAGCCCTTGCCTCGTATATAATAAGGGCCGACGGTAAGGTTATGCATTCTGAAATGGAATATGTGAGAACTTTCCTCAGAATGAACTTTGGCGATAATGCGGTGGAGCAAGGTAATGATATACTCCTTAGGCTGTTTGACGAGCAGAAGCGCATGAATGCCACTAATCCCTATGCTTTCAGAGACATCATCAGGCAAAGTTGTATGCAGATAGCTGCCAACATGAGTTATGCCCAGCGTCTGCAATTGCTTAACTTCCTTGTGATGATAGCACAGGCTGACGGAAAGATTACGAGTGAAGAGATAAGCGCACTGAAGGAGGTGGCGGCGTATATGCGGATGCAGGATGGCGAGGTGGACTCTATGCTAAATATGCAAGGTGATGACCTGGAGTCGGCATATAAGGTGCTTGGAGTGAGTCCGCAGGCCACTGATGACGAGGTGAGAAAGGCTTATCGTAAGCTGGTGCAGAAGAATCATCCGGACAAGGTGGCATCGCTTGGTGAGGATATAAGGCTGGCGTCGGAGAAAAAACTGAAGGAGATTAACAAAGCCAAGGACAGGATATATAAGGCACGTGGCATTTAGTGGATTGTGAATAATGCTGAAACCGTTGTGAAAAATGCTAAACAGAAGTGTTAAGCCGATTGAAAACATGTTATCTTCTGTTTGTGTTGTGAATCAGGATGACAGCTATACCTTATTATATAATATATGGCGGACTGATGTTAATATGTATAAATTTTATCTATAACATAATAGACAAAGACTGTTTGCATGTATAAATATTATGTTGTATATTTGCATCAGAGAAACAGAAACAATGAAGTTTAACCTATTAAAAACAAAATATTATGGCAACAAAATTTTATAAATGCTCACATTGCGGAAACGTGATAATAAAGGCTGTAGACAGTGGTGTGCGTGTAGTGTGCTGTGGAAAGCCGATGGAGGAACTGGTGGCAAACACTGTAGAGGCGAGCACAGAGAAACACTTGCCTGTTGTGACACGTGTTGATGACAATCATATAAAGGTTGAGGTTGGGAGCATTGCTCATCCAATGATGCCTGAGCACCATATAGCATTTGTCTATGTGGAGACAGACAAGGGCTGTGTAAAGGTGGACCTTACAGACAAGCCTGAGGCTGTAGTGGCGGTGGGTGACAGTAAGGTACTGGCAGTTTATGAGTACTGCAACCTTCACGGATTATGGAAAACAGAATTATAAACCAATAAAAAATTACGATTATGTTAAGCAAGAAATTACATGACGCTATTAACGCGCAGATAAATGCAGAGTTGTGGTCAGCGTATCTTTACCTCTCAATGGCAATGTGCGCAGAGAGTAAGGGACACAAGGGTGTGGCAAACTGGTTTAACGTGCAGTTCCAGGAGGAGCAGGACCATGCGAGAATCTTTATGAACTATCTGCACTCAAGAGACATGAAGGTGGAGCTGATGCCTATAGCAGAGGTGGATACCTGCTGGGACTCTGTTCTGGATATGTTCAAGCAGACTTTGGAGCACGAGAAGAAAGTTACGGCAATGATAAATAATCTTGCGGCGATAGCAAAAGAGGATAATGACTTCGCATCAATCAACCGCCTTGTTTGGTTCATTGACGAGCAGGTGGAGGAAGAGGAGTCAGCACGCGATATGATACAGGCTGTTGAGGCTGTTGAGGACAACAAGTATGGAATGTACATGCTTGACAAGGAATTGGCAGCGCGCACATATACACAGGCTTCGCCTCTTTCTGCATCGGCTGAATAAATATTTAGTATGGATAATCATTGGCAAGCCGGCATCGCCGGCTTGCCTTTTTTATATCTGTGTTAAATCCCAATCGGCCCTTTAAGCCATAGGAATGATATGAAAAAATACTTTTTGTACGTTTGCCTGTTCCTTTTGGCATATTTCTTATGCTTCTTCTGTCGTATAGCTGATATACTCCTTCTGAATATAAAAACAAACGAGATAAACGTACTAAAGCCTACAGGTTGAATTAGGTTAAAGTGGGTCGGGAAAACTATGGTTGCGGGTGATATTTTATGTACTTTTTTTTGACAAACGTAACTTTGGAACTGGAGAAAAAGAAGGAGTAAAAGATGCCCAATCGCAATATTCCCGCCACCTTGTTGCAGCATTTTCTTTATGTTAACAAACTAAAAAGATGTCCAAAAGTTGTCGGGGAGCGGATTTTTTGGACTCTTTTTTACAAATTCTGCCAGCCTGAAAACCGCTTTCCTTTTGCCGTTTATAGGAAATCATGCTGCGTTTTCCTATAAATCATTCCGTCATTTATTACATATCATGCCGCCGTTTCCTATAAAACATACGGTCGTTTGGCAAAAAACGTGAGGTCATTGCATAGAAATGGCAGAAAATCACCTTAATGGCACGCAGATTTTATAAGTTGACGAGTTGAGATTAACGTGAACGAGAACGACAGCGTGAAACAACGAATTAGACGAATTTTATAGGTGTATAAAAGTCAATGCGATGGTGTGTGTGAAATGGGTGGATTCTTGTTATAGTTCCTCGTAATTTGGAATGTCATTAAGGAATGTGTAAGAATGGCTGTCGTAGTTTATATGGCAGCAGAAATGACTTATTCCGTTGGACACGATGATGTATTCAGCGTGAAGAAGTTGGTTGTAGGTGAGTATCTGATCGAAGGTTTTCTGCGTAACCTGTACGCTCGGTGCTTTGTACTCAATGATTATTCTTGGACTGAGATCGTGCTTGTATAAGACAGTGTCGCAGCGTAAATGCTTGTTGCCAATCCGCAGCTCGGTCTCGTTGGCGAGAAGGCCGGACGGGTATCCTTTATGCTCTATAAGAAAATGTACGAAATGTTGTCTCACCCACTCTTCGGGGGTAAGGGCGACATATTTCCTGCGCAAAACATCAAAAATGGTATGTTTGCCATTCTTGTTGGCGATTTTTATTTCGTATTGAGGTAGGTTTAATCGGTACATTTTACTAAATTTGCAAAGCATAACTGTTTTACAGCGCAAAGTTAGTTATTATTACCAAATAATTAAAGGAAAGCGCATAGTTTTAAAGGCAATATTTGTGATATAACAAGCTATACAGACATGGCAGAGAGAAGTGCGAATAGTTTTGACAGCATAATGAGCGACCTGAAGAAAGGTAAATTCGCCCCAGTGTATATACTGATGGGAGAGGAGTCTTATTATATAGATAAGATAGCTGATTATATTACGAATAATGTCTTGCAGCCCGAGGAACGCGATTTTAACCAGACGATAGTTTTTGGCGCGGATGTCACATCTGGACAGGTGGCGGATATGGCAAAACGTTATCCGATGATGTCGGAAAAACAGGTGATTGTGGTTAAGGAGGCGCAAAGCCTTAAAAACTGGGACCGCATTGAGGCGTATATGGAAAAGCCGCAGCCAACGACAATACTTGTGATATGCTACAAGAACGGGACTATTGACGGAAGAAAGAAAATACTCTCTAAAGCGAAGGCTGTGGGAGTGGTTTTTGAGAGTAAGAAGAAACGAGAGTCAGAACTGCCATTGTTTATTGAGCATTATCTGAAGACTGCAGCAGGGGTTACGATAGATACAAAATCTGTACAAATCATAGCAGAGCATATCGGTGCGGATTTGAGCAGGCTGACAAGCGAGTTGGATAAACTGGTTTTGGCATTGCCGGAGACTGACAAGCGTATAACGCCTGAGGTGGTGGAGAGACAAGTGGGTATCAGCAAGGAATTTAATGCTTATGAACTGAGAAGCGCAATAGCGCAGCGTAATGTGTTGAAGGCAAACAGAATAGTAAATTACTTTGAGAAAAATCCAAAAACGGGTGGAGCTTTCGTGCTATTGCCGATGTTGTTTGGATATTTTCAGAATCTAATGCTGGCATATTATGCTCCGAACAGGACTGACGAGAATGAGGTGGCGCGATGGCTTGACTTGAGAGCGGGATGGGCTGCGCGTGACTATATGACGGGTATGAAAAACTACTCAGGGGTGAAAGTTATGCAGATAATTTCAAAATTAAGAGAGACTGATGCTAAATGTAAGGGATTGGATAATCCAAATACGCCAATAGGAGAGCTGATGAAAGAGCTTGTTTTCTTTATCATGCATTAGGAGGTCTTCTATTTTGAATATTTCGCAAATGGGGGCACTGGTGGGATTTGTATGATTCCGTTGTGGAAAGATATTTTTTTGTTAATTGTGTGTTTCTTTCAAATAGTGGAATCTTGTGTCATTAGTCATAAAATATTAAGGGCTGTTTGAGTAATTTCCATAAAATCAAAATGTCACTAAAATCATCTTTTTAGTGACATTTTGATTTTTGATGATTTTGATGTAAATGGTATATTTCTTGTCATTGACAGCTATCATGTAAACTTGTTATGGTTATTGTGGATATTGTTGTTTGTGAAAATCTTTTTCCTTAAAACAGGGTCCACACTTATTGTAAGCATTGAGTATTTTGATGCCAGAGTCCGGATTGTATGCGAGCGTGTTTTTTATCTTGTTGTTAATAAGGTAGGGCAGTTCTGTGATCAATCTATAACCATCCATCTGTTGGTTGTTATGATATGGTTCGTATGTCTTTTTTGTTTATGTATTATGTAATTTAGTTTGATATATCTGTAATGATGTTTGTGGAAAAACAAGTGTGTTTTAATTATGGCAGATGTATGATTACATAAAAAATGGATGCAGAATTTGGATGTATGCTAAGTGAGAAATCAAAACTTTTCTGTTGTTTATTATTCTAAAATAAAGCAGCTGTTTATTGTTGGTGTATTGTATGTGTATTGATTTTTATTTTAAAAGGGTGTAAAATCTGCATTTTTAATGTTTGAATTTGCCCCAAAATGCCGATCAGAAGTCTGATTTTAGGTATTAATAAGCATAAATTCTTTGTTTTTTCGCTGAATTTTATTCTAGAAACTGATTTTTCAGGAGTATCAAAAATATGTCGTAAAATACTTGTTATCAGATATTTAACTAAATTATTCCTCTTTGTGGCTTGAGTCTTTGTCTTTTTAAAGGAATTTGTCAGGAAAGCTTAATTTCTTGGCGTTTTTTGCTGTTTTTTTTGAGAAACAGATTTAGTATTAACATTCTTTTGTGATTTGATATCTTAAAATCAACAATTTAAAAATTTAAAACATTGAATATACGTAAGCGATTTTTATGTATTTAATCAGTAATTCGGCGTACTTTTATGTTGTAAATATTTGGATTTTAGAATGTAAAACATTGATCTACGAATCAATAGCAATAATTATACAATAGCGTTAAAATTATGTAAGTTACTGAAACTCAGTACCATTATGAAAAATCTCGGAATTTTATGTTTGATATTATAGTGTTTTAAATAGGTTATTTTGTGTATATTTGGCTGTGTTTACTGTGTTTGTAAACTATAACGTATTGAAACTCACCGCGGTACGTTTATTTTGTAAATATCTTATCAGGTTTTGTTTTTCTTGTATACATTTACATTTACAATATTAAATCATATGTATATAAGGTTGTGTCTTTAGAGTTGTAAACTTTAAAACAATAAATGTAAAAATACATATTCTGTAAATATTCTTTACAATTGTTGCGTGTTAAGAAAAAAACATTTACCTTTGTAAAAACAAATAAAACTACAGTTTTTAGCAGTATTTTCTTATCAAGCAGTAAAAATGAAAGACAGAATAAGGCAGATTATGGAAGCGCAGCATATGACCCAACAAACGTTCGCAAGTTTTATTGGGCTCTCTCCTGCTACGCTAAGTGGAATCTTTACAGAACGAACACGCCCTACTCTTGACACCGTGATGTTGATCACGAATAAGTTGCCACATATTAATATTGAGTGGTTGCTTCAGGGTAAAGGTTCTATGTTTAATGATGAACGGAATCAAACGAATGTTGTTGATTCCAATGATGGAGTTACGTCTCAGGAGCAAGTTCTGGATTTTTCAGCTCCATCTCATTCAACTACCTCAACTGGAGATTTTAATAGACAAGCAACTTCTAAGGGACATAATAGTATGATGATGGAAGTGAGAAATACAGTTAAACCCATTCGGCATATAACAGAGATAAGGGTCTTTTATGATGATCTGACCTATGAAAGCTTTGTTCCTAAAAAGTAAATTAAGTTTGAATATACCTTATTATATAATGATTAAAAAGCCTGAAGAAACTCTCTTCAGGCTTTTTAATTTTAAATATTTCCACATTGACAAAATGATAGTAAAATGATTAAAAATGTGACATAATGTCAAATTGACTATTTGTAGGGTAAGACTGTTTTTTTTGTTACGACTATGGCTGTTATTATTCTTCTTTGTATCAAATGAAGAGCATTTTTCATTGTATTGTGTATCCTGTAGTATCAAGTATTTATTTCTGAAATGTGTTTCTATTTCTTGATGCGAAATAATATTATTATATATTTTCTCTGCTTATGAGAGAAAAAATCATTAATTTTGCAATTGTGGCATATGTATGTTAATATGTTTGTTTATGTTATAGCTTTGTTGTTGTAGCTTTATTAATGAATATGTATATAAGCATATGTTCGTATGGGTGATTTGTAATGATATTAGATAAATACGATATTAAATGAGGAAATATTTGTTGGATTTGAGAGTTTCTTCTGTGGAGCAGATAAATGAGCGTTATGTTCTTTTGAAGCTTACCCATGAAGACAAATTACCGGAGATGAGACCTGGTCAGTTTGTTGAAATTAAGGTTGAGAATTCTCCAAGTACATTCCTTCGTCGTCCAATTTCAATAAATATGGTTGATGAAGAAAGTAATGAATTATGGCTTCTTGTTGCAGTTGTTGGAGATGGAACACGCATTATCTCGACCTTAAAGGAGGGAGATTTGCTTAATTGTGTTCTTCCATTAGGCAATGGATTCACCCTTCCAGAGGATGCGAGCAAGAAGATACTACTTGTAGGAGGCGGTGTTGGTGTTGCTCCGTTGCTATATATGGGGCGTAAGATGCATCAGATGGGATGTGAACCTACGTTCCTGTTAGGCGCGCGTACTGCTAAAGATTTGCTCTTGTTAGACGAATTTACGAAATGGGGTAGAGTGCTGATAACTACAGAGGATGGTTCTGCAGGTGAGAAGGGGTTTGTTACCAATCATTCAGTATTGTCAAATGAGGTCTTTGATAGAATATCAACATGTGGTCCCAAACCGATGATGATGGCAGTCGCAAGATATGCGAAAGCAAACAATATTGACTGTGAGGTGTCCTTGGAGAATAAGATGGCGTGTGGCGTCGGAGCGTGTCTCTGCTGCGTAGAAGGTACCACTGAGGGACATGTTTGTGTGTGTAAGGAAGGTCCTGTGTTGAATATAAATAAGTTATTATGGCAAATTTAAATGTAAATATCGGTGATTTGAGGTTGAAAAATCCCGTAATGACTGCTTCTGGCACATTTGGATATGGACCGGAGTTTGCTGATTTCGTACCATTAGAAGAGATTGGAGGAATAATAGTTAAAGGTACAACACTTAATCCAAGAGAAGGAAATGCTTATCCAAGAATGGTGGAGACGGCATCAGGTATGTTAAATTGTGTAGGACTTCAGAATAAAGGTGTGGGTTATTTCTGTAAGAATATTTATCCAGAGATTAAGGATATAGATACTAATATAATAGTTAATGTCAGTGGCTCTACCCTTGAGGATTATGCTGAATGTGCTGCGCGTATAAACGAGTTGGAGAATATTCCGGCAATTGAATTGAATA
>JAFQGS010000001.1 GCA_017415455.1 Prevotella sp.
ATGCCTTGTTACCCCAGGTATGGGACAACGTTTCTTCAATCTTACTGCCGATGAAGTTAAAATCGACAGCCTGCTACCCTTTTTCTCACATTCCATAGCTCTTGGCGAGTGCTACAGGGACTCCACATATAACGTAACGATTGAATATGCGGAGTATATAGACATGACTCATGCGGACGTGACACGTTATAAGAAAATAACATCCGAATTGCCGCCTCCCATGCCTGAGATATCAGCAAACGTAGTAACAGAGCGCAAGCGCGGACATCTTGAGATTTCATTCACGCCTATTGTTTTCCAGAACAACAAATACAGAAAGCTGGTTAGCTTCATGCTTGACGTGGAAAGCAAGGCAAAAAAGAAATCGCTCAGAACACAGCGCGCAAGAATGGAACAGGAAATAACATCCCGTTATGCCCAGCACTCGGTGCTTGCCACTGGCAAATGGGCAAAGATACGCGTTCCGTCAAGCGGCATCTATCAACTTACCGACGCATTGATACGAAAGGCTGGATTTTCCAATCTCAGCAAAGTAAAGATATACGGATACGGCGGAGCATTGCAGAATGAAGCAATAAACGAAGCCGACATTGTAAAATATGACGATCTGAAGGAAGTAGCCACATGTACAGTCAACGGCAAGCGCCTTTTCTTTGCCCAGGGTCCCGTGTCATGGAAAAGCAAGACAGAAACAGTCCGTACACGCAACCCTTACTCCGACTATGGCTATTACCTCATTACACAGAATGACAACGAACCGTTGTCCATTGACAGCGCAACATTCATAAACAGCGTATATCCGTCTTTTGACGATTACCACACATTGCACGAGGTGGACAACTACGCATGGTATCACGGTGGTCGTAATCTTTTTGAAAGCTCACCGATAAAAGCAGGCGGGTCTAAAACATACGCAATGAACATTCCCGTTAGCAGCGACAGTGGCAACATCACATCCGGAACACTATCTGTATGTGTAACGGCAGGCATGGGAGCCATCAGCAGCGTGTCGGTATCCTTAAACGACTCAACACTTGGCGTAATAAGCATCGTACCAGGATCTTACACAAAGGCTGGCAGTACAAAAAGAACATTCAACATCTCAAACTTCAAGGCGGAGAACAACATCACCATAAGCACAACATCCGGCGGTCCGGTGCGCCTTGACTACATCGCAGCCTGCCATGACACTCCACGTCCATGTCCAGACCTTGTACGCTCCACATTTGAGTCTCCTGAGTATGTCTATAACATAACAAATCAAGACCTACACGGCGACGGAGCCTTCGATATGGTAATCATAGTTCCTGCCAGTGGCAAGCTAAACGCTCAGGCACGCAGATTGAAGGAGTTTCACGAACAGAGAGACGGACTTAGGGTAAGACTGGTTCCTGCCGACGAACTATTCAATGAGTTCTCAAGTGGCACACCCGATGCCAATGCCTACCGCCGTTATATGAAGATGCTATACGACAGGGCTGGGTCAGAAGCTGATATGCCTAAATATCTTCTTCTTTTCGGTGACGGAGCATGGGACAACCGTATGAACTCTACAGAGTGGAAAGGTATGTCACCTGATGATTTCCTCCTATGCTTTGAGAGCGAGAACTCTTTCAGTGAGACCGATTGCTACACTGACGACGGTTTCTTCTGCTTGCTTGACGACGGAGAGGGAACAGACCCTCTGCGTTCTGACAAACTGGACGTTGCCGTAGGTAGATTCCCAGTGCGCAACGAGCACGAGGCAAAGACACTTGTGGACAAAACCATTAACTACATAACAAACAAAAACGCCGGAGCATGGCAGAACGTTGTGATGATGATGGGCGACGACGGCAATAACAATATGCACATGGAGGATGCTGACGCCGCTGCCAAGACATTGGAGAGGCTTGCGCCAGGTCTGCACGTTAAGCGTGTGATGTGGGATGCCTACACAAGAGTTACATCCTCCACAGGAAACTCCTATCCCGATGCAGCAAAAGCTATAAAGCAACAACAGGCAGCAGGAGCACTCATAATGAACTACAGCGGGCATGGACGTGCAGATCAGATATCCCACGAGCGTGTTCTTATTGAAAATGACTTCGCCACATTCAACAACGCAAACTATCCGCTATGGATAACAGCATCATGCGACATCATGCCCTTTGATGCCGCAGGCTCTAGTATCGGCGAAGTGGCATTGCTTAATGAAAAGGGAGGAACAATGGCGTTCTACGGCACTACACGCACGGTGTGGACCGACAGAAACAAAGCCATCAACCTGGCTTTCCTCACCGCCCTAATGACTAAAGACAACGACAAGTACATCTCCATAGGAGAGGCGCAACGCCGTGCCAAGAACAATCTTATCATATCCGGACAGGACCGCACCGTAAACAAGTTGCATTACGCATTATTAGGCGACCCTGCACTGGTTCTGAACACCCCACTTCAGAAAGCTGTCATCGACTCTATCAACGGCATTGACGTAAGGTCTGGAGCTGTCGCCACCATGAAAGCCGGCTCTATAGTGTCAGTAAGCGGACATATAGAGCGCGACAACACTCCAGACACATCATTCAACGGAACAATGACGGCCACGGTGAGAGACTCTGAACGCATCATAGAATGCAAACTTAACGACGAGAGTAAAGACGGCTCGTCATGGAGATATCAGTATGCAGACCGTACGAAGACACTATTCAATGGCAGTGACAGCGTACGTTCCGGACGATTCACCTTCACATTCGCCGTACCTAAGGACATCAATTATTCTGACGACAGCGGACTTATAAACATCTTTGCCCTCAGTAATGACAAGTCGGTATCTGCCAATGGTGAATGCGACAAGTTTGTTATCGGCGGAACAGACATATCAGGCACCGACTCTATAGGGCCATCGATATATTGTTATCTCAACTCACCGTCGTTTACCAACGGTGGAGACGTGAATATCACACCGTATTTCGTTGCACAGATAAAAGACAAGGACGGAATAAACACTACCGGAAACGGCATCGGCCATGACCTGCAACTGATAATAGACGGAGACATGACGAAGACATATAACCTCAACGACAACTTCCAGTATGACTTCGGAAGCTATACCAGCGGAACTACATTCTTCAATATACCTGAACTGGCTCCCGGCAAGCATAAACTGAAGTTCCGTGCCTGGGACATTCTTAACAACTCATCTACCACCGAACTCTCGTTCAACGTGGTGAGAGGCTTAAGACCAGACTTCCTTAGTGTCAGCTGCACAGAGAATCCAGCCCGCTTGTCAACGACGTTCATCATCAACCACGACAGGGCAGGAAGCAATATGGATGTGGAGATTGAGGTGTTCGACATAAGCGGGCGACCGCTATGGAAGCATACAGAGAACGGAGTAGCCGCAAACGGAGCTTATACCATAGACTGGGATCTGACCGCAAACAATGGCGGCAAACTCCAAACGGGAGTATATGTTTACCGCATACGTATAAGCAGCGACGGAAGCACAAAGGTGTCAAAAGCCAAGAAGTTGATTATAATAAACAACTGACGCCGCCCCTCACACCGCCATACAATGTGTTTGTGCCGTTAATATACAATAATATCACATTTTTGCGGTTATTAATAAAAGTCAACGGATTTGCGAACCGGCAAGTTCATGAGTTGGAGAGTTAAAGGCACCAGTGCCATTGGCAAACAATTCTTAACTCTACACTTTCACTTAGCCACAACCAGAAAAGAAAAGGAAAAGGAAAAGAAAACAACAATAAACAGCAATACAAATGAGAAGAATACTGAAAACATTAATAACAGCAGTCCTCATCCTTACGGCCGCAGAGTCTTATGCACAGGACAAGCAGGATATGTTCAATCCTGTGAACACATCTGTGACATCACAGACCATAGCGCCCGACGCACGTGCAGCAGGTATGGGAGACGTGGGTGTTGCCACCGATCCAGATGTCAACTCGCAATATTGGAACCCTGCCAAATACCCGTTCTGCATCAGTCGCGCCGGTGTGGCACTCAACTACACACCATGGCTCCGTCAACTGGTGAGCGACATGGACCTCGCCTACCTTGCGGGTTACTACCGCATTGGTGACTACAGCGCTGTGTCAGCATCACTGCGCTACTTCTCACTCGGTGAAGTGATGACATCTGACAGCGACGAGGCTATGACTATAAGTCCTTATGAGATGTCGTTTGACGTTGCTTACTCACTGATGCTCAGTGAGAAATTCTCTATCGCTGCCGCAGTAAGATGGATCTACTCCGACCTTACATACGACTATACAGACGACACATCACCAGGAAGCGCATTTGCCGCCGACCTGGCTTGTTATTACAACGACTATATCAACATTGGACACAGAGAGTGCCAATTAGGTCTGGGTATGAATATCAGCAACATCGGTAGTAAGATTACCTTCGGAGGTGATGACAACAGCGAGTTCATACCAACCAACCTGCGACTGGGTGCGGCTCTTATGGTGCCAATCGACGAATACAACCGCTTTACGATATCTGCCGATGCCAACAAACTGCTGGTTCCCACATATCCTAAGCAGGAGGAAGGAGAGTCAACAGAAGACTACCAGAACCGTGTTCAGAAAGATTACTACGACGTGTCAAGCATCAGTGGTATCTTCAAGAGTTTCAACGACGCTCCTAACGGATTCAGCGAGGAATTGGAAGAGATAAATTGGAGCGTAGGTGCCGAATATGTATATAACGACAAGTTCTCTCTGCGTGCCGGCTATCATCACGAGTCGGAGAACAAGGGTAACCGCAAATACTTCACTGTGGGTGCCGGATTCCGCATGAGTGCCTTCACACTCGACTGTGGATACGTCATCGCCACAGCCAAGAGTAACCCTCTTGACCAGACACTGCGCTTCACACTTGGCTTCGACATGGACGGCATCAAGGACCTGTTCCGCAGATAGTTTAGTTTTTCGGGAGAAGGATTATATAATCTCATTATAAAAATATAGTGGGTGTACCGAATTTGATTTCTGGTACACCCACTTCGTGTTTTATAGTAACAGCTACAAGCAGACTCATTAAATTGAGTTCCTTATAATCAGTCATTTGTACATACAACTAAATATTTCAAGTTACCCTCTCTACTTCTATTTCTCTCCAAAGGTTTCCGTTTTTCACAAACATGTCACTACATTTCCAACTCTATGATATTCAAAAGCTTACACAAGTGGCATAGTCCACAAATATATCACAGAGATGTCACTAATATGCTATTTTCGATGCTTATCCCGGTATATGCATATTGTCCAATGAGTATTATCCACATATTCCCCAACTCCCTTCAGATATGCAAGTATGCCACTTGTCATCAACAACTATGCCATTTACATGTCCTAACTATGCCATTTACAACATCTAAGTATATGGTTTTCTATTATTGCTGTCCGGTAAAACTCAAAACCACATAAAATCCCTTTCTGAACTCCTTTATAATTAAGGATTCGGACTAAAATCTTATGCTATTTTGAGTTTTACCGGACAGCAATAATTAATTTTAGATTTGCAAGTGTATGTAAAATAAATAAAGACACAAAATTTTCAATTATCTTTTTACGATATACTATATTATTAAATTTCATGGACTATGTCTTTAATTTATATATTCGTCAACTGAATTTCGTTATTCTATTTTAGTTTTTCCGTATAATGTTGAGTAATTTATTTATTTTTTTTCGTAATTTTGCATGCTTTAAACTATTAAAAATAAGCATTTTATTTATCATTTATAATTTTATTCACTAACAAAAGAAGAAGTATGAGAAATTCTACTAAGCATTTACTGCTGCTCATTGCATTTGTAATGTTCAGCGTTATTGCGCATGCTTCGTCGCCACAGCCCCGCAAAGGTATTGTCCGCATCAAGCTGCAGCCACAGGTTGCGCTGCAGATGGGCAACACTCCTCGCATACAGGCTAATGGCGTGCTCACCACTGGTATCACTCCGCTGGATATAGCAGCAGAGAAGGTGGGAGCAAAAAGCATCAGAAGGGTGTTCCCTTATGCACCCAAGTATGAAGCTCAGATGGCAAAGTTCGGCCTTGACAGATGGTACGAAGTGACATTTGACGAAAGCGTGAACCCGCGCGAGGCGGCACGCATCTTTAAGGAAACGGCTGGCGTACAGACAGCCAACGTGAAAGTGCCAATGGTACTTAACGAGGGAAACGGCGGATTCCGCAAAGCCAGCGCACCTGCAAAGGTTGACCGCAGCAGCACTCTGCCATTCAACGACCCTCGTCTGTCTCAGCAGTGGCACTATAACAACACAGGTGCCATGTCTGGCTCTAAGGCTGGTTCTGACATAAACCTCTTTGAGGCATGGAAGACCACTACTGGTAGCAAGAACGTTGTTGTAGCAATCATCGACGGTGGTGTTGACTACACACACGAAGATCTGAGAGGCAACATGCACGTAAACTCAGCAGAGGCTAATGGCGCAGAGGGTGTTGACGACGACGGCAACGGATATATCGACGACATCTATGGTTACAACTTCTGTACAAACTCTGGCGACATTTATCCTCACCAGCACGGTACACACGTTGCCGGAACAGTGGGAGCCGTTAACAACAACGGCATCGGAGTATGCGGTGTTGCCGGTGGTGACGGTACTGCCGGCTCTGGTGTGAGCATGATTTCTTGCCAAGTGTTTGAGTCACGCTCTGGTGCAGCAGAAGGCGACTTCGCTGCAGCCATAGTATATGCAGCCAACTGCGGTGCGTCAATTGCACAGTGTTCTTGGGGTTGGGCTTCTCCCGACTACAAGGAGCAGGACGTGTTGGACGCTATCGATTACTTCGTTGCAAACACACGCAGCAATGTACTGACAGGTGGTATCATGTTCTTCGCCACAGGTAACAATGGCTCTACAGGCAACTACTATCCTGGTTGTTATGACAAGGTAGTTGCTGTTGGCGCCATGTCATACGACTACACCGTTACATCTTACTCAAACTACGGCAGTTGGGTAGACATCGTTGCTCCTGGTGGTTTGATGGACTATGGCGAGCCAGGCGGTGTACTTAGCACCCTGCCAGACAACTCTTACGGTTTCAACGAGGGAACATCAATGGCGACACCTCACGTTTCTGGTATTGCCGCCCTTATGCTGTCAAAGTATGGCAACTCAAATATGACAGCCGAGACCCTGCGTCAGCAGATAATAACCTCTGTGAACGACCTCTACAGCCATAATCCTGGCGCAGAGGGATTGCACGGAAACGGTTATATCGACGCGTCAAAGGCATTGCAGTTTGGCGATGGTACAGCACCTGAAGCTGTTGACGCCTTTACCGCACTTCCTGCACAGGACAACGTTACATTGCAGTGGATTATCCCATCATCAAGCGACAATAACGTAAACCACCACATCATCTACTACAGCAAGCAGGCATTTGACGCCTCTTCAGACCTCAACGCTCTGAACCGCGCTGTAGCAGACACCAAGTTCCTTACATCTGGCGAGGAGTTTACTTACGAGCTGGGTGGTTTGGAGCCTTTGACAACATATTACATCGCCATCAAGGCAGTAAACCGCTGGGGCGATGCTTCAGACCTCTCACCAGTTGTTTCAATAACAACAAACGCAGGTCCGAAGATGACAATGACAACAAAGTCGCTCTCTTTGACACTTGACGCTAAGAGCAGCAATGTAGTAAGCAATACATTCACAATTGGTAACGACGACGAAGGTCTGTTGAAGTGGGACGGATTCGCACGCACCACAAGATCAACTATTTCCTCTTACGGCAAGACACCACAGCCTGGTATTGTAACTTCTTACAACGGCAAACTATCAATCAAACCTTTCGCTGCCAACGAGAAGTTCAGCACTGCTGACTTCAATCCAGGGGAATATCCTGTGAACTTCAAATACTTCACAGAGTATTACGCAAGCATCGGTGACTCCGACAACACTCTGCCAAACTCAATGGCACAGTGGTTCTATGTAGACAAAGACTCATTCCCTAAAGGTTTCAACCTCACAGGAGTGTATGCATATTCTACATACGGTGACATGCCAACAGTTGAGATATTCAAGGGCAACACTCTTGCGGCATCTGCAAAGGTTGCAGAGGTTACTCCTTCATATTTCTACAACGGCATGAAGATAGACCTTGCCGAGCAGCTCTACTTCAACCCGGGAGAATCGTTCTGGATTGTTGTTCACTTCCCTGCTCAGGAATCACAGCCATACACCCTTGGCCTTGCCACAGCGAAGAAAGACGCTTACAGCGCATACAGCTACATGAGTAACGACAGGGGTAAGACATGGATGCCTCTGAAGAGCGCTCTTATAGGCAGTCCATACGAGTCTATGACAAATCCGACATGGGCAATAACAGCCGTAAGCCAGAACCCAGACTGGAGCGAGATTCTTGTTCTTGACCCATCAGAGGGACAGCTTAAGAAGGGTGAGACACAGACAGTGACCGTATCTAACGACGGCCAGCCATTGATAAACGGAACATACAAGTTCAACGTGCGCTTCAACACTAACGAGAGCGAGCAGAACAAGCTGACACTTCCTGTAACACTCACCGTTAAGAACAATGCTCCAAAGATGGCCACAGCCAAGGTTGTGAACTTCGGCGACATACTTGTTGGCGAGAGCAAGACTATGACAGTAGAGGTTGTCAACGAGGGATATGGTCCGTTCGGTTCTTATGGAAGCATCAGCGGTAGCAACATCGTCTCTACCTCAGAGCACTTCGTTGGTCCTAACTGGGTTCAAGGTTTCCCTGCACGCTCATCACAGACATTCGACGTCAAGTTCGAACCTAAGTCTGCAGGCAGCCACACAGGAACTATCATCTTCAAGCACAGTGACGGCAGCGAGTTTAAACTCACAGTACGAGGCAGCGCTACAGACCCTGCAAACATCGAGATTAATCCTGACACCATCGAAGTTGGCGAGATTGATGTTGACGTGCCTACAAGCACAACAAAAGAGTTCACTATCTCTAACACAGGTAACTACCCATTGGAGTATGTGTTCCCTAAATTCTCTGACCAGCAGCTTGAGAGCCAAGGCAAGACAGCTCACAAGTTCGGATACACTGCAGACACAAACCTTAACGGTGCAGAAGACTTCACATTCAGCAACACTCCGATTGTAGGTGGAACAGATATCACATCAACATTCAGTGACAACGTTTACCTCTCAAAGGAGATATCACTTGGATTCGACTTCCCATTCTATGGTAAGACATACGACAAGATTTATGTTTCAAGTTATGGAGGACTTGCCCTCAACTTAGGCGAGTACTCTTACTATCCTCCATTGACAGAGACATCTGATCGTCTTACCGACGTGGCTTACATCTCTGCATACGGTTATCAGCTGGCACTTGGTCCTAACTCAAAGATTGAGTATGCTAAGCAGGACGGTAAGTTTGTTGTAAACTACAAAGACGTAATGGCACTGGTTTATGACCAGGACTACACTCCTATCTCATTCCGTATCATCCTGAGCTCAAACGGAGACATTGAGATGTTCTATGACGAGTATAATCCATACGAATTGTTCCAGGATGGTTCTACCCTCTATTGCGGTATCCACGACCCGGAAGGCACAGACCCATTGACAGTTACCTCTGCAGACGTTGCAGACTACTGGGGCAACAACGACGACCCTGCTGGAGACGTTTACACACAGTTCATGTCTGGTACAGCAGTTAAGTTCACCGCTCCAAAGGAAAGCTTCATCACAAACATCGCTCCTGCCCATGGTATAGTAAACCCAGGCGAGAGTGCTACCGTGACAGCTTCTATCGCTGCAAACGAGAACCTTGTTGCCGGTGAGACATACAACCGTGTTACTCTCCTCAGCAACGACCCAGACCAGTCAACTTCATACGTTCGCTTCAACGCCAAGGTTACAGGTGCAAGCCTGCAGCCTGCAGCAGTTCTTGAGAGCAACGACATTGACTTTGGCAAGGTGTTCCGCACATCTGTTGCCCAGCTTCCTGTAACCGTTAAGAATACAGGTAAGGACAGCCTCGAAATCACTAAGGTTGTTACAGGCAACAATATTGTCAGCATTGCGGCTACAGTTCCTGTTAAGCTTGCGGCAGGCATGTCTAAGGACTTCATCATAACATTGCCAACAACAACAGAGGGTGTATATACAGATAACGTAACAATAACCACATCTGTTGGCGACCTGACAGCATCTGTCAAGGGTGAGGTTATCGGTGTTCCTACTATCGACCTCAGCTACAATGAGATTAAGGACACAGTGGCAAGCGGCACAGAGCTTATCAAGCCTCTCACCATCACAAACAATGGTAACGAGCCTCTTGTTTACTCTATCTCTCCGAATGCGCATGTTGAGTTCACCGACACTATCGACGACAACTCTAAGACATCGTACACCTATGCGGCATCTGTCGATGGAAACGGTGTTGAGTTCAACTGGATTGACATTGAGACAAACGGTAAGGGCGAGCAGAACAACTTCTCTTACTATAACAGCAACGACTATGTAGCTGTAGATCTTCCATTCGAATTCCCATTCTA
>JAFQGS010000026.1 GCA_017415455.1 Prevotella sp.
CTATGGAAGAATTCAACGACTTGCTGAAGTAATCACATACAGACAGAGAAAGAGGCTTTCGACCTTGTATTTCTTTATGCAAAAGTATTTGGTAGTAATACTGCAGGATCTTTCATGTATGTGTTTCTTGCAATTTCAATGTCAGGTCGTCCCATGCCGTATATTCTCCATGGGAATACCGGGTAGAGCTGTGGTGATTCCACGTTCTGTATTCGTTCCCAAACCACAGCAGGGGCAATACATGTTGTGCCGTCTATGGTGTGAAGCGGAATCTCCGGAATGAGTTTTATCATTGTTGTATCACCAGTAGCACTAAGCACAGTCCGCAGTGCGGCTATAACACTTGACGGATTGTAAGCCATCTTGTGAGTCTCGCAGCCTGATGACGGATAAAGAACAAGTTTACCCTCGCCATTCAGCTCCTTCACGCCACGCTTTCTTGCAAGATAACGGTAGTGCTCCTCAAAGAATGTAAGGCATTGCTTGATGAGCGGCTGATATTCTGTTATGTCCATGCCTGCATATTTGTTGGCTTGTATTATCATCATACAGAACTCAAGAGCAGTATCCCATTGGTATTCAAGCCATGCGTTACGCTCCATTCCATAATCCATACCTTCCTTATGCTTGCCATATTCGGCAGGATTTGGCAAGCCGAAGTTCTCTATCTGCTCAGTAAATGAGGCTCCGTCGTGTCCCCAATAGAACTTTGTGCGCTCAACGGCATTAGGCAGCATTCTGAGGTATGTGTCAAACTGTGCCTTCATCATGTCGGTGTCGCCGCTCTTCAGCATAGGCCAATATACCAGTCGCTGGTTCTGTGCAGTCATTGTTCCGCCGCCCCAACGTCTGTAGTCAGGTGTGAACGGACATTTGCTGTCAGCATATACAGGGTCGAAGGTGAACAGTCCGCCGTTGAACTTTGTCGGCCATTTGCTATATGCGTTGCATCCAAGCATATATCTGAACAGCTCATAGTTGCGGACCATGCCTCTGGCCTCTTTGCTGTCGGTTGTGATATAGCTGCGCTGCCAGAACTCGTTCCACCATTTGGCGCTGCGCTTTCTTGACTCTTTTGCCTTGACAGGTGTTTGTTTGCTGTTGATGTCAAGGTCGATTGTTATTGTCGTCTTGCCGATATTGTTTGCAACGTAGTTCCATGCCTGATAGTCAGTAGATGCATAAAGACCATATTCGGTACTGCTGTAAGAGAATGCTGGTGCGTTGATCTTACCACCGAACTTCAGGCCGCCAATAGGGTTGTACAGTTTGTCCTTTATCTCGTCAAGATGCTCGCGTGTCACGGTGAAGTCAAATACCGTCTGCTGTCTGTTCTGATGATAGAAAGTGAGTGAGCTCTTGCCAGGGATGACAGAATCTTTCAGAGTGTGGCAATCTTTTGGTATCACCCATTTGTATGAGCACTGCTGGCATTCAGCCTTGGTCACAGGGCGGTCCTTGTAGCGCCAGCTCTCATAGCTAAATGTGGCGTTTGTCTTCTTCTGTGCATTAATCTCCGCATAGATGACAGGCGAGAACACATCCGCCCAAAGTCTTACCTCGGTGTTTTTACCTTTGATGTATATGGCACCGTCGCTAAGTCTGAGAATCTGCTTGAAGTCTCCGTCGTTGAAAGGATTAGGTGAAAGCTTGATGCGGAAGCGTCCGGCTTTCAGCAGTGTGTTGTTCTCATCAAACCATCCGCTGCGTGAGGCATAGATAAGAATATCTCCATTCTCCACCCATACGTTCATTCCGATGTCACCGCCACCGCATGGCATTGACTCCGATGAGTTCTTGCTTTGTGTTGTCCACACATAGTCTTCTGGTATATAGTCGGATGCGCCGGCAATCATCGGCAGCATAAGCAATAATGTTATAATCTGTATTCTCATGTTATGAATAACGAAATGATAATGGTTTAATGTGAACGATGACTATGGTTAATTGGTTAATGTTTAAAGTTTAAAGTTTAATGTTGACGTTGACGTTGTCGTTCTCGTTAATCAAACAACTCACCAACTTCCCAACTCCTAATGCTGTTTATTTCTCCCAGTTGTCTGTTCTGAACGAGCTTACTGGCAGTCCGTCGCAATAGAGGTCGCCCTCAACCCAGTCCTTGAACGCATATCTCACGGCAACAGGCTTTTTCACCTTGTCGCTCTTAACCTTCACCTTGCTACGGCTTATCCATGCCTTTGCAGGATAGAATACGCGGTCCTCGCCGGCAATCTCAAAGCAATAGCTGCGATAAGTCTCCTTGCCGTACACCCACATGTCGGCACGCTCAAATGATACTGTTGCGGTGTCGTTGCTGAATGTAACGTCCTTGTAGTATGCGCTTTCAGACTTCAGTCCCTTCATGCCGTAAGTCTTATCCATGGCAAGCAGTGCCAGACGCTGTCCTGCCAGGTCCTTTCTTCTTGGATGAATACATGTCTCCATGCCCGCATCCATAAGTACGGCCATGCCGCAGTTGTTTATCATATGCTCCGCCTTTGCCTGTTGCTCACGCAGGAAAGCGCTGTTGTGATCCCATTTTATTATGCTGTAGTCATAAGGAGCAATCTGGCAGTAATAGAACGGAAACTCTCCGATGCCCCATTCTGAGCGCCATCCCTCAACCATAGCCTTCATCATGTCGGCGTATGTGTTATATCTTGGTACATTGTCCTCACCCTGATACCATATCACGCCGCGCATTGCCATACCAATGAGTGGGCGTAGCATACCATTATACAGTACAGTAGGAGTGCGGTTCTTAGACCATATATCCTCCGGCTTCTGTGGTATCTTTGTCTCCGGGAACGCCTTCAGCCATTCTGCTCTCATCCATGCCTCGCAAGCAGAGCCGCCCCATGCTGTCACCACCAGTCCTACTGGTACGTCAAGCAGTTGTCTTAACTCTTTGGCAAAGAAGTATGCTGTGGCACTGAACTTACGGATTGTCTCCGGATTTGCCTCATTCCATTTTCCGCTTACTGTGTCAACCGGAGTCAGCTGACTGTTACGCTTGAGTGTGAACATACGCAACTTGCTGTCCTTGCTGTGCATCATCTCCATGAGTCCGTTCTCCACAGGCTGGTTCTTGAAACCCTCCATTGGCATCTCCATATTGCTCTGTCCTGAGCATACCCACACCTCACCGATGAGGATATCGTTTAGCTTTGTCTCCTCGCCGTCGTTAAGCGTGATGGAATATGGTCCGCCTGCCTCAGGAGTCTCTATTGCAATCTTCCATTTTCCTTGCTTGTCAGCTTTGGCAGAATACGTTTTGTTGTTCCATGACGTTGTGATTTTCACTGTTGCTTTCTCTTTTGCAGTACCCCATAGGTTTGCGTTTGTCTCACGCTGCATCACCATTCCGTCAGAGAAAATCTTAGGCAACGTAACCTTTGCGCTTATTCCGCTTGCCATAAGGGCAGCGCAAAGCAATAAAGTAAGTTTTTTCATGATTGATATTTTTGTAGTTATAGATTCTTTTTTCTGTTTGTTGCGTAGAAACAACTATGATGCAAAAATAACCAAACTTATTGACTTTACAAAGAGTTTTACTACTTTTTGCTTCTATCAGTCTATATTGTCGGCAAAAAAGATAATGATACTTAAGCTTGCCGATGATATACGAAATAACACGCCAGTTTCCTTTCAAGAAATCCAGCGTGTTATTTCCATTTGTGATAATATAGGTACTTTAAGTTTGCATATTACTAAACAAACCTTAACACCAACTGCTCTAATTGTTAGAGAAATATACGTTTTGGAACGGACAACTTACCAATATAGGGTGTGTGTTGTTATACATCATCCATGTGTTGTTGAAGTCAAATCCTTTGAATTTTGATTGGTCGCTTGGGGTTTCTACATAAGTATCGGCAATGTAGTCTCGTGCTTTGCCTTTGGTGTAATAGGTGTAGTCGTCGTGCATGTCCGGACCATACTTGTAATCTCCCACGATGGCATAATCGGTCTCTCCATAGTTTACAAGTGCCTGCAGATAGTTGTAGCGGTCGGAATATCCGATTATTCCACCTGCCTTGCCATTGCCCGACGATATATTGCCCTCGTTATAACAGTCGTGAATCCATGCGTCGTGGTCTTCCCAGTCAATAGTGCCTTCCTCTGCATATCCTACGATGCCTCCAACCCGTGCTTCCCCCGAGCTTGAAACCGTACCCTTGTTTGCACACCATCCTATTTCAAGATTGGTGGATACATATAGTCCGAGCGTTTCCGGCGGCGCATCACGTCCCATAAGTCCGATGATACCGCCAGTGCGACTATCTCCCGAACTATGTACATATCCATGGTTTGCGCATCTGTATATGCGCCCTTTTATTGAGGGTATCAAGCCGACGATGCCGCCAGTGGTACTCTTGTTGCCGTTTATATTCCCATAGTTCGCGCAACTTTCCACATGTATATAATAATCGCTGCCGTTGCTGCCATGCAGATATCCCACAACACCGCCCACGTCTGTTGTTCCTGATACGTTGCCAATGTTAACGCAAGCATAGAAAAACGTCCTTGTCTGTGTGATGTCATGATAGTTTGCGGCTCCG
Source organism: Prevotella sp. (assembly GCA_017415455.1). Classification (GTDB taxonomy): domain Bacteria; phylum Bacteroidota; class Bacteroidia; order Bacteroidales; family Bacteroidaceae; genus Prevotella. The sequence goes on from JAFQGS010000026.1 coordinate 4,563, forward strand.
GCAATGCCGCCCACATTCTCGTTTCCTTCTATTTTCCCGTAGTTGACACTTGAGTCAATTCTCCCGTCTTTAGTAAATTTTCCGCAAATGCCTCCAATGTCTTTATTCCCTTTCACTGTGCCGTCGAATGTACATTGCTCAATGAGGTGCGTTGTTGTTGTAAGTTCTGCTGCTCCAACAATTCCGCCAATGCTGTCTGTTCCGGCTACATTTGCTCGTACACTGATGTATTTTATATTACTGTTTGTGGCAAATCCCACAGCACCGCCAATGCGGTTGCGCCCCGTTACATTGCCATTGAAGTCTGCGTCAAACTGGTCTTTTTTAGGAATAGCACGCTTGGCCCCCGATACATAGGTTAGATAGTTGTTGCTTAACAGAGTGCTGTTGGACAGGTAACCGACGATACCACCGGCGCAGAAGTCACTGCTGACAGTTAAAGCCTCATTATATTTCACAAACGAAACGTATATTTGCGTGTCATAAGCTTCTCCCGCCACTCCTCCGGCGTACATTTTGTTTGCTGTTATTCCGTTATGCCCAAAGAGAATATTAGTAGGTCCGTTGATGTTCATCTTACAATCATCTATCTTTCCGACGATGCCTCCTACCGACGTGTTTCCTGCAATGTTCTTGTTTCTTATGTTATTGGTTCCTGTTAGTCTCAGTATGCCGATATTTTTGGCAATGCCGACAAATCCTCCTACATATTTGTCACCTCTTACATACGACTCCATGTTGCAGTCTGTTATGTTTAAGTCTTTGTCGATGTCTCCCCATCCGACAAATCCTCCAACGTAGTCGTTTTTCGCTTTTATTGATGTCTTTACGGTGCATGAGCTGATTGAACATTCGCCCGAAGGTGATGATATGGCGCCGATTAGTCCTCCTGCCGAATTGGAAGAAGAGTAAATTGGTGCCACATCGCTGTTCGCATCAGACACGTCGTGTGTGATATATATGTTTCGTAGTGTGAATTTTGAATTCAGCATACGTCCCACAAGTCCGCCCACGTCTGTGCTTCCGCTGATGGATATGAAGTCAGAACTGAAACCTTTGTTTCCCGAACCGTCAATATCAATACTTGCATCCTCAACTTCTCCGATAAGTCCGCCTACATATTTTGCGGCATTATATCCCGACTGCGAGTATATGGTAGTCTGATAATATACGTCTTTTATCGTCACATTCCCCTTTGCCTCTCCTGCCAGTGCTCCTGCGTTGTTTGAGATGTTGCCGATGTCTGCTACGATGTAAAGATTGGAAATATTCGCTCCATCCCGTAGACCGGAAAACAGTCCTATGTTTTTGTCTATGTCTTCACTGCCAGCCCCAATATATTTGTATTCAATGGTATAGTTGCCACCGTCATAGTTTCCGGCAAACTCCTCTCCCGAATAACCTCTGTTTGTGTTGGCATAACTTGGCGCCAGTGCTTTAAAAGACTGTGTCTGCTTGAAATATTGCCCCTTACCCTTGTTCGTGTCGGTGGAAAGCTCGTATTTCAGCATGTCAAAATCCTCAGCACTACTGATGATATACGGATTGTCCTCCGTGCCGTCACCTTTTCTCAGTGAGTATGTCTTCATCACATAGTTGATGCATTGCAGCATATTATTCTGAAACCTCACATCCAACCTGTTTCCGTAAAGCACCCCCTGCAAGGTTTTGCACGACATCTCATAGTCGCCGTCAGGTATCTGTTTGATATCTTTAATGGGTATGCTGAACATGTAGCTTTCTCCCAGGAGTTTCACGTCTGACACAATACTGAATACAGCATCGTCTTGTCTTGATTTCAGCAGCAGGACTATAGCGCCTGGCTCCTCTCCTAAATCCAGATGATTGCGGCTTATATGGCACACAGAAATGTCATCCTGCAGATACGAGCCGATTTCGTTACGATATAATTCATCATCGTCGCTGCATGCTGTCAGCATTCCGCCGATAATGAGAGAGATGATAGCAATAGAGAATAATCTGTTCATATTAAATATGTTTTATTGGTTTCTCATTTCAGAAAAGTAAGGTATGGGGAAACTTGCGCCATTTGGAATGTGCCATGACTCTTTCTCTCCAATCTTCCATGGGTAGGCTTTTGCATTGTTCAAGTCTTCAAATGCTATTGTGTTGCAGTCACTGCTTGCATAAGTGCGATTGTCGAAAATGGCAAGATCGCTATATCCTGCACCGTAGGTACGATAGAATAGGTTTGATGTTGAAGACACCGTACTGCTGTTCTTCCACACCGAGGCACATCGCCTTATTGATGATTTTGTCTCGGCTGTACCTACGAGATGCCCGCCCTGTACTCCTGCTGTGTTCAGACAGTCGTACACCATGCCGTGATCTGCCAGATGTCCTACAATTCCTCCGATGCGGTACAGCTCACCGTTGTTGCATTTCACATTGCCCGCATTTACGCATTGAGACACGATGACAGCATTGGCGGTGGATTCCTGCATGAGCTGTGACACCGACACTGCACCGCCCACTGCCGTCGACACCATACCTAACGTCTGGAATATCAGGCTTGCTCCGCCTGTGGCAAATGCCGATATCGTGCTGAAAGACACCGTTGCCAGTATTGCTATTCCACTGAATGCGGCATGCACTATGTTCTTTGTCTTTATCATGCTGCTCACATCATCTGCCAGTGCAATGCGCTTGTTGTTGATATTGGTGTTAATGATGGAGTCGTTGTTTGATGTTGTATAGTATTCCAACTGCTTGTCCATGCCATTGCTGTAACATTCCGAGAGAGTAGAAGCCTCCAATCCTTCGTACAAGGCTAAATTATCGGTGGATGTTTTGCGCAGCTGGCTCAGCGTTGTTGATATGTCTTTCATATTCTTGTCTACAGTAGTGCTCACGTCTGTGCACAATGTCTCCCATTCCTTCTCGTCATAGTGCTGTGCAAAAGGATATATGAGAATGGCGTTGTCTATGCCTGCCAGGATAAATGATGTGCCCACAGATATGGCCTGAGCCACTCGTTTCACTGCTCCGGCAGCACTGCCTATCACAACACCCACGATAGGACCTACAAAGAAAGCCGACGTTACGTCTACCACAACCATCACCGTCTGTGCGATGCTTACACCCGATGTCTCGTCAATATGACCGAGCTCGCCCACTATTCCGCCCACGCTACCGTTGCCGGTAACTGTGCCGAAGTTGCCGCAATGATGGAAAACAGTGTTGTTTGTTGCAATGGCGCATAAGCCTCCTGTGTGGGTGCTTGCGTTCTTGCTTGTAATATTACCGTAGTTTTGCGAGAAGGCAACAGAGCCGAATTCTGTCTTCGATATAATTCCGGAAACGAAGTTGCGGCCAGACACATTACCAGTGTTCACCATGTTGTGAGCCACTCCCAATGAAGTGTTGCCCACGCCGCCAGACACATAGTCGCCCTTACCGCTTATATTTCCCGTGTTGTATCCTCCGAAACATCCGAACTGAGCTTCTCCGCACAGTCCGCCAATGCTGTTGTCGCCGCTTACGTTGCCGGTATTGCCGCAATAGCGCAGATAGGTGGTGTTGTATGTCATTGGATCGGATGTTGACCCCGACCCGCCTATGCGTGTGCTTCCAATGATGCCGCCCACTCCGGCATATCCCGTAACCTCTCCGTGGTTCAATGATGCCGTGATGAACGAGATGCCAGAGCCTCCGCAGATGCCTCCTGTGCCAAATCCGGCAGTCTGTGAGTTGCCAGGTGTATAGCAGGCAGCACCCTTCACCGTTGCGTTGTTGGTACATCCGTTAACAATCAGCGTGTCGCAACTGCCCACGATGCCGCCGGCTCCGGAATAGTCTGATGTGATGTTGCAGTTTGCTGCAGTGCTGCAATTGTTTATCGTCAGACTGGAATATATGCCGGTACCTCCCACGATGCCGCCGGCATTGCAAGTGGCATTTATTGTAGTATCGTCTATCTTGCACGACGAGATGATGGCGATGGCATTAAGGTCGAGACCTCCCAATATTCCTCCCATCATCATTGTACTGCGTATATTGTCTCCCTCATCATATCCGCAAACTGTGGCCGACGAAACGCTGCAGTTGCTTATTGAAGAGGCATATCGCTTTTCGCCAGCCTGCAATATGCCGCCGGCTATGACTCCGACGATGCCGTCGCCTTTCATTTCTGCATTTGTAATGTTCAGACTGTCTATCTTTGCGTCAAGCAGATAGCCGAACAATCCTATTCCCGTCATGTCCCTTGTCTTCGCCCAGAGGTATGATATTGTGTTAATGGTGCCGTCTGTCGATGCTCCTATGTACGCTCCTCTGAACGGGTTGCTTGCAGTGCCGATAGGCAGCCAGCCGAAGTTGTTGTCACAACGGAACGATGCGTAATCCATATCGATGTCGGCATCCTGTCGGTAAACGGCTGTTGCGGCATTCTTGTCACCGTCTTCTATGGCGAAGGTCAATTCAAGAAGATGGTTGTACGATGTTATGATATACGGATCTTCCTTTGTGCCGCTGCCGAACATCCCGTATGCCGAGTTATAATTGTCAAGTAATGTCGTTCTTCCGTTCGATATGCTTATCTTGCATCCTAATCCATGCTGCGCTTTCGTATATTTGGAATCTTCATTTCCTGTCAGCTCATATTCCAGATAAAGCAACTGATATGTTCCGTCTTTCAATCCGTGCCTAAGCTTCAGGGCTGGATGTTCCCCCGTTTGCACCACCGTTCCGCTGCGCCTTATCGTTGTTCCGTCGGGCGTCTTTATATAGCATGTGTAGGGCACTTTGGTATATTCCTCTAATCCCTGCGCCAACTCTATAATGTCGTGCGACCCTATAAAGGTGTCGTCAGGATAATCTGTATCAGGAATGGTAATCTCGTCTTCGCAGGCGGAGAGAGAAAACACAGCAAATAACACTAACAGTAGTTTGGATAGAGTGTTCATAGTCTCAATATTTTTTATTTGTTTCGCAATTTAATGATTTTTTCAGTTTCCTACAATATCTGATATGCTCTTTGCTCGTTTATTTAGTTTTTTTTGCATTTGTCCATTGCTTCACCGTTATGCTATGGGGTGTAGACGAATGACTTTGAGTAATGGTTAATGGTTGCAGAACATTGTAGGGGCAGACGGGTTGTTGAGCGAAAGCGAGAAACGGCGTTTCTGCCCGTAAGTAGACACGTGCCTACTGTGGACAATTTTTACGTTTTGCTCAACAACTCGGGCGGATACGGGCTCGGGCGGATACGCTGATCCGCCCCTCAAAACCTTATAACCTTATAACCTCACAACCTTATAACCTCACAACCTCATAACCTCACAACCTCAAAACCTTACAACCTCACAACCTTGTCAACTTCCAACAAAAGTATCGCACAATGTATCGCATTGTTTTTTGGCGGCAATGAAAAAAGTTGTTATTTTTGCGCCCACAAACCTTTCACAAACGCCTAACAACACCGCCGCCTCGCCATAAAAACCTCGCTACACTAAAGGAATTCAGTAGTTCTTAAACAACGAAAAGTGATAAGTGATAAACGAAAAGTGATATGAGCATTGTATCTTTCACTGTCCACTGTCAGTTGTTCACTTAATCAATTAACTCGTCTACTCGTTAACTTTATTAAAGTAGTTAAAATAGTTAAGTAGTCAGTAGTTAAGCCATTACTCTTGCTGCAATCAACTTGTCTACTCGTCTACTTGTCCACTCCTCAACTTACAGGTATAAAATTCGTTTAATTCGTGTAATTACTCGAGCAAAACTCTCATCAACACGTCGTAGTCGTTAATCAAATAACTCGTCAACTTGTCTACTCGTCAACTAAAAAAAGACCTCTTCATTTGCCGTTAACACCGCTTGGAAGGATTGAAGACAAACATGTTATCCACTTGTAATAACATGCTGATACTTCAGAAACGGCGGTCAGACAGACATACCAGGCGCATGGAAAAGCCGAATGAAACGGGCGGAATTGTTTGGAAAAACCTATAAGACAGTCCAAACATATTGCCTGTTTCACCACACTTTTGATATACACTCACATCCCAAATCCCTATCTGTCATACAATTATGCCATTGACTTTACCCGACAAAGTCAATGAGATTGCCCTGCGATAAAGCCTTTATCATGATATGATGGCATAGTTATCGCAGCATGATGACATATTAATCGTAGCATCATGGCATAGTAATCGCAGCACGATGACATATTAATCATGACACGAGGGCATAGTAATCACGACATTATGGCATAGCAACAGCGGTTTTATGTACATGAAACAACAAAAACATCCCGTATTTTTGTTGTGCAAAACACTTAGACAGAACGGACGATAATGGGTTTTAAAAGTTGTATTTGACGCAAATACACTCTGTTTCTACGCCAGATACACTTTGTATCTACGGCAGATACAGATTGTGGATGCACCAAATGCAAAATTAAAGTTCACCTTAAAACTTCCTCATAACTTATTGTTCCAATACGAAAGAAGACATATTGGGGACGGAAATATTGGAACATGAGGAGAGTTGTAATCATGCAAAGGAAATATTTAATAAGGAATGTAGGGGAACCGTTGATGGGTTATTGGATGAAACAATAAAAACATTTGGTACTGTTGAATATATTGATAATGATATAGTTCCTTAAAAGTTTAAAGATAAAAGCAACAAGAGAGTACACCGGAAATAGTGTTGGTGCACTCTCTTGTAATTAAAGAAATGACAATAATGTTTACCTAAGAAATGCTTCAGAAGTTGTAATATACTCCTAAAGAGATATTGTTAGAGTCGAAGTCCATGCCCCAGATATCTACCGACTTCTGGTTGCCGGAAGGATTATACTCCTGGAAACCGATAAAACCAACATGGGCGACAACGCTGAACACACCGTTGAGGTTGAGCGACAGACCGGGTTTCAAGCCTATGCTCAACTGGTCGCCGTCGCCGTTGTAGTGACGGTATCCCGCAGAGCAGTCGCAGAAAATGTCAACAGGACCGGCATTGAGGAATGTGTAACGTGCGTATGGGCTGATTTCAAATGTGCGCGTCAGACGGTCGTCGTCAACACGCAGATTGCCTTGAGATGACAGGTTGCCCTTCGACCACCCGACGACAACACCGGCAGCCCAGTTCTCGTTGAAGGTGTAGCCGACCTCCGGCAGCAAACTATATACAACCTTCTTGCTGTCACCATTGTCGTAGCTGGCAATGCCTACATTTCCGCCCACATACATCTGTGCCTTTGCGTTGGCGGCTAATAGCAATACTGCTATGAGAAATAAAAGCTTTTTCATTTTTCAGTCCTTTCTTTTTTTGTGTTGAACATAAGTTTTGTGGATATGATATTATCCTGACGCAAAGGTGATGATTTTTTCCGGATAAGCAAGACAAATCATACCTTTTTATGTTTGTTTAATTCCAGTTAAGATAAAGACTGTTAAGGCACCAATATAATGACCTCTTTGGGTTAAGACACGTCATGGCGTCCTGACCAATGGAGCCAGAAAGATATTGTAGGATGAGTATGATTGGTATAAAAGAAAGAGCAGACGCCGTAGGCTGGGCATCTGCTCTTTATGCGTGTGTAGTAATATTGCTGATTACTCTATGGTGATAGGACCGATTAGTCCGGCGGGCAGTATGGTCTTCTCCGCACGGCGGTACTTGCCATTGGTCCATATTCCCGGGAATGGCGGCGTGCCGTTGTCATTGCCGAGAAGTGCGTTTGCCCATGTGTTGACAACATCGATGCGCAGCGTATTCTTGCCTTTCTTCACAGCCTTGGATATGTCAACGCTGTGTGGCGCAAGCCATGAGGTGCCGCAGCATATGCCGTTGACGTAAACTGTAGCAAGATTCTGTACGTTGCCAAGATTAAGAGTGATGTTATCTCCCGGCTTTCCTTTGTGTTTGAAGGTAGTCTCGTATATGGCACGGCCAGAGTAGTACTTCACGTCGTTGTCTGTCAAAGTGGTCCAGTCAAAGAGATTCTCTGTCTTGATAGTCCTGCCTGTCTTCTGGAATGTAACGGTCCATTGCTTGTTGCCGAGAGCCTGTGGCTCTTTCTTTGCAGGAATGTCAACTGCACTGCTCATGATGTTGTCGGACAGAATATAGAATACTGACGCGCAGGGCTGCAATGTGATGTCAGCGCCCGCATTGTATATCTTTCCTGTCATGGCATCTGCCAGATAAGCGTATGTGCGGCTGGCACGTGTCTTTGGTACGAAGGTGACAGTCTTGTCTGTGGTGTTGCATAAGAAGTAGATATCAGCATCAGGACCCTTACGATGAGTGTAATTCACTCCATCAGGCAACTGTATGTCCTGAGCAATGCCTATTGAAGACAGGGTGCTCTCGGTCCATACGTCCTTGATGACTGGTACACCAAGACGCGCGATGGAGTCGATGATGCTCCATGTGGTAACGATGCGGTCAGGATTCATTGGTCGTTGCTGTGGCACTACCAGTGCGCTGTACTCCATTCCGTACTTGGTTACAAGCTTGCCGTTGACGACAGACGCATCTTTTAACACGTCGTGGTTGAAGGAGTCATAGTGATAGCCATGAAGCGGATTTGTCCATGTGTCAGCCTTTGTCATGTTGGCAGTGTGAGTGACACCGACAGGGCTGACCTCCAACGGCTGTCCCACGTTAGCCAGACGTATGCGCTCGCTCTCTACAGCCTTGCTGCCGAAGAGTCCAGGGAGTGTTGATACCAGACGCTCAGGTAGTATGGAGCGGCGTGGCACCTCATTGCCGGTATATACAGCCAGATCAACCACCGGCTTGCCATATTGCAGAAGGGCCTGACAGCGTGCAATGTAAGCCGTGAATGCCGGCATCTCCTGCCACCATGTGTTGTCTCTCTGGAAGAACGTGCCAATGCCGTCGAGAGTCATTCCAGGAGCACGGTCGAGCCATGGGTTATGGGTATAGACGTGGAATACGATGCTGTTGATGCCTGTGCAATAGTTTCGGTCGAGCAGTGATTTCAGCATGCCGGGATGCTCATCCCATGTGCCGCGTACCTCTGTGAAACCCTCCGCCTGAATGATGTTCTTACCATAGATATGTGCGCCGCTGACAGCGTCGAGCATGTCATTAGGCTTGTCGTGTGTCGGGCTGTTCAGCCAGAACTCACCCATAGGATAGTCAACGTGGCGGTAGTGCATGAGTCCGTCGCTTACCATTGTAGGCGCTACGCTCTCGGCAGAGAAGGTGCAACCATACTTCTTGCTGAGTGCAGACACCTGGTCGAAGAAGATGTCGTTGATGAGCTCGGCTATTGTAAGGCGTATGTCGCGAAGCACAGCTTCTGATTTCTCAGATGACTCTACTGGCACTCCTGCATACAGTGGGAGCCATGGCATGAGGTCATAGCCGCGGCGCTGCTTGAACTCATCTGCGAAATTTGAGCTCCAGTTCTGACATCCGCACTCCCAACTGTCAACATGGAAACGCTTCAGCACACGCCCTACGATATCCTGTGGAGCATGGCGGTAGATGTTGGCAAACCAATTGTCGAACTGCTTGGTGATGGCTGTGCGTGAGAACTTATCGCATTCAAGACCACGGCCGCCGCCACCAGTAGCATTGGTGTGCCCTGTGGATGTGTGCCCCATGCGCAGGATGTGCCACTTGCCTTTAGGAAGGAATGTAGTGAGTTTGCCATCCTTGAACATAGAGGTGATGTTCAGTATCTTCTTTGTGCACTCGTTGTCAGAGACAGGGAAGTATTTTGACACTCTCCATACGGCGCCAGACTTGCCCTCATAGCCGTCGATGACGGGCTCTGAGCCCATGACAATATTTGCGATTTTCAGTGTGGGGCGCCACTTGGCTGCATCCATGTCCTCTGAGCCTGGATCACTGCCCTCGGGTGTCCAGTGGAACTTAAAGTAGCGGGCTGTGGTCGCAGGAACAGCGTATGTGGCATAGGCGTCGGTGTTCTGCCATCCCTGACGTGCAGGGGATATCTCTCTGACAAACTTATAGTCTGTGCCATTGTCGGATGCATAGACCTTGAAACGATGAGCCTGATAGTTGTTTCCGCCAGTGACTATCTCAACGCTGCGCAATGTGAATGGTTTCTCGTATGACATCACAATGTCGCACTGCTCTGTAGAGCGGAAGGGGAATGTAACAGAAGGGGTAGGGGTGGCGGAATCGGCAAAGGATGCCGGATAGGCAAATACGGCAATGTCCTTGTAATATCCTTCGTGTGTCTTTGGCATTGCGAGGGCGCAACTGATATCGCCGCCATTGACGATGGTGTCGCTCCACACTATCTTCTGCATAGACTCCTCCGGTGTAATCCAGGGACCTCCACCTAATGCGAATCCGTCGGAGAAGTGTATTCCCATCTGCAGGTTAAGACTGTCGGACACACGGAATACCGTATCCATGCGTTTCCACCATTCAGGAGACAGCTGACGGGCTGTACCGTTATAATCCTTGCCGTCGGTGACGTCCTTGATAGGCATCAGATAATAGCCGCTGATGCCTGCGTCATGCATGGCCTGAAGGTCGGCACGTATACCCTCGTCGGTGACGCAGCCATACATCCAATACCAGAAGGTCCAAGGATGTTTGTCGGCCTGAGGGTTAAGGAACGATTTGTCCCATGTGTTATTGGCTTGCCCTGTGATGAGGCAAGCCAATAATATGATTGTGGAAAATAAATGTTTCATTATTCAAAGTGGAATGTAACCTCACCGGTGTAATAACCGCGTGACCATACAGGAAGTGCGGAAGGACCGTTAAGGTCGGTTGTGTTAACTTTATTGCGCACAGCAGGTATAACTTGCATGAAGCTTATGCCGGTCTCAGGGAATGTGTATAGCAACTTGTCACGGCCGTCTTGTGGTTGGAAGACACCAACGAAGTCGCTGTCTGTGCCTGGCTGCATGCTGATGACACCGGTCTTTGTCTTGAGCTTCATCCATTGCACTCCGGCAAAGTAACCTTTGAACTCAGGATAGGTGAAACTCTCACCAGGTATCGGGTCATTGTAGTCGTTCTCCCAGATTCCCAGTTGCGGACCATGCATTCTGTTCTTCCATACACGATATGGGCCCTTGCCAAGCCACTGCTTGCTGAGGACGTCTTTCTCTGGAAGGTCGAACTTGATACCCATAAGATCCACCACACCGTTGAAGATATATGTGTACACCAAGCGGCTGCCACCATCAGGAGCAATGAACCATTCTGCTTTGTCTAAAGAGCCTAACTTATATTGGGCTGTGACGATAAGTGTGTCGTTGGCTCCTTCTCTGTGGCTGAGGCTTACGAACTTGCCTTGGTCTGCATATTCTGTATAGGTAGTCTTTTTCTTCTCTGCCTCAGGGTCGTCGTGATTGTAGAACTGATCAAACGAACGGTCTGTGCGGCGATAAGCAAAGAACTTAGGACCGCAGCCAAAGTCATATACGCCTTTTGATGTCTCCACATTAGACAAAGTTCCATCTTCAGAAGAGAAGGTATATGTTACGGAACCAGCCTTTACAACATTGTCTGTCATAACAGGACGCTTGCCGATGGTGCTCTTAACACTGAGGGCAGGAGAGTCTTTTAGCTTATAGACCCATGTGAACAACTCGTCACCATACTGATCTGTCGCTGTTACCTGAAGTGCCTCGGCATCAGCAGGAGCCGCTCCTATGTTGATTGTTCCAGACTGGCGTGCCATGATGTTGCAACCATTGATTTTGCCGCTCTTGACAATGCGTGTGTTTGCATCTGAATACTTCAAGTAAGAGTAATTGAATATACATTTGTCAAGTGAGAGGAAGTCGTAACGGTTCTCTACGTTGAGTGTTCCGTTGAAATTCTCCGGCATGGAAACCTGGACAGGTGACCAAATCTCTTTTACAGTATAGTAGCTGCCTTCCTTCTCATGATGTGGGCCTACAATACCATCGGCGCCATAATTGCCAACATTGTCAATCATGCCGTTGAGGTCTGTGCGGACAACGCCCTCGTCAGCATATGCCCAGATGAATCCACCTGCACAGCGAGGCCATGAACGCATAAGTTCCCAGTAATCATAGAGTCCGGCACCAGCTCCTCCGTCATAAAGAGCATGAAGGAACTCAGTTGGCATGAATATCTCAGGGCGGCGCATATGCTCCTCGCTCTCACCGTATGAACGATAGTGCATTGTCTCATATCCTCCGAAGTTGCCTTGTGGATGAAGAACAGGGCGTTTCTGTATGTCCCATTTGTGGAACTCGCAATCAAGCTCGGTATTCCAGCCTTTCTCATTTCCGTTGCTCCACCATATAATAGAAGGGTGATTGACATCGCGTGTTACCATTTCCTTGATGAGCTTTTGGCCGTTTATTGTCTCGTGATGTCCGTGCCAGCCGCTTAACTCGTCCATGACATAAAGTCCGAGACTGTCACAAGCATCATAAAACTCTGGATCTGCAGGATAGTGTGACAGACGAACGGAGTTCATATTCATGCTCTTTATGAGTTTTACATCCTCAATGTTAAGTTGCTTGCTAAGCGTACGTCCGGTCTCAGGCCAGAAGCTGTGTCTGTTGACACCTCTGATGTTTACTTTCTTACCGTTAATATACAAACCGTCACTCTCACGTGTTTCTATGGTGCGGAAACCAAACTTGTCTTTTTCAATATGCATCGTCTTACCATTCTTGTCAATAAGTGCGAATGACACCTGATAACGATTAGGGGTTTCTGCTGTCCACAACTTAGGGCTCTTTACACTGAAGGAAACATCGGCATGGTCGCTGCCTGTTCTCACACTTGCTGTGTTTTCGGCTATCTTCTTGCCAGACATGTCTGATATCGTGGTACGCACCTTGGCTCCTTCAAGTGTGCGATTAAGTAATACGTAAGCATTGAATGTTCCGTCGGCTTTAGCGTCAATGGCTGTACGCTCAATGTTTATAGCAGGCTTGCATACAATGAACACAGGGCGGAAGATTCCTCCGAAATTCCAATAATCAGCACGACGCTCTGACAGGTTGACGCCAGCGTTAGTGCTCTCCTTGCTGACGGTTACCTCAAGAAGGTTTTTCTTGTCTCCAAAGAATACTCGGTCGCTGACATCATAAATGAAACGATAGAACGCTCCTTGATGCATGGAACCAGCCTTGCGCTTGTTTATCATAACCTCCGTATCTGTCATTGAGGCCTCGAAGACGAGATCAATGTGATGATTCTCCCAAGCCTTAGGAAGGGTGAACTCATACTTGTACTTACCTTTCTCGTTGGCAACTCCGTCTGGGAATGCCTTGCCATAGAACTTCATTCCATATTGGTATGTGCCAAATCCCTGAAGTTCCCAGCATGAGGGGACACCAATCTTTGTCCATTTGCCAGAGTTGTTACCATCTGTACAATAGAAATCCCATTCAACCATGTCATCACAACCAGTACCGCTAAGATACTGTCGTTGGGTATAGACACTGGTTTGTGCATATGTTCCGGCTAATGAACCGAGAAACAATAATGCTGATAATAAAATGTTTCTTTTCATATATAATGTTTTTTATTTAATCGGTGTGAATCTTAAGTGAAGCTCGTAGCCTTTTATAGGTATGGAATATTTGGTTAATACGCCTGGTCCACAACTGCTGTTGCCTAATCCAAGCACAGCCTTGTCTATATTTAAGAATACGTAATCTTCTTTTTTAAGATCGCAATCATGAGATGTAGTGTATAATTGGTTTACAGAATATGGCAGGGCAGAGTATGAGAACAAGCCGTTCTCTGCTGTGATGAGCCAGCCTTTACCCTTGTTGTCTGTAAGTCTTACCTCCGCAACATCCTCGTGGTTACCACTGTCTTGTGGGCGTGAGTAATGGAAATACTGATCGTCTATGGTGTTGTTCCAACGGCCTATTGATGACGACGTCTTGCGGTCTGGGTATGTCTCCATAGGGCCTCTGCCATACCAACTGACGTTGGAAAGTGTATTAGGAAGTATAAAGGTGTTGCCAATACATGGCATTGTAGGCAGAGAGTCCTGGGGTATGTACTTTGCGTGGAAGTCTATAGATCCGTCAGAATACATAGTATACTGATATTGGGTGAGAATAGAGCCACGTAGGAAAGAACATCTCTCTGCTGTTGCAACAGTCACGGAGCCATCCTCGTTTCTTATAGCCTCAATGTCTTTCTCTTGTGTTATGACAGGAGAGTCAAGTTTGTTTATCTTCCACTCTTTTGCTAACCAATTGCCGAATCCCTTGTCATTATCTGTTGGCGCACGGAAGAAGTGAGGCTTGACACAGTTTATCCATTCTTTTGCTTTTGTTATATCTACATCTTTCTTGTTTTTAGGCTTAGCAGATTTGAATGCTACGGAAATTTTGTCATTAATACAGAATTGGCGTGCAACAATCTCATGGCCTTTGTCTGCCCAGCTTGTATTGTTCTTTAAAACAACACTAACGTTAAGACGTACGTCTGCATCAGATGGATATTTAAATTTAGGTAGTGTGAAATCGGTTGTTTCTCCTTTCTGAGTAATCTTACCGTTAACCGTTAAATTCCAAAAGAAGTTATAATTATCTAATGATATATGGTTGTCGTGTAATATAATATTAAGTTTTGTACCGTCGAATGTCAGGTCAATAGGAGAATAAACAGATTTAACCTCAAGATATTTAGGGGTTATAGAACGGTCGGAAAGAACTACACCATCAAGACAAAAAGCCTTGAGGTTTGGGGCGTCATTAAAGTCGCCGCCATATGCCACCATAGTCTTGCCGTCAGGACGTTTCTTGAAAATACCTTCGTCAGCCCATTCCCAAATGAATCCTCCAAGCATTCTTGGATGACTATATATCTCATCCCAATACTCACGAAGATTTCCCATGGCATTTCCCATGGCATGTGCATACTCGCTGGTTAATACAGGGCGGTTGTCATTTGTTTGCTGAGCTATGCTGAGCGTACGTTCCCAACGTGCGTTCTCTGGGCGTTCCATATTATTATCCTTTACGCCTGGATTAAGATAGTCTTCCTGGGTTCGTATATAGAAACGGCTTATGACATCTACAGACTCCGGGTCTTTAGCGTTAGGCCCCTGCGCCCCTTCGTAATGGATGAAACGTGTAGGATCAAACTCTTTTATCCATGCACTTGTAGCGGCAAAGTTTGGCCCCCAGCCAGACTCATTGCCTAATGACCAAAATACGACGCATGGATGATTGCGGTCGCGAATGACCAGACGTTGAGTTCGGTCCATGAATGCTGCCGCCCAAGATGGCTCACTTGCGAGTATGCCACGTAAACCATGTTCCTCTATGTCTGCCTCGTCCATTATATATATACCATGCTTGTCACATAAGTCATACCATCTGGGGTCATTGGGGTAATGGCTTGTACGTACAGCGTTAACATTAGCCTGCTTAAGAAGTTTTATATCTTTAAGCATTTGTTCCATTGTCACGACTTTACCCGTTGAGGGATCCATCTCATGGCGGTTTACTCCTCTGAAACGTACTTGCTTGCCGTTTACGAGGAACATGCCGTCTTTAATCTCTAATTTACGGAAGCCGACATTTGCTTCTGTATTTTCAACAATAGTCCCTGTGGAATCTTTTAGACTTAAAATTAACTTGTATAAATAAGGATTCTCCGCTGACCATTTGTGTGGATCTTTAATGTCTGCCTGAAGCCATCCCCATGAGGCATAACCTCGCTGAGGGTAGCGTGCATTCATGATTTTTGCCTTGTGGTCAAGGTTCATTATAGAAATTACTTCATGGCTGAGAGGGGTGCTAAGTACAGCCTTACCTTCTGCGTCGTATAATTGTGCCTCGATTGTATATCCCTCACCACGCTCGCCATTAAAAACAGATAACTTAGGGTCAATGACAAGAGTGGCATTCTCATAGTTCTCGTCAAGAATTGTTCTAATACCGAAATCTTGTATTCTGATATTGTTTGTCGCATATAGCATTACACTACGTGTGATGCCTGCCATACGCCACATGTCCTGATCTTCAAGATAACTACCATCGCTGTATTTGAAAACTTGCAATGCTATATGGTTTGTTCCTTCTTTTATATATGGAGTTATTCTAAACTCTGCAGGTTCCATACTACCTTCTGAGTACCCTACTTTTTCTCCGTTGATCCAAAGATAGAATGCACTGGAGACAGCACCAAAATGAATGAATACTTCTTTCTTATTCCAATCCTCGGGTAAAGTGAATGAGTGTCTGTAGCAACCTGTGGGATTACGCTCAATATATGATGTGTATTTCTCTTTCGGCTCTTTTGTTACATAGGGTGGTGCAATTTTGAAGGTATATCCAGAACTGCAATAGATAGGTGTTCCATAGCCATGTGTCTCCCAATTGCCAGGTACGGATATTGTGTTCCAGAGCTTGTCGTTGAAGTCAAGCTTATGGAAATCTTCAGGTTGCTCCTCTGGTGTCTTTGTCCAGTTGAATTTCCAATCTCCGTCAAGGCAAATGGTCATATCACCAGATTGTGCCAAATATGGAGTGAAAGTAGCTCTGGCTTTTTCTCTGTTTATAGATAATACATGGTGGTTTTCCCAATCGTTATTATGTGCAGTCAAATCGTTTCCGCACAATAGTATAAAAGCCACAAGAATGATTCTGTTCATATCTGTTATCTTTAGGATAAATTGATATCTGTTTTTATTCTATAGTTAAATTGTCAAAGAGCATGTCCTCAATACCTTTACCGCTGAGTGTGACAATGTATGTTCCTGCATTTGTCTGTGAACCAGTTGTAATGCTGGTGTGTCTTCTCTTTGTCTTTTTCTGCTGTGTCTTGACAAATGTAATATCATCTTCTTTGTATACGACGCCATTGGTATCGGTTATCTTTACGTGTAATATACGTTCTTGCTCAGGGTTATAATATCTGAATCTTAGTGCATAAACTTTTGCTACACCCACATTATACTTCCATGTCATTACACCTTTCTTTAAGGTTCCTTCCGCAGATATGAAGCTATTGTTCTTGGGTGGAAGTAAACTGTCTGGTGTGGTTGCGAGAACATCCTTGTCAAAGTTCTTCCACATATCTTTGTCTTCAGATATAGGAATAATTACATCTTGCTTGTCTTTTGAAGCAATAGCAATGGCAGAAATGATAGCTTGTCCGGCATTGACTTTTGGGAAGTCAATTTTAATATTGTCTTTTGTGTTCCTTATGTTCAATACTCGTTTGTACGGCTTTCCATATCTTGCCTGAGCCCAGATGTCAAGATTCTTTATGTATGTACTGTCATTTACGGCAATATCAAAGAGTCTCCATCCTTCATAATCGGTTGTTTCGCTTGCTCCAATGCCATACCATGGCTCGACGAAGTACAATTCAATGCGATAATCACCAGGAGCTGCAGGGAATGTATATGATAATTCATGGCGTCCAAAACGTGATGTTTTGAAAAGGTCAGAAGTCAGTAATCCTGGGACTGATGTCTGACTTGTCTGGTAAGGACTTACTTGTTTTGCAAATCTTTCGCCCCATGATTTCGACCAGTTTGTATTGTCTTGCATCCATGTACGTCCGTAACAATCTGTGTAATCATCACCTCCGCAGTTTATGGTGTAAAGATAATGATAATTCGCTGCTGGCTCAATTATTTTATCGTCACCTTTGAATGATTGAAGGGCAATGGTTGCAGATGTGGCAATGATGCCGTTGTGATATGCATCAGCCTTGATAATATCGCCATTAAGAGCTATATTATAGAATTTGAACAAAGGGGTACCTGTAGATTTCTTTTGTATATAACTCCATGCTCCGCAACTTAATCTTACAGAGTCACAATTGCTGTAAACCCTGATACTGTCTTTGATGATATTGGGTACAATGTATACTATCTGCTCCTTATCTACATTGGTATAATATGCCTTATACATGTAAAAAGCATCTGTAGGTTGTTCCCATGCAGTGAAAATTCCCTTGTGATTGAACGGTCCGACCTTGTCTATGCGTCTGTACGCCTCTTCTGGCTGACGGCGTCCTGGGTTGTCGTGACTTTGCAAAGGCCAAAGGAACTGACCGCATACACTATCCTTTACACTTTCTGCCAGTTGTACTTTACGTTCAAGAATGTCACAATGTTTTTCTTCTGTATATTTCTCTCCACTATGGTTGCCTAATGTTCTCCATGCGCCATATTCGCCATTAAGTAATTGGTCGTCACGCTTTAACTCTTCTCCATAATTCTCTATGTTGCCGCCATAAGTGCCGCTCCAGTTCTGTACAACATTCCAGTCTGTACCTTCACCACCATTACATGTCGTAACAAGTCGCATTGTGCCACAAGTAGGGTCAAGGCTTCTTATAAGTTCGGTACATTCTTGAGCAAAGTCGGCAGGCAGAGTGCTCTCGTTCTGGAGTCCCCATAAAATAATAGAGGGAGAATTTCGGCGTTCTTTTACCCACTTAATTAGATGTCTCTTAAAACTTTCTCTGAACTGTGGGGTATCATACCAGATATGAGCAGAGAATTGCGTCCACCATAATATTCCATCTTTATCAAAATGTTTGTTATAACGTAAGTTGTGTGGCTGGTGGGCGTCACGGAAGGCATTGAAGCCTGCACTCTTAACCTCATTGATACGTGCGTCAATCTGTTCATTTGAGAAAGCATGGCTTTGACCTAACATATGCTCATACTCACATACTCCATTAATAAACACAGGTCTGCCGTTAAGGATGAAACGCTTGTCTCCATCCTTTCTTGATAGAGGCCAACTCATGTTCCTGATGCCGAATGGTGTCTCTAAATCATCTGTTGCTTTGCCATTACGTTTGATGATAGTATTTAATGTGTATAAATAAGGGTCGTCTGTATTCCACAATTTTGCATCTTTGATATTTGTGGCTTGTCGGATTGTTTTAGACTCTCCTGCTTTTAAGGTGATTTCTTCTGTCAGCCTGATGACTTGTTTGCCGTTAGACTCGCATAATTTATTTATAAGGCTAATTCCTACAG
The DNA here is from genome assembly GCA_017415455.1 of Prevotella sp. Taxonomy (GTDB): domain Bacteria; phylum Bacteroidota; class Bacteroidia; order Bacteroidales; family Bacteroidaceae; genus Prevotella. Next base: position 23,515 of record JAFQGS010000026.1, read on the forward strand.
GAGAATCTTCGTAGTTCTTTAGTTCTGTTTCAATGTAAATACTATCACAAGCAGCATTATTCCATATATGTACGCCAAAAGGAGTGATTCGCACCTTGTCTGTTATCTCTAAAGAAACAGGACGGAAGATACCGAATGGTTGTGAACCTTCACTGAATCCCCATTCACTGCTACATCCACCACATACCCATGGCATATCTGTTATACCACTTGGGTGTGAAACGTTTACAGTGAGATTATTTGTCGCACCCTTATTGACAAATGGTGTTATGTTAATGGTTTCTGTGGTTCTTCCTATATCGTATCGTCCTAAATTCTTATTGTTAAGGATAATTTCCGCATATGTCCCAACTCCTTCAAAATGAAGAAAATATTCCTTATCCGCTAAGTCTGGAGCTACAAACTGCTTTTTAAAAACAGCATCGCCATGTAAATTCCCGTGCTCTTTTTGTAATGTTCCGTAATAGTCATCAAGATTAAACGGAATATCTTTTGTGTATGTTTCTCCATTAAATGTAATTTCCCAATTGCTGTTCAATACCTTTGTGTATCGATGACCTGCAGGATTTGGCAGAGGGAAGTTTACCTCACTTTTACCCAGAGGTTTGCTTGTTGCTAATGCAATACCTCTTTGACCAGACTTGTTGACAGCGCAATAGAAATGATAAACTGTACCATTATGGTATATGACATAGCTTTTGTGAGCAAACATTTCGTCATATGGTTTAGAAGGTATTATAAGGTCTTCTCCTGTCCAGTCTGTCCAGTTTATCATATCATAACTGGCAGCAAATGTGTTATATGCATTGTATTTGCGTGACGGATTAAAGGCTGAGAAATAAAACATTACATATTTATCACCCATCTTGACAATCTGTGCGTCACCGGTAATCGTTCCATCACTGTCATGTGCAAAAATAGGATTGCCTTCGAAACGTTTCCATTTCTTCATGTTGTTAGAAAATGCAATTCCTATACGTTCGCCTTTTGGATGTGTTTCGTCCTTACCTCCGGCATTATAGTACATGATGAAGTTGTAACCGAACTTCTTCTTCTTCTTCTTGTCGATCCTATAAACGGTGCTTTTATATTGGGTCATTTTCTCCCACCATTGTGCGGTCTTGTCGTTATAAGAGAGGATTGGCTTGTTATATGTCTTCCAGCTATGAGCTATGTTTACAGGTTGCTTGGTGGATGCAAGCCCAATACTCAAGGGAGCATTCACGGCTTCGTATCCTGTTCCTTCTCCTCCAATGTATGTCATCCAATAGCGGTTGTTGAATCTCTCTATCTCATAAGATCCGCCCCAGTTGTTATCAATAAGTGCGGGGAAACCACCACGTTGATTAGAGTCCCATCCTGATTCTCCAAAAGGAAGAATGCGTCCTAAGGTTTTCCAATTAAGGAGGTCGTCGCTTTCTGCTAACCATGTTTCATATCCACGTCCATCAGTTCCGCCCGAACCATTGTAACAAACATAAGTCATATACCATTTGTTCCCTTCTTTGAATATTGTTGGGCAATCAAATTTATTATTGTTGTCCTGAGGGGCTACGACTAAACCATATTTGTAAGGAGTTCTAACCTTCTCGTATATTTCGGCCATTTCATTCTGGCCAACAATCTTATTCTTATCATTTGGAATGTTCACTTTTGCGACAGTACTTATACCAAAAGATAAGAAGATTGAAAATATCAGGATACTTCTTCTAATCATACTAGTGTTTTTTATCTAATAAATAGCCAGTCAACTTCATTTGTAGCTCCATTGAGTCCGGCGTCTCTTACTTTGAGTTCTGTATTTGTAAATCCGGCCACCATAATAATTCCTTTAGGCAGATGAATAGCATGGCGTCCTGGTTTGAAGTGGTAGGCATGAATATTAACCATTGGCATATTTGTCATGCTTATAGCATTAGAAATAAGAGCCTCTGCTTGTCCATATTCATTTCCAGTCGCATCAGTCTCAAGTCTTGGTGGACTCGCAAATTTTGTTTGGTCGTCTATGAAGAAACCAACAAGCATTTTAACAGGCTCTTTTGTTTCAAATTCAACAAAGCCTCCATTTATGCGTGTTGTGTCACGATTCATTATTAGTGCTTTAAGACCTTCTAGCTCACATGCAATAGAGTCAACCGTCTCGTCACGACCTTCAAAGAGTCTTGCACCCTTTTCTAATGTCATCATTTTGTAGTTGCTGATTAGTGTGACAGGTGAATTCTTTGCTTTAAGATTAACGTCCTCAGCTGATGTACTACCTGGATTCTCAAGTTTTACAATGTTGTTTTTGAGATTATTCAGTTCCTCATTATATATACTTCTCATTTCTTCCCAGGTCTTATATTTACCATTATCTCCACCAACAGGTATTCTCCTGAGCGAAGTTTGCATACTATTGGCATAATGGTACGTATCCTTTGTAAGTGAAATGAGTTTCTCGTAATACTCATTGCTCTTCTCAAGTAGAGGTACTGCCTTGTGTAAGAATTTAATGTCTTGACTCCATTTGTAATTCAGAACTTGTTGTGCAGCAAGAACTTTATACTTGAATGAATATGCATATTCCTTATAGCATTTCATGTCGTTTATGAGTCTGTAATATTCATCTTTGTTTTTAGTGACTTTATCTGCAACCGATTCAATTGCGTTTACAGATTTGTCACCATGTACAGTACATTCATCAACAATATCCAAAGGAAGTTCTCCGATATGCTTCTCTTTCTTCCATTCTTTTTCAACATATTCAATTAATTTTTCTCCAGTAGGTCCGCAACTTTCATAGAAGCCTGGATATACTGTGTATTTGTAAGGATTTGTTAATTGGCTGATTTTCATTCCCAGCAGAAGTGTTTGTCTGTTTCCTTCTGTTATGCCGAACCTGCGGATCAACTTTGGAGCAATCTCTCCACTTTCATCATATGCCTCAAGGATTTTTGCAGACGCTATAGTGTCTGTCCCAAAATAATCAGCGAGTGTTTTCTTCCAATAAGATTTATCATCACCTCTTTGGCTGTTCCATGCATATCGTCCCCAGGCAGAGTACCACATCCAATCTCTGTCTATCTGCAGAAGTCTCTTCCCGTCTTTTAATTTGTCTGCAGTATATGGCCAGTCCCAGTAACTTGCTTCTGGGTATAGATGCAAACCATTTGCGCCATGTACGTTGTGCATAGCATTTATAGCTTTGTTTATAAAAGCAGGTGAGCTCCATCTCCATGGTTCAAGGTTTGCGAGAATATGTACATTGCTGATATGTATTGGAGCAACACTACTTAGTTGTTTTTGCGTCTCAGCCCATGGACCTCCCGGTTGATAGGTAGTAAGTGATTCACCCGTATATTTTGTCATTGTATAAATATTTTTGTACAATGGAAGTGATTCTTTCAGTACGCGTGGACCATCAGTATCATGTGAGCGCAATATGATTGGCGGTTCATCTGTTCTGCCTGAAGCCTTAAGACCGTCTTTTATACCAGGGATGATAGTTCCTTTCATCCATTCTACATCATCATCATATGTTGCCATAGCTTCGCCAAGGCATACAAGGAAACCTACGTTAGGATATTTTTGGATAAATGCAGATATGCTTTTTCGTGTATAATCACTTATAAGTGGTGTTATAGGACGGTTTCTGTCTTGGGTCTTAATGCCATAATGTTCTGCAAAAGGTTTAGATACAATAATATTGTAGAACATCTGTATGACTTTTATTCCCCTTTTTGCTGCTTCTTCAGTAAGGAATGAGAATATCTCCTGGTTCTTTGCCATTGTTGCGTCATCAACTTCTGTAGCAAAAGGATAATCCTCCAATTTTACTAAAGAAGCGAACGGGTGTCCGTTCCACAGGAAAACCGCATTCATGTTGTCTGCGGCAAGCATGTCAAGATAGCGAACCCATAAGTCTTTATCGTAGAACCAAGGGAAGTTCTCAGGTGTATATGGATACTCATATACAGTATGTCCTGGTAGATATTCTGTTTTCTGAAGACCTACACATGCTCCTCTTAGTTTCATTTCTGGAACTTCAATAATATTCTCATTTATATTGAGATTTCCATTTTGTTTATAAAACTCAACCAGTTTGTTCGCTCCATATATTACACCAGAAGCATCATTGCCGATAATGCTGATTTTGTTACCTTTTCTGTTTATATGGAAACCTTCCTTCTCCATATTGTTGGAATTGTCTGCAATTCCTAATTTAATCTCATATCCTTTTGTGTTAGAAATATGTTTTCCCAATATTTCTGCGGCATATTGAGTTTGTGGTGTCTTTTCTCCTATATTTTTAATAGTAGTAATCTTATCTCCGCAACTGGTAAGTATAGCAAAGATACTAATTGACAATAAACCGTTAGTTATTTTCATAGCTCAAAAGTTAATTCATTATTAATAGGTATAGTTATCTCTTTTTTATTCACAATAAGTTTCCCATTTCCACCATTGCTATATATGCGTATTATCTTCTTGTCCATGTAGATGTGAATTTTTCCATACGGAGTAGGAACATCACCCTCCATCCATTCAAGGTCTCCTAATGTAGGTTTCACAATATATTCCTCGTAACCCGCTTTAGTTGGTTGTACTCCAAGGTAATATTTGCCGATAAGATATATTGGACTCGCTCCCCATGCGTGACAAAGACTCTTTCCATATGGCCTGCCATACATGGTAAGATGTTGTCTTCCTTTGTCATTTGGATTGTATTTCTCCCAGAAACTGGTGGCATTTTGTTTTATCATACCGCCCCAATAATCTCTGATTTCTTTTATGACTTGCTCCTGCATACCCATCTGGCAAAGTGCTTCAAGCTCATAAAAACGCATATATGGAGTTGTGATGTCTTCTATCTCCGGGTTAAGCATTACCGATGTCATTACGTCTTTTTTCTCTTCTTCGGACAAGTAATCATAGATAATGGCAAACATATTTGGAAATTTTGTAATCTGTTCATTCATGATGTCATCTTCTATAGCATGCTTGAATGCCTTCTTCTTGTCGTCCCAGAAAGTAGGCTTAAGTTTGTCTCTCAGTGAATTCGCAAGTTCTGAGTAGCGCTGTACATCTTTAGCATATTCCTTTGGTTTAATACTTCCTTGTGGAGGATTATCAAGAGGCTTGTCAAGTAGAACAGATGCGCACATTTGCATTGTTTCCAATGATTTGCAGAATAAAATCTGTTCAAAGCAAAGTGTTCCGCGTTTGTGCATAGGGAAGTCAACCCAGTCCACAAAAATCCAGTCGTCGTCTTTACCTTCTGCCATGCCGTTGTGGTTAGTCCTGTTGAGTACATACTCCATCATTGTTTGCATGCGAGGGTATATTTCTCTGACAAAGTCCACGTCACCGGTGTAAAGATAATAGTCATATACAGATTTGAACCAATAGAATGTATAGTCCATAATAGTATTTATATGAGCCGTTACGGGATCTTTGCCTCTGAGTTGTCTGATAGTACGTTTTACGCATTCATTATCAAAACGTAGGTAATAATTCATCAGGTATGATTGAATCGCATCTCCAGACCATGTCCATCTGTCGCGTTTTATGCCATCAACAAAAAACTCACGAGTGGTAAGGTCCATCGTATATGCGCCAATTTCCCATATCTTGTTTATAAGTTCATCGTTGCATTTGAACATTCCGCTATTATCCTCCAGGAATGGAGCATATTCATAGTCCATAGAGACATTGTCATATTTCAGAGTGTCATCAGTCTCTATATAGACATATCTGAAAGCCTTGGAGCCATTGACGGTAAAATTACGATTGTCACAGGCTGATTCCTCAAACTGGATTCTGTCAAGTGTCTCGCAATATTCCTTGTCCAAGGCCTCTTCTCTACTTTCACCATAATATATATACAGGTTGCCAACCCCTCTGATATCTGAGAATTTCAGATAGCCGAAAGTCTCCTTCCCGAAATCATATAATATTCCTTTGTTGTTGATGCTCTCAGAGTTTATGTGTTCGCAATGTTTTCTGCATAATTGATATTTTGACGGTGGAGTGTCGGCACTATTAAACATCCATTGTGCCGCAGGTACATAAATACCAGAGCCATGTGCAATTCCGTTCTCATCAATCCATATTTTGTCCTCATACGTGGCAAGCCATGTACTGTCTGTATTTATTGTCTCTCCTTCAATGAAAAGGGCTGGTGGAGTTGATGGGTTGTGTATCTTAATGTTTATCTTGTGCTCGCCAGCCTCAATATCAAAATGCTCAGGCATTCCGAATTGAAGTTTACCGTCAATCATAAGATTAAACATACCCTCTGTCTTTATGGATATAGTTTCTTTCCGTTCTAATATCACGGTTTTTGAGAACTCTACAGTAGTCCAATGACTGTCCTGTTTCCAGAAAGGAGGGAACATCGCACCGCGTTCGGTGCGACGATTGTTGAATTTGTTTCCCAGCCATACTTCAAAATCACCAGGATACCATATCCATGTTGCTTTATATGTTGTCTCCATATCGTTCTTTTGTTATTTCCTCAAGGGTCTTTCCCTGTGTTTTAGGAGCCCATATAACACCAATGACCAGAGATATAATGAATAATGCAAGCATCATTGTTCCTGCAAGAGTGAATCCTTCTCCTTTTTCTCCGTAGATGTCTACGAAGTAAAGTCCCCATATGGCAGATACGCCTCTGACTGTAAAGAACATAATACCTTGAGCCGCAGCGCGATATTTGGCAGGGAACAATTCTGACGCCCAGAGCGCATAGAATGTCTGTACAGATATACCTGCCTGTATAGCCCATAGGGCAGTGAAGATAACGAGTCCTGTCATGCTGCTGATTCCTATCATTATCACAATAATCCATGCCATTACTCCCATGCTTACGCCAAAAGCATATAGTCCACGTTGATTTATCTTATCTACAACAAGTGAGCAAACAAAAGTCATTGCGATGATAACAACCCATTGTCCTGCGGCAAACATGTTTGCCATTTCGTTAGACAGGCCACCTGCTGTTTCATAGATATGTGGCTGGAAGAATCCCATTACAGAGCAAACCATATTCCATGTCAGATAAATACCAGCAAGAAATAACATGGAACGCACACAAGTCTTGTTTGCGAATAAAGCTCCAAACGAAGAGAATACGCTTTTCTGCTTAATCCCACTTTGTTTTTCTGCTTCTTTCGCAGCTTTCCATTCTGCGCTTTCGTCAAGGCGACGTTGCAACAGCCAGGCGATGAAAGCCACAATGAACAAAGAACCGAATACAATTCTTGAACTGAAGATATTAAGACTGTCGCCATTTGCCTCACCATTGGTGACAAAATTAGCGAATGCTTCTACAACAGGGAACAGCAATCCGCCCGCTTCATTTGCTGTCGCTGGCGCGAGAAGCGTACCAAGTATAAGTATGATGAGTGGGCCGATACCCCATGCCATCTGAGATATGCAGATGTTTCTTCCTCTATTGCCAGTCTCGGAACTTTCTGATATATATGTCCAAGAAGCCGGGACTCCAACGCCAACAGATATTCCTGTTATAAGGAATCCTGTCAGTAGGGTGGGGAAGTTCGTTGCAAGCATAATAACAAGCACTCCCACCATATAAACTAACATGTTATATGTGTAAATAGCCTTGCGTCCGTATTTATCTGCAAGTACGCCGCCTATAATAGCTCCTATGGCAGCGCCAAGGCAGTTCGCGCTGATGAAATTAAGCCATCCAAGATGAATCTCGCTTAGGTTTAAGTAATTTTGCCATAGTGTGAGTCCGCTGGCACCTGCTACGATAGCTCCTGCGTCAAGATAATTTGTTAATGATACTGCGAGTGTGCTTTTTAGGCTGCTTTTCTTCTTTTCCATATATGAGATGTCTTTTTGTCGTTTTATTATATTATAATTTCTTTATACCAGCATTTACTTTTATGCTGTCTGCTACGTTTGGACCATTGTTCTCCCAGGTATTACCCGGTCCATTTGCATTCTTCAGGAATTTCTCAGATGGTGTCCAGTTGTTCCTTACGGTAATGAAAGACGAGCCCTCGTCTGTGTATAGATAGAACCAGTGATGAGGGTCATGAGCATAACTTGGGGTGTATATATTGTCAATTACATTCTCTTCAATGTAAGACAATGGCTGTGCTCCCAAAGTGTAAATACCTGCGGTATCATACATGTGTTTAGCATAATGATGTATGAAATTTCCTCTTATCTTGTTGTTTGCCATGGCACATGGCTGTCTGTTCCATCCCCATCCCATGCTGATACCTGTATATGATACCTCACTTATCTCATTGTAGCTTATGTTGATGTCTCTTACGAATCCCGCGGCAATTCCTATGCAGCCCCAGTCTTCATTGGTGACATCCGTTATAAGGTTATTGGTGATGTTCAGTCCTGTGCATATAATCCTCTCGTCTGTCGGATTGTATGGCAGATGTGCCTCATGACCTTCTGGCCCGAAGCTTCCGGCAACGATACCATTACCTCCACAGTCTTTTATTACACAGCGGTCAATGCTTCCGCCCTTTGTGTAGTTATGGAAATCGATGCCTGTAGAGGCGTTGTGTATAAATGTACATTCGCTGAAGTTAATGTTCTCGGCACAATTTACGCTCACGGCCGCCGCAGGTCGTCCAACCCATCCTTGGTTATCCAGTTTGTGATCTCCATTAGGACGGATATGCTTAGGTCTCATCTTATATGCCTCTATCATATACATACCTGCTTGCAGAGGTGCATGCCCGTTTATAGATGGGCGCATCCAGGTTGCATGACTGAACGTAACTCCTTTTATCAGAATGTTGCTTGCAAGATTATCTGGAGTACCCTCAACCTTCAGGAGTGTTTCAAGGGCAGGCGCTTCAACCGTTGCCTTTCTAAGGTCCTCGCCTTTATGTGGCATGTAATAAATCTTACCGGCTTTAGTGTCAAGATGCCATTCGCCGGGTGTGTCAAGTAATTCTTTTGCTCCGGTCAGATAGAATGCCGAGTTCCTTCCGTCTGTATTCACCATAGGAGAGGGCCATGGATGCATAAAATGTATGTGGCTCTCTGGCTCATGGAAAGTAACAGCGGCACTGTCGCCAAGCATTTTGATGCTCTTTATTCTGAGATTAGCAATGCACCACATTTCGTGCAATACCATTTCGCCTTTCTGGCTTTTGGCTATTTTGCTGACTGCTTTTGCGGGTACGTAAATTATTCCGTTAGGCTTGTCAAGGCTTAATATGCGGTGCATGTCGTTGAAATCTGCCACGTCTCTTGCCCTGACAGCTTTATTGCCGTTTATCCATAATTGTCTGAATTCCAATGGTCTGCCGTTATACTCTGGGACATCAGCGACAAATAGTTTCCCTTCTTTGCGCCAGCCTTCAATCTGCACGCCACCGCTCACAACAGCCTTGCCGTTGCCATCTATTGTTATACCGCTGTCTTCTGGTCGGAGGATTACAGGTGCGTTCAGTCTGTATGTTCCTTCCGACAGAATCAGTCGGATGTCTGTTGTCCCATTAAGCCTTTTCTGCTCTCTGGCGTTTTGCAAGGCTTTCTCTATGGTATATGCTCCTGGCTCTACTGTTATGTCAACAGCATGGGCACTCACGCATGTGAGTGCCGCCATGAAAAGTGTGTTTATAATCCTGCAGGTATCCATACTGTCATCTCGCTCTTTCCTCTGTTACCCCATGCATAATAAGGTATAAGGCGTATTTTCACTTTGTTCTTCTTGTTGCTTACCTCTCTGTAAAGCACATTCTTCCATGAAGCTTCTGTCCTGTTGTATGCCTCTGTGTCAAGAGCCATGATTCTGCTGCCGTCAATATTAATCTCTACAGGAGTGAACTTCGCGTCAAGCGGTATTGCTATGTTGTCAATGTCCAGCCCGTTAATGTCGTTGCTCTCAAGGCAATATACCACCGGACCTCTTTGTACGGCAATCTGTCCGCGGCTTTCCTCTACAAGCGGATTCGCCTCAATGAGCTTGGTCTTCATTGGCATGTTGAGTGTCAGGACATCTCCCTTCTTCCACTTTCTGCTCACGGCGATGTAACTTTCACTCTGGGTGTCTATGTTGCAAGCCTCACCATTTACACTTACTGTTGCTCCTTCGCACCATGCAGGGATTCGTAGTTTCAGCGTGAAGTCCTTCTTTCCCTTCAGCTTAGCCACGGTAATATCTATTTTTCCGTCCCAAGGATAGTTCGTCTTCTGCTCAATGGTTATGTCTCCTGCCGACTCTAACTTTGTGTTCAGAGTGTTTTCGCCGTATAGGTTCACGTATATCTCGTCTTTTCCTATGGAATAAGCATAGTCCTGTACTTCGCATAATGTGCGTAAGGTGTTAGGAGGACAGCAGAAACAGCTGATGTATTCAGTACGCTCCTTAGGCCAGCGAAGAGTGTAAGGCAACTCGTCAGACATTCTCATAGGGTTTGTATAGAAATATCTCTTGCCGTCAAGACTTATTCCTGACAGGATACTGTTGTAGAAGCAGTTCTCTACGATGTCCACATATTTTGCATCAGCAGTTGCGGCGAATAGTCGCCAGTTGAGCAGCATGTTACCAATGTTGGCACATGTCTCATTGTGTGCGGTAGAGTGTGGCAGCTGATATGGGCGTCCGTAGCTCTGGTGCACTTTCTGGATGTTGTCCGGTTTGTAGTCTGTGCCGTCGGGTGATGTGCCGTCATAGAGAGCACCGCATGCACCTGTGATATACATCTTTCTTGTAACGATGTCGTTCCAGATAGAGTCAAGGTTCTTCTTCAGCTGCGCCTCTCCATCCTCAAGATAAAGGTCTGCAACACCAGCATAGAGATAGTTTGCTCTTACAGAGTGTCCCATTGCTTCGTATTGGTCGCGGAAAGGGATGCGGTCTTGGTTGTCGTCTGTTCCGTTCTCCACCATGCCTCGGATGTCAATGAGTTTCTTGGAGAGGTCCAGATACTTAGGATCGCCAGTTGCGCGGTACATCTCTGTGATGCCCATGTAATGCGACGGACAGACAGCATTGCGTGCCAGCTCTGCTGACGATTTCTCATAGAAGTTGCATAAGAAATCCGCGGCTTTCACTGCTGCGTTGAAGAGTGTTGTCTTGCCTGTTGCTCTTTTGTGGATGATTCCGGCTGTAATAAGGTGTCCGAGGTTGTAGGTCTCAAAGTTAAGACGATTGCCAAACGCTCCGTCCTTGCCTGTTCCAACCTTTGTTCCTACCACTGTGTTGTCCTTCTCCTCAGCCTGTTGCAGCTTCTTGTTCATCTCTGCAATGATAACAGGAGTGTGCAGATAACCATCTTCGCGCTGTGATTTCACCACGCATCCGATGAAGCGGTCCATTATCTTGTCAAGCTCAGGGTCCTTGTTCACTGCGTATACCGCAGCCACAGCTTCTAACCATTTGTACATGTCACCGTCATGGAAAGGAGGTCCGTGTCGTCTGCCTTTTTTCTCTCCCGCTGCAACGAGGAAGTTGTGGAAACCGTGTGAGCGGTCAGACTGCCAAGTCTCCCACATGCTCTGCACGGAAGTGCCGCTGAAAACATTGAATCGCTCGCCCCAGAAACCGCCGGTCCATTTCACGGCGTCTATTGGCGTAGATGCCATTACGGCATACTTGCTCTTTCCGGTATCTGTTATTCCGTTTTGTTGTGCTGCGGCGGGTGCAGCTGTCATGAGTGCAATTATAGCACCGATGGTTGTTCTTTTCATAAGTTATGTTTTTTTATAGATTTTCTGTTATAAATGTAACAATACGTCTTAGAGCGTTCCTCCACGGGCCTTTACTCTCTTTGCCCATTCCTCGCGCTCTTTCTGCAGGTTGTAGCCGCGCTTGCTCAGGTAGTTGTTTATTCTACCTTTGTATTTGCCGAATACCTCATGCTTCTTCTTTGAGCTTTCCGCATCAATAGCCAGTTCGCGTGCTTCTATAAGCCATGCTAATATCTGTGCTTTCTCCTCTTCCTTTAATGTTGGAATCATGTCGCAGTGAGCATCGTATGTCACTTTCACAACGTTGAAAGTCATGACGTCTTTCACAGTTGTGATGTGGTGAGGCTTGAGATATTTTGACAGGTCTGCGTCAAAGGCGAAATGCGAGCGATACAGTTTTGAGTCGCACTGAGCCTCTGCCAGTTGCTTGTTTGTCTTTTTTACAGAGTCGCGCTCCTCATAAATGTCGTTGAGCTTGAAATAGCGGTTCGCTATTATGTTTCTCACGTTCTGTCCCATTGGGGTCCATGTTATTCCGAGCTGGTCTGTAGCCTTCTGAGAGCGTCCTATGATTGCGTTCACGTATGCCGCGTCGCGTCCTGCGCTGTCGAGTTTCACCTCTGCCTCAGGGTAGGAGTTGAATATTGTCTTCAGGTAATGAACATTGTTGCCATAGTTCATCTTTACGTTTCTCACCATCTTTACGTCTCTGCTGCGCTCAACGAACAGCCAGCCGCTCCAGTTCATCTTGTCGAGAGTGGCCTTTATGGCGTGCATGTCAATGGCGGAGTCGTTGCGGAGCCATACCCCGTCAGTGTTTGATGCGTGGATAGCACAGATGTTCTCCGCACCAAGTTTCTTCATGTCTTTCACAATGTCCCAGTTGTTCTCTATGATTGTCTGGAACTTGTAGAAAATCTTTATTCCGTCAGAGTTAATCTCTTTTAATAGCTTCTTGTTGCCCTTTGCGTCGAGAGGAGTGTCTATGCCAATCACTTTTCCGCGTTTCTTTGCCATTTCTCCCATTTCGTGCAGGCGTTTGACGATAATATTGCGTAGCGCAACGGAGTCGGTCCAGTTGTTCCCGCTGCCTCCTAAAGGAAGGAATGCCACGCTTGCTCCCATGATGTCCATGGTGTTGAGGCAGTCCTCTGTCAGCCATTTGTAGCTGTCTTTCTTTGCCAGGTTCTGTCCGTAGAATCCTGACATAGCCACTGCGCCAACCTTAATACCGAGGCTGTCTGCTGTGCGTGTGAATATCTCTGCCATCTTAGGGTCGCGCATCTTGTTGTCGAAAGAGTCGCGTCTGCCAAGTCCTCCCATGTCCATCTCCAAACCGTCGCAACCCAGTTCGTGTGCCAGCTTGAACTCTCCAAGTTTCTGGCGTTTGAGAACCATCCAGTCGCATACTCCAATGTTATAACGGTTTTGGGCGATTGTCAACTCAGGGAGCAGCATACCCCCTATGAAAAGTGTAAAAAGTACGGTTTTACGTAAAAAACTCATAGTATTTTGTCTCTTTATTAGTACGTCCTGCCTGAAAATGTCAGTCCCCTTCTGTACGTTTCATAATGTGATTGCAGTTGGTTCTGATACAAGTTAGCAGTACGTAGGTAGTTAATAGATTCTTATTTTTGCAAAGATAGCAATAAACTTTAATAATACGAAATGCCAAACAGAAAAATATAATTATGTTATCTTTTTGTATTCAATAAATCGTGCGTTTTCTGTTGGGCAGGAGATTTTTCTGCTCAAAAAACTGGCAGGAGAATGGGCGAATCCTAAAATTTTTTTCGTTGACTCGGAATGTGGCTAATAATTTGACATGTATATGAGGAAAAATCCTTCGAACCGCGCAGAATGCTGGAAATATATCTGTGGAACTCGTCATTACACCTTTATGGCGGTGCCATGGCATAGTAATCGCCGCATCATCGCTTTGTCAAGGCGGCAGGATGGCTTTGTCAAGGCGCTACGATTACATAGCCATCGTACTGCGATTACGTTGTAATCATAGCACGATAAAAACGTAATCGCACCGCCCTGACGTTGTAATCGCACCGCCATCTCATATGAAACGGCGAGGTCATTTGATAGAAACGGCTGGCATTTCTATATAAAATATAGGAACTATAGTGCCTATAGGGACTATAGAATTTATGGAAATCGTGCTAAAAAAATCGCTTCTCGGCTGCCTTCGGGCATCTTTTTGTTTTGTTAACACGAAAAAAGTGGCGCCGCGGTGCGGGCGAGAAAGCATGAAAGGGCATCAAACGCAGTGCGGAATTTTCTATTTTGAGAGTTGCGTTTGTCAAAAAAAAAGAATAAATCCGCATCTTTATTTGTGTGGTTTGCTTGTGATACAAAATAAATCATTAACTTTGTGCATGTTGTATATGGCGGTTGCCAGTTCATGCTTGGACATATCGGCATATTCCCGCCATTATAATATTCAGTAGGCAAATGCATTTTTTTTATTGACCGATGAATGTTGTGATATTGGAATGAATTTGTCTCTTATATATTATATAAATATGTATATGCTGATATTATAGATATCGGTATTAATTAATGTTAAATATGAAACATGCGTCTAAACGTTTCTATATATATAAAGTCTAATAATAAATTCTAATAATAAATTAATATCAGTTTAATTAATCATGAAAAGAAAATCAACTATTGTGTTACTTTCTTTGTGTCTTGGAACACTTACGGCAAGTGCTCAATATCCTCAAGAGCCAAAGGAAGTGAAAGAGAAAGTGGCAAAGATGATGGAGGCATGCCGTGCGCATTCAGACAGTGCTTGGGCTGTTGCGTTGCCAATCATTGAGAAAGAGGCAGCTGAGGGACGCCCGTATATTCCTTTCGCTGATCGTCCAACAGATTTACCTCAGGCGGATATTCCATCATTCCCTGGTGCTGAAGGTGGTGGTATGTTCAGTTTTGGCGGACGCGGAGGAAAAGTTCTCACTGTGACAAACCTTAATGATGATGGTCCGGGCTCATTGCGCTGGGCATGTGAGCAGGGTGGTGCCCGTATCGTTGTGTTCAATGTGTCGGGAATGATTCGCTTGAAGTCACCTCTTATTATCCGTGCCCCTTATATAACAATTGCAGGACAGACAGCTCCTGGTGATGGCGTTTGCGTAACAGGTGAGTCTGTTTGGGTAAACACACACGACGTGGTGGTTCGTCATATGCGCTTCCGTCGCGGTGAGACAGGTGTGGGACGCCGTGATGACTCTTTCGGAGGTAATCCGGTAGGAAACATCATGCTCGACCATTTGTCTTGCTCTTTCGGACTGGACGAGAATATCTCTTTCTATCGTCACATGTTCCGTCCGGGAGAGACATATAAGGAACTGAAATTGCCTACAGTAAACGTTACTATACAGAACACTATATCTGCAAAGTGTCTTGACACATACAATCACTCTTTCGGCTCAACTCTCGGAGGAGAGAACTGTGCGTTCGTGCGTAACCTATGGGCGAGCAACACAGGACGTAACCCGTCTATCGGATGGAACGGTATATTCAACTTCGTAAACAACGTGGTGTTCAACTGGGTTCATCGCTCTGTTGACGGTGGTGACTATACTGCGCTGTATAACATTTACAACAACTACTTTAAGCCAGGTCCTGCAACACCGCTGAATACAACAGTGGGTCACAGATTCCTTAAACCGGAGGCTGGACTGAGCAGAAACGCGAAGAAAAGATATGGACGTGTTTACTGCGAGGGTAACATCATGGAGGGTAACGACTCTGTGACTGCTGACAACTGGAAGGGTGTTCATATTGAGGATATGGACGGAACAGGCGAATACGAGGCTCTCATGAAGTGGACAAAGCCACATCCACATCCTTATTATCAGGTTATGGAAGCTAAGGAGGCTTACTATTTTGTTCTTGACAACGTAGGAGCGACTCTTCCTGTACGCGACCAGCTTGACAAGGACATTATCATGGAGGTGAAAACTGGCAAGCCATTCTATTCAGAGGATGCAAAGCCGGATACAGCATTGTTTAAGTATCGTCGTTTGCCGAAGGACTCTTGGAAACTCGGTATTATCTCCGATCCTCAGCAGGTAGGCGGTCTGCCGGTATATAGCAACGACTGGAAACCTTATAAGGACTCAGACCTTGACGGTATGCCTGACGCATGGGAGAAGGCTAACGGTCTTGACCCCAAAGATCCGTCAGATGCCAACAAGGACTGCACTGGTGACGGCTATACAAATATTGAGAAATACATCAATGGTATAAGCACAAAAGAGAAGGTTGATTGGACAAATCTGAAGAACAATCATGATACTCTTTATGGAAAGACAAGTTTGATGTAAAAAATATCCGCATGGAGGCTATGTAAGTAATATCCTCCAGATGCGGAAGCCTGAAGCGGGCATTGATGCAGCGGTATCGCAAGCCCGTTTTTTTATAATAATTAAGATGTATCTTTTTAAGATGGTGGGCAGTGATGTTCGCCATCTTTTTTATTTCCAGCCCTTCTTTGTGCGCTCATGCATCTCTGCCGTGATAGTGAAGAGTGCATCTGCGCTTGAGTTTAGTGCAGTCTCAACAGAGTCTTGCACAACTCCTATGATAAAACCAACGGCAACAACTTGCATGGCAATGTCGTTGCTGATGCCAAACAGTGAGCAGGCCATGGGGATGAGAAGTAGGGAACCGCCTGCAACTCCGGAGGTTCCACAGGCTCCTAATGTGGCAATGATGCTTAGCAACAGCGCACTGCCAAGTGGTATGTTTAGCCCCAATGTCTCACAGGCAGCAAGGGTCATTACGGTAATTGTAATGGCGGCACCGTTCATATTGATTATGCTGCCGAGCGGAATACTCACAGAATAGAAGTCCTCGTCAATGCCCATGCGTTTGCATAGGGCCATATTCACAGGGATATTGGCTGCTGACGAACGGGTGAAGAATGCGCTGACGGCACTCTCCTTTAGGCATTGCCACACCAATGGATAGGGATTGCGGCGTAGCAGGCAGCCGACGATGATGGGATTCAGCACGAGCGATACGGTCAGAATGCAACCGACGAGCAATAGCAATAGTTTTCCGTATGTGCTGAAGATGTCCAGTCCGCTTTGCGACACTGTTGTATATACCAAACCTAATATACCAAATGGGGCACATTGTATAATCCATGCTATTACCTTAGACACAGCATCGGCCCATTGGCGAAGGCTGCTGATAGTTTGTCCGTTTGCCATCTGTTTCAAAGCCAGACCTATTATCACTGCCCAGAAGAGTATGCTGAGGTAATTGGCATTGATAATGGCGGATATGGGATTGCTCATAATGTCTCTGATGATATTACTGAACACGTCTGCAAGTTGTCCTGGCGGCGGAGCGCATGACGCGCTTTCTATGTTTGCCAGTGCAATACTTACGGGAAACAGACGGCTTCCTGATACAGCCAGAACGGCGGCTAATAGCGTGGAAAGCATATAGAGCGTTATTACTAAACGGAAACGGCTGCCCAGTCCGCCACGCGCCGTAGCCACGGATGATGTGACGAGCACGGCTACAAGTACGGGTGCCATAGCCTTCAATGCGCCTACAAACATGTCGCCCATTACGGATATGGCGCTATGTCCCGGGGCTATGAGGGCCAGTATGGAGCCGGTAATGATACCAATAGATATTCGTAGCATCAGGTTTGTTTGCTGCCAGGAGAGAAGGATTGTTTTGATTTTATGCATATTAAATTATTTTGTATTGTAATTGTAATAATCTGACGGAATTACCATTGTGATGTAAATCTATATCTTTCTGAAGCGTGCTCTGGGGCAAGGCCAGCTGCTTTCCTTATTGGCTTGGATGTAAATCAATGTCTTTTTTGAAGCGTATTCCGGGGTGTGGGCTACGCAAAGGCATACATTACTTAATGCAACATGTCAATGGCGTTTCATGGTATCAGGTGGTAACTTTGTACAAAGATAGTAATTTTCCCACTATAAAACGTATGATGTGGATATTAAGTAACCGAAATATTTATAGTACAGCCTAAATGAAAAAAAGGATGCGTTTCCGCTTGGAGACGCATCCTTCTTATTTGTTATTCCAATGTGTTATTCTGCAACAACTTCCTCTGCAAGTGGGTCGAATGTACCATTTGCACCGCCGTTGTTATAGTCCTGCCATCCGATAGTCTGTGGCAGATCCTTGTTAGCGTTCTGTGCTCCATTGCTCAGACCGAAGAAATAGTACTTTGGACGGAAGTGCATGTAGAGCAAGTTGTGCTGTGAGTCCCAAGCGTCACCGCGCTTCTCGCTTACAACGAGGTTCTCCTGATACCATGCCTTCAGAGTCTGCAGCTGGCTGTCGATATCTTCCTTACGGAAGTCTACAGGCTCGCAACGTGCTGCTCCTGCCTTGAGTATTGGGTCGCTGTCGTATGTTGTACCACCAACGCCATACTTGTCTGCTGTGCGGAACTCTATGTTCTCACGACGCTGACCGTTAAGTGGAGTGAAACCGAGCCATTCGCAAGTGTTACCGTTCCAACCTGTGAGTACCCATGTCTGTGGTGCACCCTCTGGGAGAACTGTACCGCCATCATAAAGCATCCAACGACGTACGTCGTCGAAACGCTTACCCTCATAAGCGAACTCAATCTGACGCTCATAGAGGATTGCGCTCATACAAGCATTCTGGTCGCCTTCAAGTCCTTGCTGCAGGCCGTAGTTGTTCTCTGCTGTATAACCAGCACGTGCGCGAACCTGCTGCAGGCACTTCACTGCCTCAGACATATCACCTGCCATACAGGCTGCCTCTGCGAGGTTGAGAAGAACTTCGGCAAAACGCAGTTCGATGAGCGGAGCGGCAGAGTAATAAGGAGCAGCTCCCTTTGTGTCGGTTGCCATATACTGATAGAGTGGGCTGCTGTTTACGTCAAGGTCGTCACTCTTCTTGCGAACATAAACACCCACCTTGCTGCCAAGAAGGTTATCTGCACCGTATGAGTTTCCGCTCTCAGGGTTGCCTTGGTCATCCTTGTCAGTATACCATACATAGTTCCATATAGCAAAGTTCTTGCCATCTGCAGGGTTGTATGGGTCTTTCAGACTTGCGTCACCGTTGTATGCCCAGCGGAAGCCAGGGAATGCGAATGTGCGATAGAAACGTGGATCGCGGTCCATGAAAGGATAGTCCTTGTCATAGTCGATGCTTGATGTCTCAAGCTTAGTGTATGTGCCTGTTCCTGCAGGAATCTTACCATCCTTCATTGGGAACATGTTAACGAGCATCATACCTGCGCCCTTGCCACCGCCACCGGTGTTCGCAGGACGGATGTCACGCTCCCAACGGTTGTTCTTCTGATTGTCAAGTCCGTCACCTTCGATGTTGTTGTGCAGTGTTACGAACACAGCCTCTGGGTTAACACCGCTTGTGAGGAACTGTCCTGCAAAGTCAGAGCCGTTCACGTTGTTTGTTGTCTGATACAAGCCGTAGCCGCAAGCAGTGATTGAGTCAAGCTCCTGCTTCATCATAGCGTAAGCGCTTTCCCAACGTTTTGTGTCGTTAGCACGGTTGAAGAGAGGGCTGCACCACCAAACAAGAACACGGCCTTTCAAAGCAAGAGCAGTACCTGTAGTGACACGTCCGTAGTCAGAACCTGTCCAACCACCGTTCATTGTCTTCTCTGCAAGCATCTTAGCCGCATTGTCAAGGTCTTTGAGTATGAAGTTAATACAATCCTTTGCTGAAGAGCGTGGAGTGAAAGATGACGCAGTTGGTTCAAGCACCTTGTCGAGAATTGGCACACCACCGTACCACTTAACAAGATTGAAGTAGCACCATGCACGCAGGAAGTAAGCCTGACCGAGCAGAATGTTCTTCTCTTCTTCGCTCAGTGAGCCGCCCTGAATACCGGCGATACAATCGTTGATGTTACGGATGCGTCCGTAAACAGATTCCTGAATATTGTTCTGCTGACCCATGAAGAAGTCTGGCACAGCGTTGTCATTGCTCATTGAGGTTAGTTCAATCTCAGGATTTACAAGATTGCTGAAGCCGGTATATTCCTCTGTTGCCTTAGCTGCGATGTCTGCATTACCCATTGATGGATATTTCCATGTCAAATCGTTTGTTGCAGGCAGCGACCACGCATACAGGTCGTTAAGACGGCCGTTGGCACCACTGTAATAGTTGTATATGTCTGTGTTTGCATTGTCGTAGTTCTTCTTGTCCTCAAGGAAGTCATCGCTACAAGACGCAAGGCTTAAAGTAGCCAACAGACCGAAGCCTAATAATTTTATTGTTGTTTTCATTTTTCTTTCTTTTTATGTTGTTGCTTAGAAAGTGAGATTTACACCGACAGTCCATGTTCTCAATGTAGGATAGTTGCCGTATGTTCCTGCCATTGGGTTCATGAAATCATCTGGATAAGGATTGTAGAAGTTAAGCAGGTTCTGACCTGTAACGTTCACACGTGCACTCTGAATGCCGATCTTCTTCACCCACATGCTTGGAATTGTGTAAGCAAGTGTCAGACGGCTGAGCTGAACGCGTGCTGCGCTTATTCTCCAGAAGCTTGACGCTACACCGTTAACGCTTGTGTAGGCAAGGTTAGGATACTGTGCTGCCTGGTTTGCAGACATAATCAGATTGCCGCTGCCGTCGTAGATGTCCTGATATACATACATGTTGTCAGGATTCCAGAATGAAGGCATGTTGCAGTATTCGAGGTTGCCCTGTGGCTTGAGTGCCTGGCCAGGTATTGTTGTATAACCGCCCCAGCTTGCGCCAATCTGGAAGTTGATAGAAAGGTCTTTCCAAGAAGCACCGGCGTTGATTGTAAATCCGTAAGGATTGTTGCGGTGTCCAAGTTCTACCTGGTCGTTCTCGTCGTCTACGATACCGTCCGGACCCTCATATTCGCCGGTCTCGGCATTGTAAGCTCCGCGTACATCCTTATATATAAGCATACCCGGGCGAACATCGTCCTTTGCAAGACCCATATATGTGCCGTATGTACCATCTTCCTTCTTCATGTATCTGTCGAAGTATTCCTCGATGTCCTGGAAGTCGCGGAACATACCGATGCACTGCATACCCCAAAGACCATTGTCTGTACGGCTGCCGTGTGTAAGCTGACGATAGAGATACTCGTCTTCCCAGTCCATAAGCAGAACCTTGTTGTCAGAGTAACCGGTGTTGATGCCGATGTTATACTTGAAGTCCTTGCCAATCTTGTCGCGCCAAGAGAGAGAGAGCTCGTAACCCCAGCTGTCCATCTTACCAAGGTTGGTAGATGCAGTCTGAGTACCTACAGTTGAAGGAATGCTCTGTATGATGTTCATAAGCATTTCGCGGTTCCACTCACGGTAAGCCTCGAATGTTACAGCAAGACGCTGCTTCAGGAAGTGAGCGTCAACACCAAGGTTGAACTTGTAAGACTTATCCCAGTGTACGTCGCGGTTTACTGCTGAGTTGTTCTTGTTGATAGTGATACGGTTGCTTGAGTCGTTGCCCACGCCTGTGCCGAATACAACACCCTTGTTGGCATCCTGTGCGTAAACCTGCATCCACTGCCAAGCAGCGAGGTTGTCACGACCTGTAAGACCGAATGATGTGCGTACCTTCAAGAAGTCAACCCACTTCACCTTGTCTCTGAACCAGTTCTCCTCAGAGATAACCCAACCTGCACTTACAGCAGGGAATGTTCCCCAGTAGTTCTCAGGAGCAAACTTTGTAGAAGCGTCAGAACGGAGCAGGAACTCAAACAGATATTTGTCTGCGTATGAGTAGTTGATACGTCCGATGTAAGACAATGTACCGCTTTCGCTGCGTGTGAAGACTGTTGTCATCTCACCTGTAGCAGAGTTGTACTGACCTGTAGTGAACTCGTATGGCTGCTCGCGCTGACCCTGCAAGTACTCGCTTTCTGCCTCAGACTTCTCAACAGAGAACAGAGCACTGATGTCGTGCTTGCCGAATGTGCGCGCATACTGAGCAGTGAAGTTCATCTGATAGTTGTCTGTACGGGTCATTGTACGGTAAAGCATGTTACCGTTGCTCTGTGTTATAGGCTTGAAGTTAGAAGGTGCCAGATAGTCAAACTCTGGGTCTTCCATGCCTGTAGGAGTGTAGAGGTGATTGCCGCTACCATAACGGTTAACCATCTGGTAAACAGTGTATTGTGTACCATACTGGTTTGTCTTGTCGTTGTTGATACTCTTAGAATATGTGAAGCGGAGGTTCAATCCCTTCAGTATCTTGCTCCAACCGAAGTCATAGCTGATATGACCCTGAATGTTCATGTTTGAAGTCATGCTCTTGCTATAGTCTCCGTTGTTCTGCAGAGTAGCGAAGTTGTAGTTCTGGTCCTGATTTCTCATGGTGTTACCCACACCGTATGAAACCATGTCATAGCCATTGATGCTCTCTGGCATGTATCCCGGACGAGTGAGCAGCAGGTTGTAGTCTTTCTCCTTATTAGAACCACCAACCTTTACAAGAGGATTGTTCTTCTCTCCGTAGTCACCGCTAACGTTAAGTCCGGCGCTGAGCCACTTGCTTATCTTCACATCAACACCTGCACGGTAGTTCCAACGGTCGTAGTCAAGCTTGCCGAGGTTACCGTCCTGGTTGAAGTAACTACCACCGGCAAAGTAACTTACGTTGTCTGTGGCACCGCTGATGTTAACGCTATGCTTGTGTGTCACACCTGTCTCCCAGTACTTGTCAAGCAGGTCGTTGTTAAGGCTCTTCATAGCCTCAAGCTCGTCTGCCTGGAACAATGCTGTTGTGAGGTTGGTAGATGTCTTGGTTGGGTCAGCCATTGTCACGGCGTTGTAGAGGCGTCCGTAGTCGTATGTGCTAAGCATCTTAGGACGTGCAACCTCGTCTGTGAAACCGAAAGAGCCGTTGTAAGAGATGCGTGGAGCACCGAGCTTACCCTTCTTTGTGGTTACGAGGATAACACCGTTGGCAGCGCGTGCACCGTAAACGGCAGCACTTGCGTCCTTCAATACAGAGATGCTCTCCACCTCGCTTGCGTCGAGGTTGTTGAATGCCTCAGCACCAAGGTTCTGATAAGAGTTGCCCACCTTTACGTCGTTAGGATAGATATATCCGTCGATAACGAAGAGAGGCTGCTGTGCTGTAGAACCTACATCACCGAGAGAGTTCACGTCGCGGATAGAAAGACGTGCGCTTTCGCCCGGACGAGCGTCACCGCCGCTAACACCAAGACCGTTTACAAGCCCGCTAAGTGCGCTTGCAAGGTTACCTGTTGCCAGGTCCTGGATGTCTTCCATTGGTACGTTTGCCACCGAACCGGTGAGGTGTGCCTTTTTCTGTGTGCCGTAACCTACAACCACAACCTCGTCAAGGTCGTTATAGTCGGTATCAAGAGCCACGCGGCCACCCTTGGTATTGGTGTCTTTGTAGCCGATGTATGAAATCACGATGTTTGCGTCGGCAGGAGCATCAACCTTATAGTTGCCGTCAAAGTCGGTAACGGTTGCTATCTTTGTGCCCTCAACGCGTACTGTAGCACCGATAACAGGCTCGCCGTTCTCGTCGACAACAGTACCTTGAACAACTTTGTTCTGTGCCAGGGCTGGCAGTGCGCATGTCATTGCCAAGCCGAGGAATAGGGTTTTTATATACTTGTTATTCATGATTTATTCACTTTTTATAGTTATTTATTCTGCTGAAGGGAACCAACGAGAGTCTCCTGTCTGGAGTGCCACCTGCTCAGCACCTGTAGGTGTGAAGTCGCCGTTCTCTGCATCAACGAATGCAGGGTCGCTCTGCAACTGATAACCAGTGTCATACTGAGTGTTGTTGCCGGTGACTGCAGGATCGCAAATCTCTGCCTTGCCGTCGAACCAGTAAGTGTTGTTGTTGAAAATGGTCTTGTCTGCATTTCCTACACGGCCTACGATACGGCGTGGCACCTGGTTGCTACCGCAGTCTACGAAGATGTTGTTGAGGATTTCATACTCTGATGTTGCTCGTCCGTCGAATCCGCCGTGATTACAGAGCTGACCAGTCTTCGCAATGTTGTAGAATGTACAGTTGTACATGTTGATAGAGTTCTTTGAGAAGTCAGCACGGTCGCAACGTCCTGCGTTGTTGTAACGCAAGAAGTACTTGGCATGCTTCAAAGCACCGAGTATAGTGTTTGTGGAGTTCCAGAATGTACAGTTGCGTGCAGTGAAGTCGTTGATGAAGCCGCCACCGTCGTAAATCTCGAAGTATGTGCCGCCGCTCATGCCTGCGTCTGTAGTGAAGTTGATTGTTGTGTTCTCAATCAGGAATGTTGCAATACAGTATTTCTTCTTGTTGTCGTACAAGAACTTGCGCTGTACGTTGTATGCGTAGCAGTTCTGTATTGTTACAGGGTCGTTGATGATGTAGTGGCTGTTCATACCCTTGATAGCCTCGTTAGGATTGTCGCTGAGACCAAGGATCGGGTCTGTTGTGCCCAGACCGTCGATGTTCATGTAGCGAAGGATGAATCCACCGCCGAAACGTATAGATGCACCTGTGCCGTAAGCTATGGTTGCATAGTCAGTCTTGCTTGCTGTGCGCAGCAATACCTTGTTGTGACCGAAGTCAACAACTCCCGACAATGTGTAAGAACCGCCCGGTTCAAGGTCGAAGATTACTGTTTTCTCTGTCGGAGTCTTGATAAGAGAGTCAATCTCCGGTGTCTGTGCCCACTCGTAAAGGTCTGTTCCGTTTGGAACTACTGCATCGGCAGGCATAAATGTGGTAAATCTGTATTCTGTTGCCACTTCCGCGTCACTGTTGTTTACGTCAGTGTTTCCCAATGTCTTGATAGAGAACACATAGTAAGTGTCTTCCATGCGAGGGAGAGTAACAGAACATCCGTCAACGATGCTGTCGGCAACAATCTTGTTCTCAGGGTCATCAACGTTCCAAAGAGAAACAAGATAGCCTCCGGCTCCGTGAACTACTGGCCATGAGATTGTCTGTGTCTTGCCGTCTGCACTTGATACGACAGTAAGAACAGAATCACCAGGCGATACCATGACGGAATTGTTGACTGAAGGTCCGAAGTCCTCGTCGTCATAACCGTCTACGGCGCAAGAAGTAAAGCACAATGCACTCATGGCAAGAGCCATAAGACCATACGTCTTACCTCGTAGTGATAAATGATTTTTTTTCATAAATCGATAGTTAAAGTTATACATAAATATATTTATATAGATATTCTCAATGTTATTAGCATCCCCCTCGGGTTCTTTCATAGGTATATATTAATGTGCAAATATACACTTTTTTTCTAAATAAAGTATAATTAATGCAGAAAAAGTGTTTAGGAATTGTAAATTGCATTGCTTTATGTTGTGAAAGGCATGCGGATAATCGTCAAGTGCGATACATTCCGCTCTGGTTTTTGCGGCAAAAGTATCGCATTGGGTAGCGGAAGGATAGGGATGGTTAATGCCTGAATGCGGTGCGCATTGTGGCTGCATAGGCATTGAACGCAAGGTCTTTAGGGCGTGGTCGCATCATTGCGCGGTGATGATTTTATGATTGCATAGTGATGATGACGTGATTGCATAGTCGTGGCGGTGCGATAACGTTGAGATGCTGCTATGATGGCATAGCGATGGCGGTATGATTACATTGCGATGGCTGCACCATGACATAGCCATCGTGTCATGATGGCAAAGCAACGGCAGTGCCATAAGATAGTAATCATCACTATGATGAGATAGCGATGACGGGGTGGTGAAGATGTAATGCTGGTGCGATAGATATGCAATGATGAGATGATAAGTATGTAATGATGGAATGATAAATATGTAATGACAAGGTGATGGCATATTTATCACAACACAATAAAGGCTGGTGTGTGGAAACAAAAAGCCTCCACCCGTAAATGAGTGGAGGCCGATATTGTTTTTATTAAATATTCAGAGTTGCAGAATAGCTGTATTATTTGTTCATGAACTTCTTGCCATTCTTTATAACAATACCCTTGTAGTTCTTGCTAACTGCCTGACCTGCAAGGTTGTACATAGGAGCGTTTGCGTCCTCTGCCTTACCTGCCTCGATCTCCTCGATGCCAGCAGCTTCGTCTGGAGTGAACTCCCAACCGTTGAAACCGAGCTGTGTATTGTCGTTGAATACATAGTATGTCTTGCCTGCTTCCATGTTGAATGTTACATAACCCCAGAATGCCTGATTACCAGCACCAATGATGTAAGGAGCTGTATCCTCTCCTGTAGCAGCATCAATCTTTGCTGCGTCGTGGATAGCCTGAATTTCCTCGTGAGAGAGATACTTCTTGCCGTTGTTTGTCTCAAACTCGCCATCGCCGTCAAGGTCCTGCTTGTCGTCCTGGCCGTTGATGTAACCTTCGTATTTTGGCTTGATAGGAAGAGCTGTTGTACCGTCTACAACGTAGAACTTACGATTACCCTTGTTCACCCAAACACCAATTTTGATTGTACCAGCAACAGATGCTGTGAACTGATAATGGAGACCAACCTCTGGTACACCAAGGCTACCGTCTGGATTGTAAGTTGTTCCTAATGGACGATACTTTGTATATTCCTTATCGTTGTAGTAATATGTTGCAGGCATGCCATCTGTCATAACAACCTCAGCTGTCATTTCAGCAAAAGGATTTCCTGTACCCTGAATCCATGCCCAGTTGATGTCGCCTTGGTTCTTCTGCTGCCACTTGATGTCTTTCCAAGAGTTTACTGTACCGTCTTCGTTGATGTCGCAGTGTGTATCCTCTGTGTTGTCTGCAACGCCATCGCCGTCAGCATCTGTTGGATCATCTGGCACGTCTGCAGGATCTGCACCACCGATAGCAACGCAAGTAACACTTGCAGTTTTCATTTCAACTACAGAACCTTTCTCGGTCTTGTTTGTTGCAACGTCGCCAAAAGTACCGTCACCGTTGTCTGGCAAAACAGCCTGGAACTCAGGAGACAATGTCATCACGCCTGTGTCTTTGTCGCGAGAGATAGCTGTGTATGTCTCTGTCTGCGCATTCGCACTCACTGCAAGCATTGCAACTGAAATAAGAGTAAAAATTTTCTTCATAGATTTAATGTTTTAATTAGTAATATTTATTAATTCTCTTCTCCTGACTTATAACAAATTCATAATTATATTTACGAATATGTTTAAAAATCGTTTGCTAAATTAATGCTTTTATTCCTAATTTATAGTCAAATTAAAGAACACTTAACACTTTTTAAGTATATCGCTGTGTTTTTATGGCGATTTTGTATTGTTTTTGCTGATTTTGTTACAAATATTCAAGAAAAACCATCCATAACAATATTCTATTTATAAAAAGTTGATTATTTTTGCACCTAATAGCTATTGAACTATTTATTGTGCGTATGAGCCAGGGAAATGCGGCTCATGATGCTGGAAACCTATAATATATATAATATGAGAAAACTGTTTTTACTGAAATTGTTCATGGTGGCAGTTGCTTTGGGTGTATGTGCCCCGGCAGATGCACAGAAAAAGAAGAAAGAGCTGTATGTACCGATGGACTACTCCACATGTGGCTACCGGGCATCAGAAAAGGAAATACCCGATGTGCCTAACGTTGTTTATGTGACACCCGTTGGCGGTGACTGCTCTGAGCGAATACAGGCAGCCATAGAC
>JAFQGS010000027.1 GCA_017415455.1 Prevotella sp.
GATATACAACTCCAAAGGGACAGGTGAAAATGATGAGCCAATTGCTGAACTCAGCTGTATTCCCAGGACAGCAGGGTGGCCCGTTAGAGCATGTTATCGCAGCTAAGGCTGTTGCTTTTGGAGAAGCGTTGAAGCCTGAATTTAAAGAATGGGCGAAACAGGTACAAAAGAATGCGAAAGTGCTTGCAGATGAACTCGTTATACGTGGATTCTCTATTGTAAGTGGAGGTACAGATAACCATTCTATGCTTGTTGACTTGCGTAGCAAATATCCGGAGTTGACAGGAAAGGTGGCAGAGAATGCGCTTGTAGCTGCAGATATAACGGTGAACAAGAATATGGTTCCGTTTGATAGCCGTAGTGCATTCCAGACTTCTGGTATCCGTCTTGGTACACCAGCTATTACAACTCGTGGAGCAAAGGAGGACTTGATGGTAGAGATAGCTGCCTTAATTGAGGAGGTTCTCAATGATCCAGAGAATGATACAGTAATATCAAATGTACGTGCCAAAGTAAATGACATGATGAAGGATTATCCTCTTTTTGCTTATTAAAAGAGGATTGCATAAATAAATGCCGCAGTATGATACATACTGCGGCATTTGTTGTTCTTACATATCTGTTTCCTTCATAAAACGTAAAGTGGCTAAGCACTTTACATGATGATATAGGATATAATTTGTGCCTGTATTTTATAAGTATTTAGACTAACTCTACCTTATTTATATCTTGCTCTTTCTCGCAATAATGGCATTTCAGAATTCCGTTATGCTTGTCAACTGCATGGAATATTGTAGACATAGGCTCGTTGTTTGTAATGCATTTGGGATTGTTGCATTTTACTATGTCTTTGAGAACATCTGGTATTGTTGCTGTCTTTTTCTCTACGACATCATAATTGTGTATGATGTTCAGTACTATATTGGGCGCAACTACAGATAACCGTGAGATTTCCTCTTCTGTAAAGAACTTGTCTTCTATTTTTATTATACCCTTGCTCCCAAGTTTTTTTGACGGAAGATTATACCCAATAGTTACAGGTGTGGTCATTTTGTCAAGCTTCAGTAAGTTTGTTACTTCGTAAGTCTTGTCTGAAGGTATGTGGTCTATAACAGTGCCGTTTTGTATTGCGGCAACCAGCATTTTGTTTTTATCCATTGTTTGATAGTTGTTATTCAATAATAGTATCGTCGTTGATAACTTGTTCCAGGTTTATGCCAAGAACGTCGCAGAATATTGCTTCACGTGCGAATAGTCCATTCCCAGCCTGCTGGATATAGTATGCATGTGGGTTTTCGTCTACGTCGTAAGCAATCTCGTTTACTCGTGGCAGAGGGTGCAGAATCTTCATGTTAGGCTTGGTGTTCCTCAACATGTCTGCCTTTAGGATATATACGTTTTTCACTCTTTCATATTCCATTAAGTCTGAGAAACGTTCCTTTTGTACTCGTGTCATGTAAATAATGTCGGCATCATTAATTGTGTCTTCTGTAAAATCTGTGTGCTCTGTGTATTTGATGCCATGCTCTTTGCAATATAATTTGTATTCGTTTGGCATAGATAGTTCTTTGGGGGCAATGAAGTGAAACGTTGGACTAAAGTGTCGCATTGCCATTATTAATGAATGAACTGTTCTGCCGTATTTGAGGTCGCCGACAAGATATATGTTGAGGTTCTCCAAAGTTCCTTGAGTCTTGTATATAGAGTATAGGTCCAGCATGCATTGGGATGGATGCTGATGAGCGCCATCACCTGCATTTACGATTGGAACCGGGGATATCTCGCTTGCATATTGTGCAGCTCCTTCTATGTGGTGTCTCATGACTATGACGTCGGCATAGTTGGCAACCATAAGAATGGTGTCTTTAAGAGTCTCTCCTTTTGTACCACTTGTGATTTTAGGGTCAGCAAAACCAATAACGCGGGCTCCAAGCCTGTTTGCGGCGGTCTCAAAGCTGAGGCGTGTTCTGGTAGAAGGTTCAAAAAATAGTGTTGCGACAATCTTGCCATTGAGAATGTCGCGGTTGGGGTGCTTCTCAAATTCTTGAGCCATTTCTATCATGTAAAGAATCTTCTCTTTAGACAAATTTGCAATTGTCACAAAGTCTTGTTTTTTCATTGCCTTGTAATATTAATCGTTTTTCGTCTGCTAAGTTAGTCATAATTTTTAATTTATTAGACATAATTCAAAAGAAATATTGTATTTTTGCAAAAGTGTATTGATAACTTTATACAATTATGGGTAAGTTCATTATTCGATTTATATGGGGTGGTTTTGTCGCAATCGTATTAATTGCAATTGTGGCTTTTGTGGCAATTTGGAATGGTTGGATAGGATACATGCCGGATATAGAAGACCTTCAGAATCCTATTAGCAAATATGCATCTCAGGTTTTCTCTGCAGATGGTAAAATGATAGGTACATATAATTTGAATAGGGAGAACCGAGTGCATGTGGGTTATGATAAGATATCTCCCAATATTATAAAAGCTCTTGTGGCAACAGAGGATGAGAGATTCTATGAGCATTCGGGAGTGGATTTCAAAGCGTTGCTTAGAGCCATTGTGAAAACAGGATTGATGGGGCAGAGGAGTGCTGGAGGTGGCTCTACCATTACTCAACAGTTGGCTAAGCAGCTTTATTCGAATAGGGCCGAGAATACGATGGAGCGTTTGTTCCAAAAACCAATAGAATGGGTTATTGCAGTTAAATTGGAACGGTTCTATACTAAGGAGGAAATAATGACAATGTATCTCAACTATTTTGATTTCCTCCATAATGCCGTAGGAATAAAGACGGCTTCAAATGTTTACTTTAGTAAAGAACCAAATGAATTGTCATTGACCGAAGCGGCAACTCTTGTCGGGCTTTGTAAGAATCCGTCGTTGTATAATCCTGTGCGATATCCAGAAAGGTGCTTGTCCAGAAGGAATGTTGTGCTTGGGCAGATGCTTAAAGTGGGGTATCTGACACAAGAAGAGTTTGATAAAGCTTGTAAAGAAGAGCTTGCGCTTAATTTCAGGAAAACCGACCATAGGGATGGTACGGCTACATATTTCCGTGAATTTCTAAGGCAATATATGATGGCGCAGAAGCCTAAAGCAGATAATTATCCTTCTTGGAATAAAGTCCAGTTCTCTGTAGATTCCTTGGCTTGGGAAACGGATCCTTTGTACGGGTGGTGTAATAAGAATCATAAGAGTAATGGTGATGTATATAATGTATATACAGACGGTCTGAAAATTTACACTACAATTGATACGAGGATGCAGCAATATGCGGATGAGGCAGTAAGAAAGCATCTTGGTGGATACCTGCAGCCGGAATTTACGAAAGAGAATAGGCGTAAGCCCAATGCTCCGTTTACTAATGTTTTGAAGCCGTCAGAAGTGAAAAGTATAATGGCGAGGGCTGTTAAGCAAAGTGAGAGATACAGGGTGTTAAAGGAGAGCGGAGCAACGGAAGAGGAAATAGAAAAGTCTTTCCGAACTAAAACGGAGATGAATGTGTTTACCTATAGTGGAGGTGTGGATACTCTTATGACTCCGCTTGACTCTATCAGATATGTGAAATCTTATCTTAGGACGGGATTTGTCAGCATGGAAGCTATGACCGGAGCGGTGAAAGCTTATGTGGGAGGTATTGACTTCGGACATTTTAAATATGATATGGCAACCAAAGGAAGAAGGCAAGTTGGCTCAACGATAAAGCCGTTCTTGTATGCCTTGTCTATGTCTAATGGTATGACACCTTGTGATGTCGTATTAAATGAGCAGAAAACATACGGAAATTGGAGTCCAAGGAATGGAAGTATGGCGCGTTATGGTGAGATGGTGACATTAAAATGGGGATTGGCGCAGTCCAATAACTGGATATCTGCAGATTTGATGAGCAGAATTAATCCTCAAGATTTTCTTGCGTTTTTGCGCGAATTTGGATTTAATACATCAGGATTGTATCCGTCTTTGGCTCTATGTCTTGGTCCGGGAGAAGCAACGGTATGTGAGATTGTTAGTGCATACACGACATTCGCTAATGGGGGAATACATTGCTCTCCTATGTTTGTAACAAAGATAGAAGATGCGGAGGGAAATGTTGTTGCAGAGTTTAAGCCAATCATGAATGAGGTTATAAGTGAGGACTGCTCGTATAAGATGCTTGAGCTGTTGAGGGGCGTTATTAACAATGGAACAGGTGGAAGGGTAAGATATCGTTATGGAATAAATTGTGATATGGGCGGAAAAACTGGTACGACAAATAGAAATGCAGATGCATGGTTCGTAGGTTTCACGCCGACGTTGGTTAGCGGATGCTGGGTCGGAGGTGAAGACCGGGATATACATTTTGACTCAACGAGGATGGGACAAGGTGCAAATATGGCATTGCCTGTTTGGGCATATTATATGAAGTCTGTTTTTGCAGATAAATCTTTAGGCTATAGCTCAGATGATAAGTTTGCCGTTCCTGTAGGATATCGTTCTTGTGATATGGTAGTTGCGGATTCTATCTCTGGCGATCAAATAATCGGGGAGGATGTTTTTGAAGAAGTAATAGAATAAAGATATTAAAATTGATTTATAGCAAAACCGCCATAGCGGTTTTGCTATTTTCTTTTATTAGAATAATACGTCTCTTTTTCATGGCAGATGTTTGAAGATACACGCAATAGAGAGTCTTGGATAATGTTAATATATAGTTTTGGCAAGTTCTGTTATTTCAAAGGCATTTTATAACTATATGATTTGTTGCTGGTAAATAGCATACTTTTTACTTGTAAATGCCCTGTTTGCAACCAGTAAATGCCATATTTGTTCGTGGGAATACTATAGTTCTGAGTGTGTCGTTGTGCATTAGACTTAGCAGAGGTGATAGCAATACATGAATATTATTTCAACCAATTGTGTTTTCTGGGCATAAAAATAATCTCATATAGCAAGTGTTATTAAATCATCCCCCTTACTTCATACCATAGGTTATTCCCCTCCCTATATATAATTATTGGTGTCCGCTAAAACTTTTTATTGTCAAAGAAGTGGCTTTCAATCGCTGATTATATGCGATAGTGAGTTGTCTTTTTCAAAAGCAAGCCCCTCATTACTCATTATTCTGCAAATTCCATCGGCTGTCCGCTAAA
>JAFQGS010000002.1 GCA_017415455.1 Prevotella sp.
CTTGTATCATAATTACTTAGCTTTTTCTACAATTTGTACTAATCTCCATCTCTTTGTTTTAGAGAGTGGTCGTGTTTCCATAATGAGAACAGTATCACCTATATTTGCCTCATTATTTTCATCATGAGCATGGTACTTTTTTGTCTTCTGGACAAACTTACCATAGATTGGGTGCATCTCCTTGAACTTGGCTGCAATAACAATGGTTTTATCCATTTTGTTGCTGATAACGACACCCTGTCTTGTTTTTCTTAATTTTCTTGTTTCCATCTGGACCATTGTTATTTATTAAGTTCTCTCTGACGAAGTTCTGACTTCATACGTGCGATATCACGACGAACTGCTTTAATCTGAGATGGGTTTTCCAGCGGTGTGATTGCGTGGTTTAACTTCATCTGGTTATACTTTGCAACCTCAGCTTCTATTCTCTCTACCAAATCCTTGGTTTCAAGTTCTTTTACTTCTTTAATCTTCATAATTAAGCGTTTTTATCGTAATCACGTCTAATAATAAACTTAGTTTTAACCGGCAGTTTCTGAGCGCCAAGACGAAGTGCTTCTTTTGCGATTTCAAAAGGCACACCCTCTACCTCGAAAAGTACACGTCCTGGAGTTACAGGAGCTACCCAGCCTGCAGGATCTCCCTTACCCTTACCCATTCGGACATCCGCAGGTTTGCGTGTGATTGGTTTATCTGGGAAAATTCTGATCCATACCTGACCTTCACGATTCATATAACGATTGATTGCTACACGGGCAGCTTCAATCTGGCGGCTATCAATCCATTTTGGCTCAAGAGTCTTGATACCGAATGAACCGAAAGCCAATTGTGTTCCTCTATGGGCGTTACCTTTATTACCACGTCCATCTTGAGGTCTTCTATATTTTACTCTTTTTGGCTGTAACATGATAGCTTCTTTCTTTAACGGTTATTGTTTCTCTTACGGTTTG
The DNA here is from genome assembly GCA_017415455.1 of Prevotella sp. GTDB lineage: Bacteria > Bacteroidota > Bacteroidia > Bacteroidales > Bacteroidaceae > Prevotella. The sequence goes on from JAFQGS010000002.1 coordinate 951, forward strand.
GTCTTGGCTTTCCACCCAAGCGTCCATTCTGCTTTTCCTGAGAGAAATTTGGTGCAAGATCCTTCTTGCCATAAACCTCTCCACGGCAAATCCAAACCTTTATACCGAGCAGGCCAACCTTTGTCAATGCCTCAGCCTGACAATAATCGATATCTGCACGGAATGTATGCAGAGGAGTACGACCCTCTTTGTACATTTCTTTACGTGCCATTTCGGCACCATTCAATCGACCTGTGATCTGAACTTTAATACCTTCTGCACCTGCTCGCATCGTGTTAGCTACAGCCATTTTAATAGCACGGCGATAAGCTATCTTACCCTCAACCTGACGTGCTATATTATTAGCTACGATAGATGCGTCTAACTCAGGTTTCTTTACTTCGAAGATATTAATCTGAATCTCCTTGTCGTAGAGTTTCTTTAATTCTTCCTTCAACTTGTCAACATCTTGACCTCCCTTACCGATAACAAGACCTGGACGAGCTGTACAAATAGTAATGGTAACGAGTTTCAATGTACGCTCAATGACAATACGTGAAAGGCTTGCCTTTGCGAGGCGCTCATTCAGATATTTGCGGATTTTCATATCCTCAACCAGATTGTCACCGAAGTTCTTTCCACCGAACCAATTTGAGTCCCAACCTCTTACAATACCAAGACGGTTGCTTATTGGATTAACTTTCTGTCCCATTCTATTTATTATTTTTCAGCGTTATTTTTAGAATCTACGAACAATGTAACATGATTGCTGCGCTTGCGGATTCTGTATCCACGACCCTGTGGCGCAGGTCTCATTCTCTTCATTGTAACACCTTCGTCTACGAAAATCTTAGAGATGTAAAGTTCTCCGTCTTCCGCCTTGCGGTCATTTTTCTGTTCCCAGTTTGCAATAGCTGAGCGCAACAATTTCTCTACATCTGCAGAAGCTGCTTTCTTAGAGAAACGCAAAACGCCAAGAGCACGGTTTACCTCCATGCCACGTACCATGTCAACTACATAGCGCATCTTACGTGGAGAAGAAGGAACCCCATTGAGCTTTGCAAAATACAATGTTTTAAGGGCTTCTTTTCTTTTTTCAGCCGATATTCTTTTTCTTGCTCCCATTTTAATTCTTAATTCTTGATTCTTGTTTCTTAATTATTCCTGGGATTACTTTCTATTTCCAGAGTGTCCTCCGAAACGACGTGTTGGAGAGAACTCACCGAGTTTGTGTCCAACCATGTTCTCAGTAATATAAACAGGAATAAATTTATTTCCGTTATGAACTGCAACAGTGTGTCCCACGAAATCAGGGGAAATCATTGAAGCTCTAGCCCATGTCTTAACGACTGTTTTCTTACCACTCTCATTCATTGCGAGAATTTTCTTCTCGAGTGATACGTTAATATACGGACCTTTTTTTAATGAACGACTCATAATTTACTCTAGTTAACGTGATTATTTTTTAGCTCTTTCAATAATATACTTGTTAGAAAGCTTCTTAGGTGCGCGAGTCTTAAGACCCTTAGCGTACAGACCCTTGCGTGAACGAGGATGACCTCCAGACTGACGTCCTTCACCACCACCCATTGGGTGATCATGTGGGTTCATCACAACACCACGGTTATGTGGACGACGTCCTAACCAACGAGAGCGTCCAGCCTTACCTGACTGCTCAAGTGCGTGGTCTGAGTTACCTACACTTCCTACGGTTGCCTTACAAGCACTCAAAATCTGGCGTGTTTCACCAGAAGGGAGCTTAATTACACAATAACTGCCCTCACGAGAAGTCAACTGAGCAAAATTACCAGCCGAACGAACGAGCAATGCGCCTTGTCCTGGGCGTAACTCAATGTTATGAATTACTGTACCTACAGGGATATCAGAAAGTGGGAGAGCATTACCAATCTCAGGTGCTGCGTCTTTTCCTGACATCAAAGTTGCGCCAACTTGCAGTCCATTAGGAGCAATAATGTAGCGTTTTTCACCATCAGCGTAATACAGCAAAGCGATACGAGCCGAACGGTTCGGATCATACTCGATTGTCTTCACTACAGCTGGAACACCATCTTTCTCACGCTTAAAGTCAATAACACGATACTTTCTCTTATGACCACCACCCATGTAGCGTACAGTCATCTTACCAGTATTGTTACGACCACCAGTAGATTTTTTACCGTAAACGAGAGACTTCTCTGGCACTGATGCAGTAATCTCTTCAAATGTGCCAATAACTTTGTGTCTTTGACCCGGGGTTACCGGTTTAAATTTACGTACTGCCATTTCTTATTAAATATTGCTATAAAAATCAATAGTATCACCTTCCTTCAAGGTCACAATTGCCTTTTTGAAAGAATTCTTCTGGCCTTTAATGAGTCCAGCCTTAGTATAACGGCTTGAACGTTTTCCGGCGTAACGAGCTGTATTTACGTCAACTACTGTTACGTTATACAGACCTTCAATCTCACTCTTAATCTGGAGCTTATTTGCCTCTGGACGTACAATGAAACCATAACGGTTTGACTGCTTGTCTGTTATCTTGGTCATCTTCTCAGTAACCAATGGTTTTAATACAAATGCCATTACTGTTAATCTCCTTTATTTTGTTAAGATAGCATCAATCGCCTGCAGAGAATTTTCAGTCAAAACAAGCACATCTGCGTTCAACACCTTGTAAGCGTTAACGTTAGTTGCTAGCATAACCTCAGATTTCTGCAAATTACGAGCTGACAAATATACATTTTTATTCACTTCTGGCAAAACGAGAAGCATCTTCTTGTTGTCGACTTTAAGATTTTTTGTGATATTTAAAAATTCTTTAGTCTTTGGCAACTCCATATTGAAGTCCTCAAGAACAATAATAGCATTCTCCTGTGCCTTGTAAGAAAGTGCGCTCTTACGTGCAAGACTCTTAACTTTCTTGTTCAACTTAAAACGATAGTCACGTGGTTTGGGACCAAACACTCTACCACCACCTCTAAGCAGAGGAGAGTTGATATCACCATGACGAGCACCGCCGCCGCCCTTCTGACGACCAAGCTTGCGAGTTGAACCAGACATCTCGCTTCTTTCCTTAGACTTTGCTGTACCCTGGCGCTGATTAGCGAGATACTGCTTAACATCCAGATAGAGAACGTGGTCATTAGGTTCAATACCGAAGATTGCTTCGTTTAACGTAACCTTTCTTCCAGTCTCCTGACCTTTGATATTCAATACGCTAATTTCCATTATTTCTTAATTATTACGGTTGAACCATTACATCCAGCTACAGAACCCTTCACAAGGATAAGGTTGTGCTCTGGAATAACCTTTAACACTTTAAGATTCTGAGTAGTCACTCTGTCACCACCCATCTGTCCAGCCATACGCATTCCTTTGAACACCTTTGCTGGATAAGAACAAGCACCGATAGAACCCGGCTTGCGCGCACGGTCATCCTGACCATGAGTAGCCTGACCTACACCACCGAATCCATGACGCTTCATAACACCCTGGAAGCCTTTACCCTTTGATGTACCAACAACGTCAACGAAGTTAGTATCATTAAAGATGTCTACCGTGATGGTGTCACCGAGGTTATACTCCTCGTCAAACTTGAACTCGGCCAAGTGGCGCTTTGGTGTTGTACCAGCCTTCTTGAAGATACCCATCATTGGCTTTGTGGTGTTCTTTTCCTTAATCTCACCATAAGCCACCTGAACAGCCTGATAGCCGTCAGTCTCAATAGTCTTCACCTGAGTAACAACACAAGGACCTGCTTCAATAACAGTGCACGGAACATTCTTACCGTCGGCACTGAAAACGGATGTCATTCCGATTTTTCTTCCAATTAATCCTGGCATTTCAGTTTAAAATTTAAAATAATAAAGTAAATATAATCTTGTCTCTTTTTAAGCTTTTCCCAAAATGGTCACACAATTACACTTAAAAAGAAATGCTCACTTCTTCACTTTTGAAGGTTAAGTCACTCTTTGTCAATGTATTGTTAACCAAAAGGTCAGCGCAATACGCATAAAGCGGGTGCAAAGATACACATATTATACAACACACGCAATACCGTACATCTTTTAGTTTAAAGATTTAAATTTTTTTATGATTTGATGCTTATAGAGAGAAAACGAGAACACAAATTCATATTAAACACACCACACACTCAACCTGGTTACAAAAAAAAGCGCAGCCACTACATTGTGACTGCGCCGAGAATATTGAATGTAACAAACTACACCTTAATCTCCACCTCTACACCACTTGGCAACTCCAATTTCATAAGAGCGTCAACGGTCTTTGATGTTGAGCTGTAAATATCGATAAGGCGCTTGTAATCGCTCAACTGGAACTGCTCACGTGCTTTCTTGTTAACGAAAGTACTACGGTTCACAGTAAATATGCGCTTGTGAGTTGGGAGTGGAATAGGACCACTAACAATTGCACCTGTAGCCTTAACAGCCTTAACGATCTTCTCTGCTGACTTGTCTACCAATTTGTGGTCATAAGACTTCAGCTTAATTCTAATTTTCTGACTCATAATATATTTTTTATTATTTGTAATTAAAATCAGAGGACGCTGTTTAAGAGTCATTCGCTAAACAGCGCCTCTAAACTATTTTTTTAAACGAGATCTGCACGACCTTTGCATTCCTCAAGGATTGTCTTAGCAATTGAGCTAGACACCGCCTCATGGTGATCATATTCCATAGAAGATGTCGCACGACCTGATGTGATGGTACGGAGAGCTGTTACATAACCGAACATCTCTGACAGTGGTACCATAGCCTTAACGATGCGCGCACCGCTACGAGCCTCTTCCATACCCTGTACCATACCACGGCGCTTGTTCAAGTCACCAATCACGTCACCCATGTTCTCCTCTGGAGTAACAACCTCAACCTTCATTATTGGCTCCATAAGAACTGGACCTGCCTTAGGACAAGCATTCTTAAACGCATTGCGAGCAGCAAGTTCGAATGAAAGCTGGTCAGAGTCCACTGCGTGATATGAACCATCAACAAGAGTAACCTTAAGACCTGTAACAGGGAATCCACCGAGAACACCTGACTTCAGGCAATCCTCAAAGCCCTTCTGTACAGCAGGGATGAATTCCTTAGGAACGTTACCACCCTTAACCTCATTGATGAACTGCAAATCGCCTTCCTTGTAATCCTCATCCTTAGGACCAATATTAACGATGATGTCAGCAAACTTACCACGACCACCAGACTGCTTCTTGTAAACCTCGCGCAGATTGATTTCCTGAGTAATAGCCTCCTTATAGTTAACCTGTGGCTTACCCTGGTTACACTCCACCTTGAATTCACGCTTCAGACGGTCGATAATGATATCGAGATGAAGCTCACCCATACCAGAGATTACAGTCTGACCAGACTGCTCGTCTGTACGCACTGTAAATGTTGGGTCCTCCTCAGCAAGTTTAGCAAGACCATTGTCAAGCTTAGCAATATCAGCCTGTGACTTTGGCTCAACTGCGATAGAAATCACAGTATCAGGGAATGTCATAGACTCAAGAACAATTGGATGCTCCTCTGAACAGAGAGTGTCACCTGTACGGATATCCTTGAAACCTACACCTGAACCAATATCACCTGCAGCAATCTCCTCTACTGGATTCTGCTTGTTTGAGTGCATCTGGAACAGACGGCTCACACGCTCTTTCTTTCCAGAACGTGGATTGTAAACATAAGAACCAGCCGCAACAGTACCAGAGTAAACACGGAAGAACACAAGACGACCAACATATGGGTCAGTAGCGATCTTGAACGCAAGAGCAGATGTCGGATCGTCAGATGTTGGCTTACGCTCTTCCTCCTCACCTGTATCAGGGTTTGTACCTATGATATTCTCTGTATCCATTGGTGAAGGAAGGAGTGCGCACACATAATCAAGCATAGTCTGTACACCCTTGTTCTTGAATGAAGAACCGCAGAGCATCGGCACACACTGCAATGAAAGACATCCCTTACGAAGTGCAGCAATGATTTCTTCCTCAGTGATTGTAGAAGGATCATCAAAGTATTTCTCCATAAGTGCCTCATCAAAGTCAGCGGCAGCCTCAAGCAACTTATCTCTCCACTCATTGCACTCATCAACCATGTCAGCTGGAATATCCTCGATATCATAATCAGCACCCATTGTCTCATCGTGCCAGAAGATAGCCTTCATCTTCAGAAGGTCAACGATACCCTTGAATGTCTCTTCCGCACCGATTGGGCAGCAAAGGCTTACAGGATTAGCACCAAGAACCTCTCTCATCTGCTTAACCACCTCATAGTAGTTAGCACCTGAGCGGTCCATCTTGTTAACATAACCGATACGTGGCACATTGTACTTGTCAGCCTGGCGCCATACAGTCTCAGACTGAGGCTCCACACCACCCACTGCACAATATGTTGCAACAGCACCATCAAGAACACGAAGCGAACGCTCTACCTCAGCTGTAAAGTCAACGTGTCCTGGAGTATCAATCAAGTTAATCTTATACTGACGGTTCTGATAGTTCCAGAAACATGTAGTAGCAGCAGATGTGATAGTAATACCACGCTCCTGCTCCTGAGCCATCCAGTCCATGGTTGCGCTACCATCATGAGTCTCACCAATCTTATGTGTCTTACCCGTATAAAAGAGAATACGCTCAGATGTTGTAGTCTTACCAGCATCAATATGAGCCATAATACCAATATTACGGGTCAATTTTAAATCTTGCTTTGCCATGATCTTCTTACCTATCTTAATGATTAGAATCTAAAATGAGCAAATGCACGGTTAGCCTCAGCCATACGATGCATATCCTCCTTACGCTTGAAAGCACCGCCCTGATTATTGAACGCATCCATAATCTCAGCTGCAAGTTTGTCTGCCATAGACTTACCGCCACGCTTACGAGCATAGTTAATCATATTCTTCATAGAGATACTCTCCTTACGATCAGGACGGATCTCTGTTGGCACCTGGAATGTAGCACCACCGATACGACGGCTCTTAACCTCTACTTGTGGTGTGATGTTGTCAAGAGCAGTCTTCCATATCTCAAGAGCTGACTTCTCTTCATTCTGCATCTTAGCCTTTACTGTTTCCAGAGCTTTGTAGAAAATCTCATAAGATGTATTCTTCTTTCCATCATACATCAGATGGTTAACGAACTTAGATACTTTCTGATCGTTAAATACGGGATCTGGTAAGATCACACGCTTCTTTGGTTTTGCTTTTCTCATTTTGTTTTGAAATTAATTCTGCAGGGGCTGTTCCTATGTTCTTCAGAAGTCTCTCCAGACATTCTTACTCAACCTTTAACACTTCTCCAGCAAAACGATTAAATTAAACTGTTTTCTTTCAGACATCACAGACCCAGCGCCTTCTCCGGCTGAGGGTCTGCAGTCTCGCCTCAGGCAATTTTACTTCTTAGCAGCCTTTGGACGTTTTGCACCATACTTAGAACGGCGCTGTGTTCTGTTTGCTACTCCAGCAGTATCCAATGTACCGCGAACGATGTGATAGCGTACACCTGGGAGGTCCTTCACACGACCACCACGAACAAGCACGATAGAGTGCTCCTGCAAGTTGTGTCCCTCTCCTGGGATGTAGCTGTTAACTTCCTTCTGATTAGTCAGACGAACACGGGCAACCTTACGCATTGCCGAATTAGGCTTCTTAGGCGTTGTTGTATAAACACGAACACACACACCACGACGCTGTGGACATGAGTCCAAAGCTGGTGACTTGCTCTTGTCCACAAGTGCCTGTCTGCCTTTTCTTACCAATTGTTGAATTGTAGGCATTGTTGTTAATTTTTAATTTGTTTATATATTTATTTTCGTTATTGTCAACTTGATACAATACGGCCTTGTTCGAAACAGACCGATTCGGGCGGCAAAGTTACGAAGAAATACTTAAATTACCTAATTATATAAAGACTCAAGACTTACCCCGCCTTTATATTTAACACAAAATAACATTTATTTGTCATTCTTACAGCAAAATATAGGTATTCAACAGGTTACCATAAGCATATTTGACCCTCATTCAACAGAAATAAAAGACAAAAAGCACAACAAGAAAACACTGTTTATCTTCCATAACACCTCATAACGGCAACTTTATCATTCACATAACGCTACAGCAAAGCAGAACAATGTGGACTAACAAGGCAACAGACGCGTAAATAAGGCCGGTGGGAATTTACGAAACGCTATATATAACATACAATAGCGCTCTATATTATATATAATAAGGTATAGTCAAGCGCCAAACAACCGTATAACGGCATATAAAAAAGTATATGTTATCCTTTCCCGCTCAAACAAGGTATACACTTACAAAAAAACTGCCGGCATTGTATTCACAACACCGGCAGATACTTCAATATCACAACGGCACCACGTCCATGTTTGTCAATGATGCCCAGAAGTCACCTCAGAATCCCGTTACGCCTCTCCCTTATTAATATTAAAAGGTGCAATAGTGCGTGACGGAGCATTTGGTATTTCAATCCTTCCATACTCCTTCTCATATCTCACCACATTCTCCTGCAATGCCATGAGAAGCCTTTTCGCATGTTCCGGAGCCAAAATCACCCTACTTTTCACCTGTGCCTTTGGCACTCCCGGCATCATTCTTGCAAAGTCAAGAACAAAATCAGAGCTTGAATGTGTTATAATAGCCAGGTTTGCATATTCACCCTGAGCAACATCCTGTGGCAATTCCATCTGCAACTGCCCTGGCTGCATGTTATTATTATCCATATACTTCGTTTTAAAGAATTTAAACTACAAAATCCTACCCTAACAATTCACTTATATACCATATTTGGCAGCCTGTTCCTTAATAAGATCCAGATCGTCAAAATAGTTTATCTTCATTGCCTCTCTTACGTCATGCAACGTCTGTGCAGCAACCTCTCTTGCCTGTTCCGTTCCCTTGCGCAGAATGTTATACACCTCTGGAATATCCTTCTCAAACTCATGTCTGCGCTGACGAATCGGCTCCAGCTGTCTGTCAAGAACATTAATAAGGAACTTCTTACACTTCATGTCGCCGAGTCCTCCCCTACGGTAGTGGTCCTTCAACTCGTCAAGGTTCTTATACTCAGGCCAGAAGTCTGCAAAGTCCGCATCTGTGCTGAATGCGTCAAGATAGGTGAACACGGTATTCCCCTCAACCTTTCCCGGGTCTTCCACCTTTATATGTCCAGGGTCAGTGTACATTCCCTTCACTTTCTGCTGCATATCCTTTGCTGTATCCGAGAGATATATACAGTTACCCAGCGACTTGCTCATCTTTGCCTTGCCATCAGTTCCCGGCAGTCTCAGACAAGCCTGGTTTGTTGGCAACATTATCTTCGGTTCAACCAACACATCGCCATAAATATAATTAAACCTTTTTACAATCTCCCTTGTCTGCTCCAGCATAGGCTCCTGGTCCTCACCTGCAGGGACTGTTGTCGCACGGAAAGCAGTAATATCTGCCGCCTGGCTTATAGGATAGGTGAAGAAGCCAACAGGTATACTTGTCTCGAAGTTACGCATCTGTATCTCTGTCTTCACTGTCGGATTGCGCTGCAATCTTGATACTGTCACCAGATTCATGAAGTAAGTTGTCAGCTCCGTAAGCTCTGGTATATGCGACTGTACAAATATAGTAACCTTCTCAGGGTCAAGTCCAGCCGACAGGTAATCAAGAGCCACCTCTACAAGATTCTGCCTTATCTTCTCCGGATTGTCAGCATTATCAGTAAGAGCCTGTACGTCTGCTATAAACACGAACATCTTTTCATAGTCTCCCTCATTCTGAAGTTCCACCCTTCTGCGAAGTGAGCCCACATAATGTCCAAGATGAAGTCTTCCAGTAGGACGGTCACCCGTCAAAATTATCTTTCCCATTATATTTCAATATATTATTTCCCTTTTATAGAAATGCAAAGGTAAGAAAAAAAAACTCATTATGAGAACAGAGAGTGAAAATGTTTGAAAAAAGTACATTCTGACATAATCCCGCAATTCCTCACGCTGAGTCTGAAAGCAAATGGTGGTTCTGAAAGTTTTCTCCCAGAACCACCATCAACACAGTATATGCAATATAATTACAATTTATCTCTTTATTATCTTATACGACTTTGTTTTTCCGTTCACATCCGTCGTCTTCATAACATAAATACCCGGTTTCACACCTCCCAGGTTAAGAGTCTCATAAGTATCTGTTGCAGCACAAGAGCCATTCTTCACGAGTTGTCCTGCTGTAGAATAAATCTCAAATGCCTTCAAGTCAGCAGTCTCTACATCCACGCCCTCGATTGCCGATACCACAGCAGTGTTCACACCGAAGCATATTCTGCGCTCATAGCTATGACCGTCGCCGTCTGTAACCTTCACTGTTAGCTCACCTATAAACTTATCTGCTGTTGGTTTCACAGTAAGAGTTCCTCCAGAGATTGCTGCCTGCAATTTATCGTTGCATGCTGTTACCGCATAAGAAGGAGATTTCGTATAACCCTTGAACAAATCAGCCACATTCACAGTCACTGTCTCGTCAGCAGCCACCACATAGTTAGGCTGTGCCATGAAGTCAAGATAATCCTCAAGAGCCGTAAATCCATCACCGTCAGCATCCGCATTAGAGTCCGTAAAGTCATCAGCAGGTGAATTTACGTTTGTTCCGCAGATATCTTCCCACCAGTTTGGCAGTCCGTCAAGGTCTGTATCAAAGTCATCACCATAAGCTTCTTCCGGATAAGCCTCATAACCTCCTGCATCAGCCTCATCGTCAATCTGTCCCTTTATACCACTCTTACTTCCTGTATATGTATATGTACGTGTAAGGGTTTCATTAATTATTCGGACATCAGTGGCATCAGTAACAGGCAGACCTGCGCCAACATCACTTAACACACTCTTATAAGCCTCAACCGCAGTCTCTATCTTTGCATACGATGGGAAGAATGGTTTGTCCACAAATGGCTCCCAAGAAAGAGAACCTCTGCCGTCAAGAATCTGCAGGTTATATGTATCATTAAGTTTATCCTGAGTCAACGTACCATTCATATTATCACGTACATTGCCTGCAACATACACACTCTGTGTACCTGCGAGGTTACCTTCTATCTGCAATGTCATCAGCTTAGAAGTCTCCATAGCCGTTCCCACCTTATAGTAGTTACCTACGAAATTCACCTCATGGGCACCGCCGTCTGTAGTACGTGATCCCCAGTTGTAAACCACGTTGTTGAAGATGTCGAGACGTCCGGCATAAGCACCACTGGCATCAGCGCCGCCACCCATACTCCAGTTACGTCCATTACAGTTAGCCAGCAGGTTATGATGGAAAGAGCCGATGTCGCCGCCGATAGTAGCCGCATATCCGTGATTTGTGCCCTCACCATAGTTCTTATGCCCGGCAATGCCAAGTGCCTCTGATATTATAGAACGTTGGAAGGTTACGTTCTTTGAGTTACGTGAGCTGAAGGTCTCATCTGTTCCCCAGCTTGCTGTAACATGGTCTACGATAGCATGGTCTGCACCAGCCACACCCATTGCGTTACCTGTCTCACCTGCACCTCGTCTTGCGCGGATAAATCTGAATATGTTATCAGAGCCCACGGCAATGTCACAATGGGCAAGACATATACCCTTTCCTGGCGCAGTCTGTCCTGCTATCGTCACATTCTCATCTACAAAAGCTGCAATATGATTCATGTCTATCAGACCCGACACCTTGAACATGATGGTACGCGGACCGCTTTCATTTGTCATCGCCCAACGCAATGAGCCTTCACCATCATCATTGAGGTTTGTAACATAAACTACCTTTCCGCCGCGTCCTCCCTGTGCATAACGTCCGTAACCCTCAGCTCCAGGGAATGCAAGATGCGCCGGCTGGAACAACCACACATTACCTTTCATCACATTGCCGCTGCCGTCAACACAGTCTATCCGCCAATAATAAACATCCGTATAGCTGTCTGTCTTATAAGAATAGTTAGTGTCCTTGTGTGCCTCAGCCACCATCACCAAGTTCTCTGCGTCCTTTCCTACATATATATTATATGCCACAGCCTTACCACTCGCAGGAGCAGTCCAGTGCAGAGTCAGCTCACCTGCTGTATTCTCCGCATGTTTGTTGCCATTTGAAGGTATTGGGTCTGTTGCCTGGTCATTGACATCTACTGTTTCCTCCTCTTCTGTGTATTGAGAGAAATCAAGAACAGGAGTTGTCTCCGTCTTCTTCCATCTGCAAGCACCTGCTATCTTCTCTGCGTTAGTGTTAAGGGTTGTCACAAATGCCTCAGAGTAAAGTTCATCTTGAGAAAGACCAGTCACATTCTCTGCTGTTCCAGAATTTTGTTGTATTGCCTTAAAATAATCACTTATATATTTATAATAACAATTACGTAAAACTGCACCTGCATTTATACGACCAGCTATCATACCTTTATTTAATCCACCGCCTGTCTGAGATACCATTGTCGCCATGGCGTAGCAATTTTCAATCAAGGTATTGTGTGTTACAGTCGCAGCATCGTTTTCCTTACCAACAATGCCTATAATGCCGCCAAGGAAATTCTTTGCATTGATATTACATTGAGTATAGCAGTTCTGAATCTTAGAATCGCCCAGCAACTGACCAGCGATACCAGCGGCATACCACTCCCAGGACTTTATCGTTCCCTCAAATGAGCAGTTCCTAATCTGTGAGTTAACACCGAAAGAAACTATTCCGGCACAATACTTACCACCATAAATATATGAGTCCTTTACGCATACATTCTTTATCACGGCATCCTCAACGGCAGCGAACAAAGCATCATTGGCAACAAATATCGCCTGATACATACCACTGATGGTATGACCTTGTCCGTCAAACACTCCCATAAATGGCACGTAGCTGTCATAACTTGAGAATGTTCCGATAGGATTAAACAACTTGCCCGCTGTCTGTCCCTCAAGTGCGGAAGTGGTGTTGCCCAGCAGGTTCTCATTAATAACAATATCAGCTGTAAGAACGAAATACTTTCCTCGGCTCCAGTTATTGCCAGCCTTCACATCCTCCGCAAGCTTTGCCAGTTCATTGGCATTAGAAATCTGATACGGATTTGCCTTCGAACCGTCACCACCTGCGTATGCAGATGCCACCGTTCCATCCCATGCAGCCCTTGCGCTTACGGCAAACAGCATTGCACACAGTAATAAAAGTAATGTTTGTTTTCTCATATTATTAATAATTTGTTAATTCGTTTTTGCAAAGATAACTATTATTAATAAAAACAAGGTGCAATACCGATTTATTCGGGTGTAAAAAAGTATTATTTTTTTATCACTACCTAAGGATTTACATTTTCGGCTCAATTCGTTCATTAGATTTTAGTACGTTACATACAAAAAGGGTCTGCCCATTCGGACAGACCCCATAATCGTTATGTTTGTTTCTGATAATTATTTCACAACAAACTTCTTGCCGTTCTGGATATAGATACCCTTAACAAGGTTAGCCTTGTTTGTACCAATCATACGACCGTCGATAGAATAGATAGCGCTGTTTACAGGAGCAACAACATTGTCTGTGATAATACCGTCGATGCCTGCTGGATCTGTTGCCTCTACCTCAAGGAGAAGATGATCAAAACTGAATGACTTAGCATTGTTGTTCTGATAGTAAGCATCGCAATATACCTTGTATGCACCTGCTGCAAGTACGAGGTCTGCTGGCAACAATGAGTTTACACCTTCTGCAAATACAGGATAATACTGCAAGCACTCATCATTTGTACCCCATGTGAATGTTGCTGCTGAAGAAGTAATGTGTGCGTAGCTACCTACACC
>JAFQGS010000028.1 GCA_017415455.1 Prevotella sp.
AAGACGGATGTTTGTTATCTTGCAAAGATATGAATTTTAAAGCAAATCACAACAGTACCGCACGGCAGAGTTGAGAGCATTACGATGTTTGTTATCTTGCAAAGATATGAATTTTAAAGCAAATCACAACACCGGGACTACGGTGCTTTGCTCATTGAAAGATGTTTGTTATCTTGCAAAGATATGAATTTTAAAGCAAATCACAACTTGGTGGGTACGAAGTACCTACCAAACACCGATGTTTGTTATCTTGCAAAGATATGAATTTTAAAGCAAATCACAACACGAAATAATATATCTTAAGATATAAAAGAGTCCTTTCAAGACACAAAATGATTCTTTAATACCCATAAAAGTAGCAACTTGTATCCCCCTGGCTATCAATGGATTACGAAAGTAAGTAACTTTGCTTTCAAAAGTATGCCACTTTTGATTGCTAAGTATGCCATTTAGGTGTCGTAAATATGCCATTTTGGAGGCAAAAGTGGCATACTTTTGAACTGTCTTTGAGTTATCGTGTAAAAAAACTAATTTCGCAGCATCTATGAGAGGTTATAAGATTAACCAATAAAACTATAATCAGCAAATACAGAAGACACTACTCTGCCGCTCCCGTCGGTATTATGTAGACAATCTCCGTGCCTAAGATGCAAGGATAACAGCCCTCCCGCCAATTTAGTTCCGCCAACATCATCGCCTCATCTTCTGATGCTGCGGTTATTATCACCTCACTAATACACATATCGGTGCATATCGTTATTGAATAGTCTTGTATCATATTGAAATCTGATCTGGGAATATGTCCTTTGATTGATAGTATTACGAGAACAAAGTTACTAATAAAATATGCTTTAAAAACATCATTACACCACATTTTCTTAAAATATTTCTCAAAAACACCCCGACATATCACGGCAAATGGTTAATTTTGCGGCATATGAAGAAAGGAAACATGTGGGCATATCACATCATCGCTCTTGCCACAATAGCCGTATGGGGCTCTACGTTTGTAAGCACAAAGGTGCTTATAGGTCACGGACTGACACCGGCAGACATCTTCACCTTGCGCTTTGTGATTGCATACGTCATAATAGTCTTCATGGCTGGAAGAAAGGTGTTTGCCGACAGCGTCAGGGATGAGCTGAGGATGGCGGCGCTGGGTATCACGGGCGGCTCTGTGTACTTCCTCGCGGAGAATGAGGCTCTGGTATACTCCACTGCGTCTAACGTGTCACTCATAGTGTGTTCGTGTCCGCTGTTCACCACACTGATGTATAAGATGGTCTACCGCAACGTTAGGCTTGGCAAGGGGTTGGTGGCTGGCAGCATACTGGCTTTCGTGGGAATGGCGACGGTGGTGCTCAACGGACGTTTTGTGCTTCACCTCTCTCCCATTGGCGACACGCTGGCGTTTGTGGCGTGTATCTGCTGGGCTGTTTACTCGCTGCTCATAAGGGATGCTTACAAGAAATACTCATCGCTGTTTATCACACGCAAGGTGTTCTTCTACGGCATAATAACCATGCTGCCTTATTATATGCTGAAGGGGGGCATGCCATGTCCAGACATCAGCAGCACGGTGGTGATTGGCAATCTGCTGTTTCTGGGAGTTGTAGCCTCCATGCTGTGCTTCCTCGCATGGACGTGGTGCATGAGAAATCTGGGGGCGGTAAGGACTACCAACTATGTATATCTTAATCCTATAACTACCATTGTACTGGGTAACATCATTCTGCAGGAGAGGATTACGGCATACTTCGTTGTAGGTACGGCACTGATACTTGCAGGTCTTTATCTCTGCAACAAGAGATACGGTGACAACCAACTGGAAGATTAAAACCGAGGGAGGGGAATCATGATACTGAGTCTTATTCTGTCATCACTACTTACCTTTGTGCAGCTTAACTGCGAGAACATGTTCGACTGCGCCGACGACAGTCTGACACAGGACAGCGAGTATCTGCCAGAAAGCGGCAAGTACTGGACGCCAGGAAAATACTGGAAGAAACTTAACAGCATAGGAAAGGAGATAATAGCGTGTGGTGAGGATGGCGCCGAGTGGAGACTGCCCGATATTGTCGCATTGTGCGAGATAGAAAACGACAGCGTTATGAGAGACCTCACAAAGCGCTCGTTGCTGAGAAAGGCCGGATACGAATATGTAATGACAAACTCTGCCGATGTGCGCGGCATTGACGTGGCACTGATGTACTCGCCATTCTCGTTCAAACCGCTGAGCCACTATGCCTTGCGCGTGGAAAGGGTCAGGGACATGAGACCTACAAGGGATATATTATATGTCAAGGGGCTTATAAGAGGCGGTGACACGCTTCATGTGTTTGTGGTGCATGCGCCAAGCCGCTATGGCGGAAAGAAAATTACGGAGAGGCACAGGCTGCAGGTGGCAGAGAGACTCCGTCAGGCAACGGACTCTATACGCAGCCTGTATGCCGAGGCAAAGATCATAGTGTCGGGCGATTTCAACGACGAGAGCACAGACAGAAGTCTCAGAGAGATTTGCGGCAGTGGCCTTTTCAACATATCCGCCACGGCAAAGGGAAGCAATGGAGCCAAGGGGACATACAAATACAAAGGCGAATGGAGCAGAATTGACCATATACTTGCAAGCGGCAGCATGACGCAGATACTGAAAGACTGCCGCATCAACGACGCAGAGTTCCTGTTGGAAAGCGACGAGACGTATGGCGGAGTGCAGCCGATGCGCACATATAACGGGTACAGGTATAACGGCGGATACAGCGACCACCTGCCCATAGTGGCACGGTTCGGTGTGGATAATTAACATCTGAAAAAGATGCTTATTTGAATGATTATTACTATATTTGCAGACAACATTACAAAATAACTATATTATGGGAATTATTTTATCTATTGTTATCGGTATTCTTGCAGGTTTCATCGCAGGTAAACTTATGAAGGGCGGCGGCTTTGGCTGTCTGTGGAATTTATTGCTTGGTGTAGTGGGTGGTTTCGTTGGCGGACAGTTGTTCGGACTGCTCAACATCTCACTTGGCACAAGCTAGGTTGGAGAACTCATCACTGCCGTAATTGGTGCGGTGCTTGTATTATGGGTAGCTTCGCTCATCAAAAAGAAATAAGCGGTAAAGAAAAGAAATGAACAGATTATTATCACTCTGCTATGCGGCACTTTGGTGCTGCATGGTTAGTTGTGCGCAGAATGGATATAAGAGTGTTGGTGCTGAGGAGTTTGAGAGAGCACTTACCGCAGACAGCGCACAGCTGCTTGACGTGAGAACAGCGGAGGAGTTTGGCGAGTATCATATTGAGGGCTACAACGTAAAGAATATTGATATTAAGCAGAGCAACTTCGCGGAAAAGGCAAACGCCGTGCTAAACAAGAGATATCCTGTAGCTGTGTATTGCCGCAGTGGAAGACGAAGCCTTACTGCCGCCGACGAACTTGTGAAGGCAGGATACAAAGTTCTGAATCTGAGAGGTGGGATAATAGAATGGAAAGAATATAAAGACGGCAAGAAAGAATAACCGCCGTTAGAATTCAAAATAAAAAAGACAAAATGAGAGCATTATCTTTTTTCATATCACTTGCCATGGCAGCGGCTGTCTATGCGCAGGGACCCAACAACAGCGGCACATACTATCAGGCTGCTGACGGCAAGAAGGGAAGCGCACTGAAGACGGCGCTGTTTGGAATCATCGGTCCACACACCACGCTGAGTTATGATGCGTTATGGGACTGCTACAAGACAACTGACAAGCGTAGCGACGGTAAGGTGTGGGATATGTATTCCAACACCACCAATTATGTGTTTGGCACAGACCAGGGAGGCAATTACTCAAAGGAGGGTGACTCATACAATCGTGAGCACTCAATGCCAAAGAGCTGGTTCAGCGAGGCATCGCCAATGCGTACTGACCTGGTACACGTGATTCCTGCTGACGGATATGTGAACAACAGACGCAGCAATTACCCTTTTGGTGAGACAAACGGAGAGAACTACCAGTCGAACAACGGCTTCAGTAAGGTGGGCTCATGTACTTACAGTGGATATAGCGGAACTGTATTTGAACCAGCCGACGAGTATAAAGGTGACTTGGCACGCATTTATTTCTATATGGCGACATGCTATGAGGATAAGATTTCCAACTGGAGCAGCCCGATGCTTGCCGGCAATAAGTATCCCGCATACACAACATGGGCGATAAACATGCTTCTTGAGTGGGCGGCGGCAGATCCTGTCAGTCAGAAAGAGACTGATCGCAACAACGGTGTTTACAGCCTTCAGGAGAACAGAAACCCGTTTGTTGACTATCCCGGATTGGAACAATATGTATGGGGCAGCAAGCAGGATATGGCATTCAGTTATGACAACTACAACGGCGAGGGCTCTGGAACAGACCCTGACACACCAGATACGCCTGATACACCAACCGACCCTGACACACCGACAATTCCAGACACACCGGTGGAAGGTGAGCAGACATATACACTTGTGACATCAGCGGCACAGTTGGAGACAGGTTACGGATATCTTATTGTATGCGAGGATAATAACGTGGCTATGGCTGGTTCTGGAAAGAACATACGCAATTACGCAAGTGTCACTATATCTAATAATGTGATTAAGACCACTGTCAACGAAAGCGGCAAGCCTTATCAGTTTATCCTTGGAGGCAACAGCGGTGCTTACACTTTGTATGACACAACAGAGAATATCTATCTGGCACTGACAGCAAACGACAACAAGCTGCATGGTGAGGAGAGCGTCAGTGAGAACTCTAAGTGGAGCATAACGATAAGCGGCAGCAACGCACAGATAACAAACAATGTGTACAGCGACCGATTCATCAATTACAACTCAAGCAGTCCACGATTCGCATGCTACAAGAGTACAAGCAACCAGATGCCTGTTGCTATATACAAGAACAGCACTCCGTCTGGAATAAACGGCATTCATGTTACAGAGGAACGTGGAGTTGACGTATACAGCATGTCTGGAGTTCTGATAAAGCGCAGCACAGATAAGGAGTCGGCTCTTGAGGGACTGAGCAAGGGTATATATATTATAAACCACAAGAAGTATGTAGTAAAATAACATACATACTGATTGACATATAAAGTTTCAGGTGCTGTCTCAATAAAAGAAGACAGCACCTGAAACTTTTTGCACCTCTAATGGTTATCTTGCAAGAGGTAATTCAAAGGGTGAGTATATACAGATAAGCATGCAATACCTTATCTTACTCTCCAAACAATTCGGTAGACAAATATCTGTCTCCGCCATCGGGCAATAATGCAACTATGACCTTACCATAGTACTCTGGCCGCTCAGCCAACAGCCGCGCCGCATACAAAGCCGCACCGCTGCTTATACCAGCAAGAAGTCCTTCGGTGACAGCCAGTTCACGCGCTGTTGAGATAGCCTCATCATTGGAAACACCAATAACCTCATCAGCAACAGAAGCATCATAATTGGCAGGAACGAAATTGGCACCTATACCTTGTATCTTATGAGGTGCGGCAATACCACCTTGCAACACCGGAGAGGCTGACGGCTCCACGGCAACTACATGCACACTGGTATTATGATGCTTCAACGCTTTACCGACTCCTGATACTGTGCCACCGGTTCCTACACCTGCCACAAAGGCTGCAACCTGCCCATTTGTCTGATACCATATCTCCTCACCTGTTGTCTGTTCATGTATCAGAGGATTTGCTTTATTCTCAAACTGCTGCGGGATAATACTTCCAGGAATAGATGCCCTAAGTTCTTCAGCCACAGCAATACTGCCAGCCATTCCTTTGGAACCTTCTGTAAGAACCACTTCCGCACCGTATGCTTTCAACAGGTTACGGCGCTCAATGCTCATAGTATCCGGCATTGTTAGTATCAGCCGATAGCCTTTAATGGCAGCGACCATAGCAAGTCCTATGCCTGTATTACCGCTTGTTGGCTCTATTATAGTACCTCCGGGCAACAGTTCTCCTGCACGCTCCGCACTCTCTATCATTGCCAAGGCTGCACGTGCCTTCACACTACCGCTTGGGTTGAACATCTCAGCCTTCACTACTATCCTTGCCTGCAGATTATACTTACGTGTATATGCAGACAATTCTATCATTGGGGTATGCCCTATCAGTTCTGTAATGTCTCTCGCTATATATTTTTCCATTCCTCTATTATATAAATTTCTTACTTGTATCAAAGACACAGTTGCAGCCGGTTTCCGGCTGCAACTGAATCATAACGATAATATATGCCGCTGAAATATCATCAGGTTTTAGCCCTCCAACAATATTCGTACTATTCTCTCCGCACTGCGTCCGTCCCAACGCTCAGGTAACGAAGCCGTTTTCCAGTCACCAGCAATCATTGCCCCTAATGCCTCACGAAGACTATCCGCACACTCTCCTACCAGAACATTTGTTCCTTGTTTGACAGTCTCTATGTGTTCGGTATAGCTGTTCAGCGTAATACACGGGATATTATTGAACGTGGCCTCTTCCGCGACATTGCCTGAATCGGTAATAATTCCCTTGGCATTAGCAGTAAGATAGCCAAACTCCAGATAAGGCATTGGCTCTGCCAAGATGATATTATGATTGCCGGGCAGGACATCGCTAACCGCTTCTTTGGCAAGTCCGCGCAACGGAGCTATCACGGGTACGTCGGAAGATATATCGACAACAGCCTCAACCATTGCCTTTAGATTCTTCTTGTCTGCAATCAATGCCTTCCTGTTTAGGGTAAAGACGATATACTGACCATCTGCTATTCCTTCTCTCTCAAGCAATTGAGGACGTACAAGGCGCGAACGATTGAAACGCAGTGTATCCAAAAGTATATTACCCACCATATAGACACTGGAGTCTTCCGCTCCCTCACGACTCAAAATACTATTTCCGCCCATCCCTGCAGTAAACAGATAATCGGATAGTCCGTCAATGACAAGACGGTTTATCTCCTTTGGCATACTGATATCAAACGAGCGGGTACCAGCAACAAGATGCGCAAGCCTCACACCCATTTTCTTTGCGACGATAGCCGCTGCCATGGTTGAAGCCAAATCATCCACAACAATGACGACATCTGTGGGATTGTTCCTCAGATACTGCTCAAACTCATACATCACCTTACCTGTGAGTTCATTAAGACTCTCACAGTTTATGCCAAGATAGACATCGGGATGTCTCATCTGCAAGTCTTCAAACAGGGACGCCTCAAGCGTAGGATCATCTGCACATCCTGAGTAAACTACATGACAGCGCACATCTGCGCCTTCGTCCGCCGCTTTCTCTATGGCGCGTACAATAGGAGCAACCTTTACGAAATTAGGCCGTGCACCTGCCATTATGCAAATATTCAGCATAAGATATAATCTTAATATTTGATTACATATATATCTTCCACAATACCGAGGCTCCGAAAAGAGCCCGGTAAAGGTATGAAGAGATTACTCAGACTTGAACAGGTCTTTTATACCACCTATACTACCCATGAGGTTTGTTGCCTCGTATGGCAGATATACGGTCTTGGTCTTATCACCTTCAGCAAGTTCCTGCATCATCTGTATATACTTCTGAGCAAGCAGGTAGTTTGCCGGATTTGTACTCTGACCAACAGCCGTCGTAATCTTCTCAATGGCAATTGCCTCTGCCTCAGCCTTGCGAATACGAGCCTGTGCCTCACCTTCAGCACGTAATATCTCTTGCTGTTTTGCAGCCTCAGCACGGTTAATTGTGGCTGCCATCTCACCTTCTGACTTCAAGATTTGTGACTGTTTCTCTCCTTCTGATGTAAGGATTGCCGCACGCTTATTACGCTCTGCCTGCATCTGTTTCTCCATTGCCTGTAAAACACTCTCTGGAGGTGTGATATCCTGCAACTCTACTCGGTTCACCTTTATACCCCACTTGTTGGTTGCGTCATCAAGCACAGCGCGTAACTTTGTGTTTATAGTATCACGAGATGTCAGTGTCTGGTCAAGCTCCAACTCTCCGATAATGTTACGCAATGTTGTCTGAGTAAGTTTCTCTATAGCGTTTGGCAAATTGTTTATCTCATAAACAGCCTTAAACGGATCTACTATCTGAAAATAGAGAAGGGCATTAATCTGTGTCTGAACATTATCCTTTGTGATAACATTCTGCTTGTCAAAGTCATATACCTGCTCTCTCAAATCAATAGTATCAGAATAAACATACATTCCACGGCGCATGGTTACGATTACCTTAGCCCTGTCAATAAAAGGAATGATGATATTAATACCTGGCTGAAGTGTAGCATAGTACTTACCTAATCGCTCAATGATTTTTGTCTCAGACTGAGGTATTATAACAAGTGTTTTCTTCACCAATATCAGCGCTAATACCACCAACGCCAAAATAACGATACCTAATGTACTCATAATAACAAATTATTTAAATTAACAAATCAGATTAAACTCGTTCTACTGTGATTATAATGCTTTCGCGACCAACGACCTTTACTTTCTCACCAACAGCAATAGCCTCGCCATTTGCAGATACAGCCTTCCAGTCGTCGCCGTCTATCGCCACACGACCATAACCATTCTCCTCTATATTCTCACTAACACGGCCAACTGCTCCCATTAGCGCATCAGCATTACTTGGCCTGTGCTCTTCATTACGATGCAGATACTTCAAGGCAAAAGGCCTTACGAAGAAAATACACAGCACAGAGCAGACTGCAAAAACAATAAGTCCGCCATAAAAGCCGAGCCCTAATGCTGCCGCTATTGTTGCGCATGCCGCACCAATAGAGAAACACATAATAAAGAAATCACCGCTTGACAGTTCCAAGACAAGCAGAATAATGGATAGTAGTAACCACATCTGCCACAAATTCTCCGCAAAATATTCTATCATAATCTACATTTATTTATTATTTGCGAAGTTATGAAAAATATATCAAACTAGCAAGAAATGCATTGAAAAATATGCAATATAGAAAATGAGAAATTATCTGCCGTGTCTTATAACACAAGCGTTACAAGCAAAAGAGTATCTTCAAACAAAAAAGGGTGCAAGAGTGACAGTTATCTTACAAGCCCACATCTCTTTACAAGCTCATAACGCTCTTTCAAGGACATACGAGCAATAACCTTCCAGCGTACAGCCTTCCGCGTACTGTCTGACACATAGTTTCTTTTGCTCATATACATATATGCTTCTATCTCAAAGGGATTAAGGAAATAAAAAGACTTACGCAGATGTCTGAAATAACATGCTGCCCTAATCGAGAAATAAACATAAAGCATATAATAACACAGCCACGAGTCGAATACTGCCTGTGCCTGACGTACATGTATCATCTCATGATGCATCAGAACACCTCCGCGGTTCAGTTCTTCCGCAACATTATTGTCACGCGTAAACAGCCTGCCAAACAGCATTATTGCCATATATCCCTTTCGGCAGAAAGCCTTGTTCCTTTCCGCCTTCATTACAGTAATACTGCTTGGTGGCTGTGACTTGAATATTATTTTTGCAAACTCTATAATATTCATTTCGCGTTACATTTTAATTCATTTTTGTCCCACAGCAACCGAGAAGCATGTCAGGCAACCTGATATTCAGACTGTTAGCACTAAAACAGCATACTCTCGTTTGCGGTAGTTCGGATGTTTATTATTTCTTATAATACTTCATCACTTCCGGCAACCAGCCTTTAATGTCTGCTATACGCTTGGCATCGGACGGATGTGAGCTGAGGAATGCAGGTGTACTGTTTGATGACGCTGATGCCATACGCTGCCAGAACTCTACTGCGACACTTGGGTCATAGCCAGCCATAGCCGCAAAAACAAGTCCCATATAATCGGCCTCACTCTCATGCTTTCTTGAATAGTGAAGATTGCCAAGCTGGCTTCCTAATCCGAAGACACCCTGCGCCAGTTCCGTTGTACCTGAAGACAATCCGGCGCCAGCCAATACCGCGCCAAGTATCTGCGAGCCGTATTCCGCCTTCATCTGTTTGCTTATCTGCTCCGCAGAGTGCTTTGCCACGGCATGGGCAATCTCATGTCCTACAACAACAGCAAGTGCTGCCTCAGTCTGGGTGTAAGGCAACAAGCCGTCATACACTACAATCTTTCCACCCGGCATACAGAAGGCATTTGCCGCTTTGTCCTGCACAAGGTTGAACACCCACTGGTAATTAGCAATCTCTGCCGCCATGCCATTGGCTCTAAAATAAGACTCCACAGCAGCGGAGAGCTTCTGCCCTACTCTCTTAACCATTGCTGTGTTCTTGGTATTGGTGGAGAGTTTTGCCGTCTTCATGTAATTAGTGTACTCCTGATTGCTAAGACTCATTATCTGCTCATCAGATACCAATATGTTCTGCTTTCTTCCTGTTATTGGAACTGTAGATGTTGTGCCGCATGAGACCAGAATTACTGCCACAAACGACAATAGGGTTAGTTTTACTGCTTTCATTTTAATTTTATTTAGTTGTTAATATTTCCTGTGTCATGAAAAAGATATTATAACCTTACGAGCTGCGAGCCTGTGATTGATTTATCACGGGACGTCAGTTGTATTATATACACTCCGTCTGGCATACGGCTAAGGTCTATGCTATGTTCCGTGATGCCGCATCCTAAGGTTATCATGTCCACCAACACTCCCCCTGAGGAATATACACTTACCTTTACAGGCTCTGTTGGGAAATCGTCAAAAAGAATATTCACAAGGCCGCGGTCCTTTATAGAGATATGAGCCCGCTGTGGATGCTTATCAGAAATGCCGTCGATGGCAGTCACCCCAAGTATATCAAGAAGACCTTTATATGCATTTATCTCCCCATATCCGCAATAGTTATTGGGATAAGTCCGGAAACTCTCGGTACGGGCACTGGTACGTTCTATTATACCCATAACGTCCTCAGGTGTAAGACTGGGGCAGGCCTCAAGCCACAACGCAATAGTTCCTCCCACCACAGGAGCCGACATTGACGTGCCCGTGTTTGAGTTCCAGCCATAAACTCTTCCGTTGTATTCAAAGTTTCTCACATTCCAATCTACATCAGACGCTTCCGGATTGTTCTCCATATAATAACTGCTATACGATGAGATTACATTTGTTCCTGGCGCCACCACGTCTGGCTTCACATTCCCCATGTAGTTCGGACCTACACTTGAATAGCCAGCCAACACACCATTCACACCCCAGTCGCTTTCCTTCCACACACCATTATAATTATAATGGCCTTTCCTGTATGCCGTTGCTCCCACCGCTATAACGCTTGGCGCACTTGCCGGATAATGTATGCTGTGAGTCATCTGACCTGCACACAGTTCATAGTCAATAGCATTTGAGACCAGATAGCCGCTGCCTCTGAAAAGCTCAACACAGGCATCCTCGCCCATCACCTCTATAGATACGGGCAGAGTCATGCCGAAGGCTACAGGTTGTCTTACGTATATCTCATATATCATCTGACTCTTGTCATAGCAAGAGGGATATGCCGCCATCATCAGAACATGCTCCATTGACATAAGCGTAAGAGTATCCGACAGTAATGAGTCGGGGCTGTTTACAACATCCTGGCTGCTTATTATCACGCCTTCCTTACTCGTCTCATCCCTGTACACAGTCATTCGTATAGAGAATGGTTTGTCCGCACGCATGGTTGCAAAGATATATGGAGAGGTATTTATGAGGAAGGAACCTGCCGTTGGCATTCCTGCCGGTTTGATGAAATAGGTATTAAAATAGCCGTCATTCCCGGCAGATGCCACTAATATACGTCCCGGACCTGTTATACTGTCAAGCACCTCATACATCAGCTGGCATTCCCCATAGAAATCCTGCGGAGCGCCCTCACTGAATGATATGACACAAGGTTTGCCCTGGCTTTCCGCATAGTCGTATATATACTTGAATCCTAATGCGTCTGTCGCCGTTGTGTACTTATACTCGTCTTCCTTACTGATAAACACCGAATCGGTATTCACGGCATTGCTGACAGCACAGATGTCGCTGTTATACGCTATTCCTCTATACTTGCTGTCATAGCCACTGCCTGCGGCGATTCCAAGTGTATGAGTGCCGTGCGTCTCTCTCAATCCGTCACGAGAATGTGCATAAGACAATATAGATTCCTGTGTTGTGTAGTCGGCACCTACATACAGTTTGCTGCCGATGGTGTCTGCCGAAAGGAAATCCCAGAAGCGCTTAATACGATAGTTTTGCAAGGTGTTATCGTAGAAGGTGGGATGCGTAAGGTCGAAGCCTACATCCTGAATACCCATTATCACACCTTTTCCTGTATATGCACACTGAAGGCTCTCTCCCGCCCATGCCTTGTCTGCACCTGTAACAACAGCTGTTGTGTCTATGTGCATAGAGCATCTCTCACCTGCCTCTATACGAAGTACGCGGGGGTTAAGAGAGAGTTTCCCTATATTACACAGGGGGATGTCTGCTATGTGTATATTCCCGAACGATGCCAGAACACGACATCCGTTATCCTCAAGAAGCTGCCGGCCTGATGCTTCTGTGCGCACAAAGGCACATAAGCGACGACTGTCTGACCATTTCATCGCTGACGGCCTGATGCTTCTGCTGTCATCAAGCACTGCCCGTTTTACCAATGATGACATCTTAGAGTAAGCCGCATATTGTGCGCAGATGCTGTTCAATCCTGCAAAGAACAGAAGTAATAAGAATGTTATACGTATCATTTATGCTCTTATAATGACATTCATGCTGTCTCTTTCATTTAAAAGACCAGGCTTCAGGCTTTTTCCTTTGCCGCAGTCTCTCACATTAATATATAAGATGCAAAATAAATGATTTTTTTTTATTCTGACAAATCATTAAAAGAAAAAAGGCCGCAGGCATATATGCCGGCAGCCTTTTCTTGTATGACTCATCGGATATTATTTCAATCCGCGGTTCTGCATTGTTGCATTCAATATCATGAGATATTGCTGATACTGTCTTCTACTAAGAAGTTTCTTCACATAGAGGGCGTCTTTTCTTAATGCCTCGTCAAGCATTTCCTTGCGATTACTGTCTGAGGCGAATGACGCGCGGCGCATTTCCTTTGACAACTCATCATGGGCTTGTGTTATACCCGCAATCTGTGAATTGTCAAGGCTAAGTGTGTGCGCAAGCTTCCAGTTGTTAACCTCTAATCTGTAGCTGTCCAGTTTTGATGCATTGTCACTACTCTCATTTCCTGCGAATGTGCCTACCGCACTTAGTGCTGTCAGCACGCTTAAAAACAATCTTTTCATTTCTTTCTATTTAAAATTTATATATGCCGCGGCAGCGTCTCACGACTCACCGCGGCGGTTATCCCTTGTATAATACCTATTGTATATATGATTACCGCCGTGAGTAATATTGTCTCATTTCCGGGAGCAAAGGTAGGGTGTTTTTTAGTTCTGGCGTTTACTATCCGGCCAAATAAATCCAATTTCCGCTGTTTATTTGACTCTAATCAAATAAACGTGGAAGAATTGATTTTTTAACAACATTTTCGTTCACTATACCTGCCATTTCACCTTTATCATGTCATCATCGCATATTTATCGCAGTATCATCGCTTTGTCAAGGCGGTAGGATGGCTTTTTAATGGCAGTATGATTAAATTGCCATCGCACTGCGATAGAATAGCCATCATACCGCAACGAAAATGTAATCGTAGCACCATGGCTATGTAATCGCACCGCCATCTTATATGCAACGATGGGGGCATAACATAGAAATCATGAAAAAGAAGCGGCTGAAAGGCGCAGAGAAAGCTATTCCGGCAGATGCGGAAATATGTAAAAAACGTCTGAAAAAATCGCTTTCCGGCCATCTTTTGGCATCTTTTGGGTTTGTTAACATAAAGAGAATGCTGCAACAAGGTGGCGGAAAGATTGCGATTGGGCATCTTTCATACTTAAGAAAAACCTATTTTGAGAGTTGCGTTTGTCAAAAAAAATGAAAAAAATATCGGTCTCTCCAGCAACTACAAATGAGCGGTCTTACGCAATTTAACAACATAAAAAACAACTTTTACAAAAATGTTTCGTACTTTTGCATGAAATATACATATAAAAAAGCAAAACAATGGAGAATAACACAAACAAATACATCGCAGTGGCTTATAAGCTGTATGCTGTGGACGGAGAGACAAAAGAACTCATTGAAGAGACAAGTACCGAACAGCCGTTCCACTTTATCAGCGGATTCGGATTCGCTCATCCTGAATTTGAGAAGCATGTTGTTGAGCTGACAACAGGTGATGACTTCGGTTTCTCACTCAGCAAAGAACAGGCATTCGGTGACTACATGGAGGAGAGAGTGCTTGACCTGGACAAGCAGATATTCTGCATAAACGGACATTTTGACCACGAGAATATCTACAAGGACGCAATAGTGCCATTGCAGAATGAAGACGGGAACCACTTCTATGGAAAGGTACTGGATATAACAGAGGACACCGTGAAGATGGACCTCAATCATCCTTATGCCGGAAAGGACTTGCAATACGAAGGAACAATCGTAATGTCCAGAGAGGCGACAAAGGAGGAAATACAGGCAATGGTTAACAGACTAAGCGGCGAGGGTTGCTGCGGCGGAGGAAACTGCGGCGGTCATGGAGGCTGTGGCGAAGACGGATGCGGATGCGGCGGAGACGGATGCGGATGCGGCGGAGACGACCACAACCATGATGAATGCGGATGCGGATGTCATTGCCACTAACAACAGGCTATAACCCGAACTGACAGGCAGCAGACATGCCTCTTCCATAGAATTGTAAAATAAAGAAAATGCGAAATACTTTCGGAAATATTTTCACTCTGACAACATTCGGCGAAAGCCACGGGAATGCTGTTGGCGGAGTGATAGACGGATTCCCAGCAGGCATAGAAATCGACGAGTCGTTCATTCAGGCAGAGCTGGACAGACGAAGACCCGGGCAGAGCCATATAACAACCGACCGTAAGGAAGGAGACAAGGTGGAACTGCTCAGTGGAGTGTTTGAGGGGAAATCAACAGGATGTCCTATAGGATTCATTGTAAGAAACACCAACCAGCATTCTCAGGACTATGAGAATATGCGATGCCTCTTCAGACCATCGCATGCTGATTACACTTACTATAAGAAATACGGAATACGCGACCACAGGGGAGGCGGACGTTCATCGGCACGTGTGACAATAAGCAGGTGCGTAGGAGGAGCTTTGGCAAAACTTGCCTTGAAGCAGATGGGTATAGAGACATGGGCATATACCTCACAAGTAGGGCACATAGCGCTGGACAAGGACTACACCAAGTATAACCTGGGAAACACCGAAAGTAACATTGTACGCTGCCCAGATGCTGACAAGGCAAAGGAGATGGAGCGACTCATCTCTGAGGTGAAGGCAGCGGGAGACACTGTCGGAGGAACAATAACATGCATCATAAAAGGATGTCCGGCAGGACTCGGAGAGCCGGAGTTTGACAAGATAAACGCAATGCTCGGCAGTGCAATGCTAAGTATAAATGCAGTGAAAGGAATTGAGTTCGGCATTGGATTTGACTCAGCATACACCAAAGGAAGCCAGCAAAACGACATCTTCATAAACAATAACGGGAATATAACAACGCTGACAAATAACAGCGGAGGAATACAAGGAGGAATAACAAACGGCGAAGACATATATATGAGAATAGCGTTCAAGCCTGTTGCGACAATTCTACAGATGCAGAACACAGTGGACTTAGAAGGCAACAGTACAGAACTGAAGGCAAAAGGAAGACATGATCCTTGCGTTTTGCCAAGAGCTGTGCCTATTGTTGAGGCAATGGCAGCTATGACGGTTTTAGACTGTCTGCTACTTAGTGAAGGCTATAATTTTAGTAATTTTATAAAAAAATAAGAAAATACAGAAAATTTACAGCTATTTTTTTGCAGGTAAACTTTTTTCTCGTATATTTGCATTGACAAATGGGAGTTTGAGAAAATACCCATTTCGTCTAATTAAGTCTAGTTTAGTTTTTGTGTTGGTTACCTGTGCACAATTGTGCACAGGTTTTTTATTATACACCATCAAGGTATATAATTATAAAAAGCAAAAAGAATACACGCAACTTCTTGTATTCCCATGACGTCCTTATTTTCAGAACATCAGAAACAATTACACTATAACATAAAAAAACATACACCCGGAGAAAATTTTTATGAAATAATGTAGTTTTCTATATATAGCATGCGTCTAACGGATGTAAACAATAATTTCAAAGAAAGGTATATGCAGGAAAAAGACTTTACAGCTCTGATAAAAGAACATAAAAGCACTATATACACCGTATGCTATATGTTCTAAAAAAATAAGGATGAGCTAAATGACATGTTTCAGGAGGTTTTAATAAACTTGTGGAGAGGAATTGAATCGTTTAAAGGCAATAGCGACATGAGAACATGGATATACAGGGTTAGCCTCAACACATGTATATCTTACAACAGGAAAAGGACGCGATTCGGCAGAAACAAGGAACTTAACACAGACATAGACCTATTTGAGACAAAAGACGAGGACAGCAAACAGATAAGAATGCTTTATGACAGAATAAACAAACTCGGTCCGTTCGACAGAGCTATTATTCTACTGTGGCTGGAGAATATGAGCTACGAGGACATTGGAGCAATAGTGGGATTGAGCACCAAGAATGTGTCTGTGAGATTATATAGAATAAAAATGAGATTAATGGAATTGTCCAACAATAAATAGAAAAGTAGAATTATGGAAAACAATAGTATATTAAATGATGAACTTATCTTGATGAGAAAACAATTGAGTGTTCTTAAAGATAAAGTAAAGAAACAGGAAATCATAAATGAAAAGACATTGAAGAGAACATTAAGTAACAAGTCTTCACAACTTATGAAAGACAATTGGAAATTAGTAATAATGGGACTCTTAGGTGTCGCATCATATGTTTTTCTCTTTTATTCTCTAAAATTTTCTATTGCATTTAGTTGCTTTACTATTATCGCGCTTGTTGCCAGCATCGGCATTCAGTGCTATGTAACAAGAGGGCTGTCACCATCTGTTATTATAAACTCCGATACGAGGGAAGTATATAGGAAGGCAATGAAACTGAGAAAGTTCAACAAGATGTGGCTATACAGAATAGGTATTCCATTTCTTATTATATGGATACCATGGATTGCATATGAGTTATCTAATGTCGTAGAAGACAAAAGACTTCTCACTGGTTATTACATCTCTGGTTGCATAGGTGGAATTATTGGCGGTATTGCTGGCATACGAATGTATAGAAGGCATAATAAAATTGCAGAGGATATCATGGACATAACAAAAGATGACGAGGATGACAAGTTCTCTGAACTTTAAATAAGGAATTGTGTATATACATGCAATCCAAACAATATCAGCAGATAACCTTCCTATATCGTCTTAATAGTACAAAAAAAGGAACAGTATTAAAAATCAATTAAAAATAAAAAAAAATGAGAACGATTTATTTATCATTACTCCTTACATTATGCACTGTAGGAGTTAAAGCACAGCTATTATGGAAAATTACAGGCAATGGACTTACAAAGCCATCTTATATGATTGGCACCTATCATCTGGCTCCTGTATCTTTCACAGATAGCATTCAAGGACTGAAGCAGGTAATGGAAGTATCAGAACAAGTTTACGGAGAGGTCATTACCGATGAAATGACCAAACCAGAGAACGTCTTGATGATGCAAGCAGCGATGATGCTGCCAGAGGGGAAAACGCTGAGCCAGCTGTTCAACAACGACGAAATGACCAGCATAAACAATATGATGAAAGAATTGATGGGAACAGATATGACAAATCCTATTGTAGCCCAGCAACTTGACAGGATGACACCTCAGGCTTTACAAATGCAGCTGACCATCCTTATGTATCTCAAAAACAATCCCGGATTTAATCCCCTTGAAACATTTGACGGATATTTTCAGAAAGAAGCAAAGTCTAAAGGCAAACCTGTCGGAGGATTGGAGACTATTGAGTTCCAGACCAACCTGTTATACAAAAGTACATCTCTGGAACGTCAGTCTGAGCAATTGCTTTGTCTGGCAAACAACAAAGCCGCTTACGAGAAAATGGCTGATGCGCTGACAAAAGCATTCTTCTCACAGGATATTAAGGCTATAAAAGAAGCGGTTGACATGAAACTTAACAATAGTTGCGACGGAACGGAGGAAGAGGATGACAGGCTCATTTATTCACGTAATGCCAATTGGGCGGAATTAATTCCAGGCATTATGAAAGACAAAAGCACATTGTTCGTCGTTGGTGCCGCACATCTAATTGGCGAGAAAGGCATGATTAATCTCCTGAGAAACAAAGGATATAACATTGAGGGCATCGGCAACTGACAATAAACTTTGATATAATGAAAGGAGGCAATGAGTATTAATATCTCACTGCCTCCTTTTTTGCGTGGAGTTATATTATGCCTCCAAAACGCCTATTATGTCACTGAGCGACTCGCATCCATGTGAATCAAGCCATTCGTTTATGCCATCACGAACTTTTATAGTTACTGCAGGATCTATGAAATTAGCGGTTCCAATCTCTATTGCTGACGCTCCTGCCATAAAGAATTCGATTGCATCAGTGGCATTCATTATACCACCTAATCCTATAACAGGAATATTCACAGCCTGAGCCACCTGCCATACCATACGTAACGCAACAGGCTTAACAGCAGGACCACTAAGTCCTCCTGTTCCAATACTCAGCATCGGCTTGCGTCTTTCAATGTCAATAGCCATACCCATCAACGTATTTATTAATGACACACTAT
>JAFQGS010000029.1 GCA_017415455.1 Prevotella sp.
TCAGCCTTGTCTATTGCATCATGATAGCACTCAAGGGCACGGGGTGCGTCGCCCATGTCGCGATAGGTGCAGCCGAGGAGATAGTGGGCACGCATGCGTTCCTGGGCTGTGCCGTGAGCATCGTAGTAGGCGGTCACCTCACGCATCACGCTGTCGGTGGTGAAGTTGACAAATGCCTTGTTCTGTGCATCGGCACGCAGCAGCTCAAGGCGCATCTTCTGGCGACGGCTCATGTCGGAGGAGCGCTCTGCACGGAGGCTGTCAAGCATGACGAGGACGGTGTCGGGACATGTGGACAGCAGGCTGTCGGCATGGTTGAGCACAGAGGTGGCACGGCGGTCGGAGCAGCAGAAGAGCGACAGCACCACTGACAGGAGTATGATATGTGTGAGATGTTTCATGGGGTGATTACTTCATAAGCCATTTGCCGTCGTGCTCTATCATACGCACGACAATCTCCTCATTCACGCTGTCGCCATAGCACAATATGAGGAAGACATCGGTGGCATGGGCTACGGAGTCGTTTTTATAACGCGCTATGCGCACATCATAAACCCCATGATGCTTGTCTTTCTGCTCTGCCACGAACATCTTCATGTTGTCCACAAGCTGCCGACGGTAAGAGTCGGGGATGCTGTCGGGGAAATACATTCCAGAGACGAAGGCTTCGTACTTGCCGCTGTAAAGATTGCTGTAGTATTCTCTTGCTGTCTGTGCCGCAATGTCCTTTGGCACTTCTTTCTCGCAAGAGACACCAACAAGCATAAGCGCCAACATGATGACGCAAAAGAGCAATAGTCTTCTCATGTGCTTTACTTCTGCCTTATGAATATGTTTATAGGCGAGCCTGTAAGGTTCCAGTTATCACGTATCTTGTTCTCAAGGAAGCGCTTGTAAGGTTCCTTTACATACTGCGGAAGGTTGGCATAGAAGACGAATGTAGGTATCTGAGTGTCAGGAACCTGAGACACATACTTTATCTTAATGTACTTACCCTTTATTGATGGCGGCGGGAATGCCTCTATGAGCGGCAGCATCACCTCGTTGAGCTTTGTTGTTCCTATGCGCACCTTGCGGTTGAGATATACCTCCTTGGCAGTCTCCAGCACTTTGAAGATGCGCTGCTTGGTGAGTGCCGAGGCAAAGATGATTGGGAAGTCGGTGAATGGCGCCATACGCTCGCGTATGGCATTGGTGAAGGTGTCTATCACCTTCTGTGTCTTGTCCTCCACAAGGTCCCATTTGTTTACTACGACAACAAGCGACTTGTTGTTTTTCTGTATCAGCTGGAATATGTTCATGTCCTGCGCCTCTATGCCTCGTGTGGCGTCAATCATAAGGATGCACACATCGCTGTTCTCTATTGAGCGTATGGAACGCATCACGGAATAGAACTCAAGGTCTTCCGTCACCTTGTTCTTACGGCGTATTCCCGCTGTGTCCACAAGATAGAAGTCGAAACCGAACTTGTCGTATCGTGTGTATATGCTGTCGCGTGTGGTGCCGGCGATGTCTGTCACGATGTTGCGGTCTTCGCCGATGAATGCGTTTATGATGCTGCTCTTTCCGACATTAGGACGGCCTACAACGGCAAAGCGTGGTATTCCCTCCTCTATCTCGTCGGCCTTCTCTTCCTTCAGCTTGTCCATGACGATGTCAAGCAAGTCGCCGGTGCCGCTTCCTGTGGCACTGCTGATACATACGGGGTCGCCAAGACCGAGCTTGTAGAACTCGGCTGCCGCATACATCCAGTCGTTGTTGTCGGCCTTATTGGCAACAAGCACCACCGGCAGCTTTGAGCGTCTAAGGATATTGGCAACGTCCTCGTCAAGGTCGGTAAGACCGGTGGAAACGTCAACAAGGAAGAGCACAAGGTCTGCCTCCTCGGTGGCTATAAGCACCTGCTTGCGTATCTCCTCCTCAAAAACATCGTCAGAGTTGACAACCCATCCGCCTGTATCTACGACAGAGAACTCACGTCCGTTCCAGTCGCACTTGCCATACTGACGGTCGCGTGTGGTACCAGCCTCGTCGCTGACAATAGCCCGGCGAGTCTTGGTGAGTCTGTTGAATAGAGTAGACTTTCCCACATTAGGTCTGCCTACTATAGCTACTAAGTTTCCCATATCCTTATTTCTATTTTTGTTTTTTATTTTTATTTTCTCTGCGAAGCTGATAAGCGTCAGCGAATAATCAGGAGTGCAGTATTAACGTGAACGATAACGACAACGTGAACATTAATCTATAAACTTGTCTACTTGTTTACTTGTTAACTCGTCTACTTTTGTTCAAGGAATGCAGACGTATGCTTGACACGCACAGGAATGTTGAATGGTTAAAGTTCCCGTTTCAAGGAGCCGTAACTTGTCACGCACATTGCTTAACTCCTCTAACTACTTAACTTCCCTAACTACTAAAAAGCAAATGTCCTCTATCTCCCTCTACCTTCCTCTATCTCCTTCTATCTCCTTCTATCTCCTTCTATCTCCTTCTATCTCCTTCTATCTCCTTCTTAAATATCATTATATCCGAATCCGTCAAGCTCCTTCTGCGACGAGCGCCAGTCCTTGTCCACCTTTACGTATGTCTCAAGGTATATCGGCTTGTCGAAGAACTTCTCAAGTGCCTTGCGCGCCTCCGCACCCACTTTCTTCAGCGCATATCCCTGATGACCGATGATGATTCCCTTCTGGCTGTCGCGCTCCACATATATTATTGCGCGTATGTGTATGCTGCGGTCGGTCTCCTTGAAACTCTCCACGCCTACCTCTACCGAGTAGGGTATCTCCTTGTCGTAGTAGAGAAGTATCTTCTCTCTGATAATCTCACTTACAAAGAAACGGGCCGGCTTGTCGGTAAGCTGGTCCTTGTCAAAGTAAGGAGGTGAGTCGGGAAGCAGTTCCTTGATACGTTTTAGCAGCATGTCCACACCAAACTTGTTCTTTGCGGATATAGGCAGTATCTCCGCACTGGGAAGCAGGCTGTGCCACTTCTCCACAATCTCACCCAGACGCGCCTGGCTGGTCTGTCCGGCAAGCTCGTCAATCTTGTTGATAAGCAGGATGACAGGGATGTTCAGCTTCTGCACCTTCTCAAGGAAGTCCATGTTCTTCTCCGGATTCTCCACAACGTCTGTAACATAGAGAAGCACATCGGCGTCTTTGAGGGCAGACTCTGAGAATGCCAGCATCGACTCCTGCAACTTATAGTTGGGCTTCAGCACTCCCGGTGTGTCGGAGAACACTATCTGCATCTCGTCGGTGTTTACTATTCCCATGATGCGGTGACGTGTTGTCTGCGCCTTGAAGGTGGCGATGCTTATACGCTCGCCTACGAGCTGGTTCATCAGCGTTGACTTGCCCACATTGGGATTTCCTACTATGTTTACGAATCCTGCCTTATGCATATCTTGATGTTTTTCTTATGTTTCGCAAGCTCAGGGACAGCCGCTGAGGGTTTATGTCTCCTCTTCCGCTGCTCCTTTTATATTTTCTTTTACAGGTTTTGAAACCTTTATGTCATAAAAAAACTGAATTAAGAATCATGACTTTAGCGGGTGTCTCTTTTTAAGCAGGCATCCTATCATCATAATTCCTAATTCAGAATTTTCTATTGTTAAGTGTTACTTGTTTCCGTCATAAGCCCACTTGTAATAAGAGGCTCCGTGTACGAAACCGGCACCGAATGCTGTGAGTATGAGATTGTCGCCCTTCCGGAGCAGATGCTCATTCTCCCACAACGCAAGCGGTATTGTCGCCGCACTGGTGTTTCCGAAGTGCTGGATGTTCATCATCACCTTGTCCATAGGCAGCTCAAGACGCTTGGCTACTGCCTCAATGATGCGGACATTGGCCTGATGGGGCACCACAAAACGGATGTTGTCCTTGTTAAGGTTATTACGCTCGGCAATAAGCGCGCAGTCATCGCTCATGTTTGTCACTGCATAACGGAACACTGTTCTTCCCTCCTGATAGAGGTGATGCAGACGGTGGTCTACCGTGAAGTGAGATGTAGGACATACTGAGCCGCCGGCCTTCACATGAAGGAAAGGCAGTCCCATGCCGTCAGCACGGAAGTATGAGTCTATTGTTCCCACATTCGGCTCGGTGGTGCCTTCTACGAGAACAGCTGCCGCACCGTCGCCGAAGAGTGCGCAGGTACTTCTGTCCTTGTAGTCGACAACAGAAGACATCTTATCGGCTCCGATAACGATTATCTTCTTGTAACGTCCGCTCTCTATCATGGTTGACGCCACGTCAAGAGTGTACATGAATCCACAGCATGCCGCCCAGAAGTCGAATGCGAAAGCATTTCTCAGTCCGAGCTTGCCCAATACGATTGAGGCTGTTGACGGGAACTGATAGTCGGCTGTTGATGTTGTCACGATGACAGCATCGATAGTGTCGGGATCGGTTCCGGTCTTCTGCAACAACTGCTTGGCTGCCTTACGCGCCATGTACGATGTTCCGAGACCTTCGTCAACAAGGATTCGGCGTTCTTTAATGCCGACACGCGTCATAATCCACTCATCGTTGGTGTCTACCATGCGCGACAGTTCCTCGTTGTTGAGGACATAGTCGGGCACATAGCCGCCGATACCGGTGATTATAGCGTTGATTTTCTCCATTACTCAGCTGTTTCCTTAACGATAGCTATCTTACCTCTGTAGTAGCCGCAAGTAGGACATACAGTGTGGTATACATAGTAAGAACCGCAGTTTGAGCATACTGCCAGTGTTGGAGCCACTGCCTTGTCGTGTGTTCTTCTCTTAAGTGTACGTGTCTTCGACTGTCTTCTTTTAGGATGTGCCATTTTTCTTTAATCTTTAATTATTGTTTTTAATTTC
Source organism: Prevotella sp. (assembly GCA_017415455.1). Lineage (GTDB taxonomy): Bacteria > Bacteroidota > Bacteroidia > Bacteroidales > Bacteroidaceae > Prevotella. The sequence goes on from JAFQGS010000029.1 coordinate 4,847, forward strand.
TCTAATTCACTCCAACGTGGATCTACCGGCGTCTCTGACACCCCATCACTACTTCGGGTAGCTGAATATTCCTCAAGGACGCTCATCATCGCAGCGTTGCATTTTCCAGGTGCATGCACGTGCTTAATGGGTATGTTAAGGGCGATAGATTCATATATATGCCATGACAGGTCGAGGATTCCTTCCTCCTCGTCTATAACTATCACGTCATCGTCTTCCGAGTATTCTTCTCCTAATCGCACAAGCAGCCTTCCGTCGGCTGCAACCGGCAGTTCCATGTCGTCAAGACATGTAGTGCACGGCACTATGACCGAACCTTCTGATGTCATCTGCACATCGTAGCATCCTGAGGATGTCTCGCGGATGACCACCGTCGCACGCATCTTGCCACCGGTGATTTCCGCCGGCTCCATAGCTTCGAAATAGCTGTTGTCAAGGTCATAGACAAATGTAGCATTGTCTGTGCCAAGCCTGCGCAGGTCGATGTTGAAAGATTCTAAGTCACACATTTATATAATATATTCAGAGTGGCGAAAGTGCCGTAAGGACACAATGATTCCTAAGCATACGCCAACTTTGGGGTGCAAAGTTACAAATTATTTTTCATTTCAGCACGACAAAACAGAAAAAATCGCTTTTTATTTGATTTTTAGTAGTTTAGTAGTTAGGGAAGTTAAGTGGTTAGAGAAGTTAAGCCAATTGATTTTTAGAAGGTAGAAGGAGATAGAGGACACGTGCTTTGAGCGAAGGCGAAAAAATTGCGTGAAAAGTGATAAGAGAAAAGTGAAAAGTGATAAGAGAGATACAGACATTGTATTTTTCACTTTTCACTGTTAATTGTTCACTTAATCAATCAACTTGTCAACTAAAAAAATGTCACTTTTTTTGACAAACGCAACTCTCAAAATAGAAAAAACGGCGGTGCGTTTGATGCCCTTTCGCACGAGATTACGGCTGTGGATGTCGCGTTTTCTGAATGTTAACAAACCAGAATGATGCCATAATGCGATGAAATGGCGGATTTTTCAGACGTTTTTCTGAGAAATCGGCGCACCGGAAAAGCGGGATTTTGCAGTGGTTGATATGACTTCGCACTATGATTGCATATTTATCGTGCGGCGATTTCGCTTTCATCACGTCATGATTTATCGTATATCATAGCATCATGGCATAGTGATGATGCTCTAAAAGGGCATCAAATGCAGTCTGAAAGATTATCAAATGCAGCGTCGTTTCATAGGCACGATGGTGCGTTTTATACGATATGACGGAACGATTAATATGGAATGGCGGGATTTTGCAAGGATTATTGAAAAATCATGGCGGTTGAGGTGTGTGTGTTGCAGGTATTGAAAAATATTATTATTTTTGTACTCAGAAACGATTAATTCTTTTATTATGAAACATTTTATTGTTACATTTTTGTTTTTGTTCACCGCATCTGTCTCTGCCGACGCGCAGTTTTTGAAGAATCTTGAGACTGCGATAAAGAATGCGGCAGGTAATCAGACAACGCAGCAGAAAGCAACTGCCGGCAAGGCAGAGAAGAGTACAAAAAAGAGCGCTGCTCCCGAGTCTGCCATGCCATTGTTCACCAACGACGGATGGGGACGCATTAAACTGGGCATGAATGCTAACAACTTGCCTAACAAGCTGCCGGGATATTACGACCTGCTCGACTGCTCTTCTTTCGACATGGGCGGCTCTTGCTATACCGGCTATCTGAACGGCAACAAGGGGGATGTGATGTTTGAGACAAGCGAGAATGAGATAATCCTTAATGTATGCGTCACATATACGGGCGTAAGATGCAGCAACGGCATATATGTAGGCATGCCGCTGGCAAACCTGAAGAAGATTCGCGGGCTGAAGCGTGCTACTGACGGCACATCAAATTATGTTGTTGGCAGGATTATGGTTCTTGTTGACGAGACAAAGGTCATAGGACTTGCAGTAAACGCTCTGTAACTGTCCCTGACTGAGCATCAGCAATCGGGCGACACCGTATATCATGCTGGCATTATGTGTCGGCTGGGATGTTGTCTCTCTTGCGCAATATTATTGCATAATACACGTTTATTGTAACATATGCAGTGGACTGACAGAATACGCCAAGTGAAGATATTGCTTGTGGTCGCGGCTATCATAATAGCCGTGATGTCTCTTGTCGTGTCCAATTATCTGGTAAGAGACCTTGCCACTGAGGAGCACAACAAAATGGAGGTGTGGGCAGAGGCAATGCGCTCTCTAAGCATGGCGGACGAGACCACGGACCTGAATCTTGTGCTGAAGGTTATCGACGAGAACAACACCATACCGGTTATCGTGACGGACAACAAGGGTAACGTGCAGACTTTCAGAAACATAACTCTCGACGGCAAAGATTACGCAGACAGCCTGAGCCTTGCCTCGCAGATGGCAATGCGCATGCATACAGACGGAAGGTATATACGCATAGCACTGAACGACAGTGTGAAGAATGATTATATTGACGTATGCTACGACGACTCGGTGATGCTGAAGCGTCTCTCTGCATGGCCATACGTGCAACTCGGCGTAGTGATGCTGTTCGTGGTGATTGCCATATTCGCACTCCTCACATCCAAAAAGGCAGAGCAGAACAAGGTGTGGGTGGGACTGTCTAAGGAGACGGCGCACCAGCTGGGAACGCCGATATCCAGTCTCATGGCATGGACAGAGATACTGAAGGAGACGTATCCCGACGACGGACTTATTCCGGAAATGGACAAGGACGTGCGACGACTACAACTCGTGGCTGAGCGTTTCTCAAAAATAGGCTCGCTACCGGAGCCTGTGCCATCGAGTCTTAACGAGGTGATGACGCATGTTATTGACTACATGGACCGGCGCACGTCTGCCAAGGTCTCCATGATAAAGGACTTCCCCGCGCAGGACATTATTGTGAAAATAAACGCATCGCTCTTTGAGTGGGTAATAGAGAATCTATGCAAAAACGCGGTGGACGCCATGGAGGGCAGCGGAACAATAACGTTGTATATGCGCGAGGAGAATGGCAAGGTAACAATAGAGGTGTCTGACACAGGCAAGGGCATAAGGAAGAAGGATATAGGCAATGTGTTCAAGCCTGGATTTACCACGAAGAAACGCGGCTGGGGACTTGGACTGTCACTTGCCAAGCGTATAGTGGAGGAGTACCACCGCGGCAAGATATTCGTGAAGAGTTCTGAAATCGGACGCGGAACGACATTCCGAATAGAGTTGTAGAGGGGAATGTCAACAAGCACACGACTGGAGAATTGCCCAAGTCTCGCTTGTTTGTCCAGAAGAGATATATGAAGAGACAGAATACTTAAACTATAAAAATATCATGAAAACAATAGAAAACATTATGGCTGCAATGCCATCACGATTAGTAATCATTCTTATTCAAGTGCTCCTTTTGCCATACTCACCGGTCTATGCAACTTCTTTGCCGGATGATAATACTGTCTATGATGTTGTAGAGCACCAGCCTCAGTATCCTGGAGGCATGAGAGAACTGGCAAGATGGCTGTCGGCACACACACAGTACCCCACAGATGCCCTGAAAGACAATATCGAGGGAAGGGTTGTTGTGAAGTTTATAGTAAGGGCTGATGGCTCAATCACTGCCGCACAGGTTGTGCGCAGTGTGCACCCCTCACTTGACACTGAGGCTTTACGCGTGGTGATGTCCATGCCAAAGTGGGAGCCCGGCAGACAAGACGGAAAGGCTGTAAACGTATGGTATTCCATTCCTGTCTCCTTCCTTTGTGGAACACATGATAATTTTCAGACAGCAAGACCACGCATGCAGCAACAAAATGAAGGTAACGGGAACCGTCCTGATCGCAGAATGCGTATAGAGGGCGAGCGACGCCCTATGCGTAACACAAAAGTACAGATTGAGAACGCATACATCGTTGTTGACAACAAACATGTGTCGTATGAAGAGTTCAAGCAGTTACGTACAGCCGATATAAAAACAATCTCCATTTTGCCAGCTCATGCAGCAGAACGCAAATATGGGGGAAACGCAAATGCAGGTGCAGTGGAAATAGAAACAAAGTAACATATACAGTCCGTTGCATATATAGTTTTACCCAATTATATACTTGAATACACCAAAATATAATTTTGGTATAGGTTAATTATACTAATCAATGATATACATATTCAAAGATAATTAAAATTTTTTGGATTATGGCAACCGCATTTTGTGGTTGCCTTTTTTGTGTTCGAATTCCTGTTAGTCAGGAAAATGAAAATAATTTCAAAATATAAGTTCCTGAATTTTAATATGTTAAAACTTTTGATTATATTTATATAACAAAAATGGTAATAATTCCAAGTGGTTTTGTGTGTAATTGGTTCAAAAACCAATGAGCAAAATTAAAAATGGATAAACTTAGAAAGAACATAAAGCCGTTTATTGATATACTATCATATTTCAAAGAAACATCTTTGGAGATATTGCGGAGAGTTTGATTTCAGATACAATACTCGAAAGATTGATGATATAACAAAATTTGTAATGTTTGTGGTAACGGGATATAGGAGATTAGCCTATAAAGAATTATTGGTGTCCGCTAAAAAATAAAATCAATAAAATATGTGTCCGCAATGCCGATAAATAGGTTTTTTGGATACATATCTCAAAAAGTAAGCCCCCCTCTGGGCTTCATATCCTTCTTTTTTAGCGGACAGCCGATGGAATTTGCAGAATAATGAGTAATGAGGGGCTGCTTTTGAAAAAGACAACTCACTATCGCATATAATCAGCGATTGAAAGCTACTTCTTTGACAATAAAAAGTTTTAGCGGACACCAATAAATTAAAATAAATGTTGTATCTTTGTCCCGGATTATTAAAAAAATTGCCTATGAGATAATAAAGAAATGCATGTAGTGCGTACATCGTGAACATATTGGAAAAGCGTTACGCTGATATTCTTGACTTTGAAACTTCGACACTTTCAAAATCTTCCAAGAGTAAAGCGAGAACGCTCACGCCAAATGGCGTGGGCTTTACTCAGATATTTGGAAGATAGGTAGTCGAAGACCTCAAAGTCAGATAGAACAGAGTTTTGTCCGCGCTTTTTTATGTACGCACCTGAACCTTTCTGTTCGCCCTAAGGACAATCATTATACAATTCTATTAATCATTGTCCGTGAAGGAACGGACGTAAAACAAAAAAACTTATGAAAAAGTATTTTTTAACGCTTATGATGCTTGTCATTTGCGTTGTTGCTAATGCACAATACACACAAAACGACATAGGTAAGGACTGTAATACTTACGATGGTAAAATGGGTACAGTTCAGAACGTTACCCGCACAACTACACAATCTAACAATTCTTCAAATACATACAATTCTACCACATCTTCTACAGTAGGAATGAATGGTACTGTTGGAATAAAAAATACTGTTGAATTTGGCGGCAATGCAAATTGGGGAACTTCTTCTGGTACTTCAAATTCACGAAGTACACAAACTTCAACATCTACATCCTATACACGGCCTGAGTGTGTGGAGGATACTCCCAATTCATATCCTAGGTCAACACCTGTTCCAAGGCAAAGATGGTAAGGTCTGATTAGAAACCAGATATCAAAATAAAGTGCTCCCCAAAATTTGACAAGAAACTTTTGGGGGCACTTTATGAATAGTTAGTTATGTATCGGTTGCGAAGTTGATGCTTTTTCCGTAAACTTGATGTGGCTTGGACGTTAAAATAATTTATATTAAGGGGATATCCGCCGCCATTGTTATTTATCCTAAGTATCAAGCATTTGATTTGTTGATATTGGGTTTATATTAACAATTTTCCAAAAATTAAGATTGGTGTTTTCAAGTATATAATTGAGTAGTTTTATAGGTTCTCTTTAGTATCTATAGGCACGAGGATATACAGAAATTCCATTATTTCTTATTACAGCCTGATAGGACTATTTATATTGCTCCCATAAAACTTTCTATTAATTATTACTATCTTATAGAACTCAGATTATCTATACATCGCAAAATCAACAAACAGGCTCTGTAGAAATATCGTGGGGTATTTAATATTGAGCCCCTGTCACTATGCCTTTGCTGCATCAGGAAGAAATAAAGAGAAAACGCGAGAGAGGGAAATATACAGGAAGCAAGATAGGAAAACTGCCAATGAGAGAAAATCAAAATTCAAGACAGAACAAAGGGGTAGGAGAAAGAGAGAGAAAA
>JAFQGS010000030.1 GCA_017415455.1 Prevotella sp.
CTCCTAAAAAGTACACTCCTGCACTCCTAAGCGAAGCGTCACTCCTGCACTCCTACACTCCTTTAATAAGTTGATTAACGTGAAAAGTGAAAAGAAGATAGAGGGAGGTAGAGGAAGATAAAAGGAGATAGAGGACGTATGCGTGTCAAGCTAGTGTCTGCACTCCTATACTCCTACACTCCTAAGCGAAGCGTCATTTCTTCATAATTCCTAATTCCTAATTCATAATTAAGAGTGAGAAGTCACTCCTGTACTCCTGCACTCCTTGAATATGTTGATTGTATAGTTAAATGTTCACGTTAAACTTTAACCATTAAGCTTTAACCATTAACCATTAAACTTTAAACATTAAACTTTAAACATTACCCCCAACTACAAATACCTGTCAACGAGGCCTTCAAGCTTCTCCTTGTCCTTGAAGTAGCGGTAGGTGCCGACCTTTATCTCGGCGCAGGCGGGCTCGTCGCAGACGATGATGCCGTGGGGGTGCATCTGGATGGCGCTGACGGTCCACATGTGGTTGATGCTTTCCTCGATGGCGTGCTTCAGGGCACGGGCTTTGTTATGGCCGTTGCAGAGGATGAGGACCTCGCGGGCGGACATGACGGTGCCGACGCCGACGGTGAGGGCTTGCTTCGGAACCTGGGTGATGTCGTTGTCAAAGAAGCGGCTGTTGGCGATGATGGTGTCGGTGTTGAGGGTCTTGATACGGGTCTTGGAGGAGAGGGATGAGCCGGGCTCGTTGAAGGCGATATGTCCGTCGGGACCGATGCCGCCAAGGAACAGGTCGATGCCGCCGTAGGACTCTATCTGGCGCTCGTAGTTGGCACACTCTTCCATAAGGTCGGGGGCATTGCCGTTGAGGATATGGACGTTCTCGGGCTTTATATCGATATAGCTGAAGAAGTTGGTCCACATGAAGGTGTGGTAGCTCTCGCGGTGTTCTTTCGGCAGGCCGACGTACTCGTCCATATTGAACGTTACGACGTTCTTAAAGGATACCTTGCCTTCCTTATTCAGGCGGATGAGCTCTTTGTACATGCCCAGGGGCGAGGAGCCGGTGGGACAGCCCAGGACAAAGGGGTTGTCGGCGGTGGGCTTCTTCTGGTTGATTTTCTCTACTACGTAGTTGGCTGCCCAGCGAGATACGAGGGCATAGTCGTCTAAAATTATTACACGCATATGATTTTATTTTATTTAGTTGACAAGCTAACGAGTTGACAAGGAGCCTCTCCCCCCGCCCTCTCCTTGGAGAGGGGGCTTCAATGCTTTCAGAAGTTGACAAGTCTTTATAAGAAGTTAGAAGAAGGTAGAGGAAGATAGAAGGAGATAGAGGACGATTGCGTGTCAAGCATGCGTCTGAACTCCTTAGTGTTAGTTAACAAATTGACGAGTTGACAAGTTGATTGTAGCAGAACTATTGTCTGAACTCCTACACTCCTGAACTCCTGCACTCCTTTAGTAAGTTAACAAGTTGACAAGTTGATAGATATTTAGTTGATAAGTTGACGAGTTAGTTGATTAGGGTATGAGTTTGTGAGGTTCTCGTTGACGTTATCGTTCACGTTCTCATTAAACCTTAAACTTTAAACATTAAACCTTTGTCTCAGCCATAATGCGAAAAACGGATCGTATACTGTATAGACACCCTTATCTACCGTGATAAGGTCCTTTTCTAAAAGTCCCCTGACTGCAGCTGTGATGACGCTGACTGTCTGCAGGTGATGCCTTTTTATGAATGCCTTACTCGTTATGCCTTCCGCCTTGCCTTCACGCGCGATAGCAACAAACACCTCGCGCTGCTTCTCGGGGATTCTATCAAGTAAATCAGAATAGGTTTCTGTGAACATATCCTGGATATATTCCACCGCTTCATCTACCATATCTACCGTACATGTCTGTCCTGACTGAGTCTTCAGAAACAATACGTTCAGAACTCTTTGTATGCAAGAGGTGACGGAATCAAAACGATGATATACATCCTCCACTACATTGCTATCTATATGTTTCCCGTATTTTCGGAATTGGTATTGTGCAAACTCAATATATTTATCTACCGGGATAGGGGGTAGATTCATAATCAATACTGACTGATAAAACGGGCGCGAAGGAGAGGTGAAAATCTCTCCCATAAGATGGCGCTTGGACCCAGAGAATATGAATGTGGCATTTGTACACTTTTGGATATAAGTGCGCAGGGTTGCCTCCATATTGGGGGCGTCAGAGTAATTGGTTATCTGCTGGAACTCATCAATAGCCACAAGGCAGGGCTTGTCTGCCTTGTTCAGATATTCGAATATCTCATCCAGGGTTGTTGCCGGGCATTCTATATCGCCTAATCCCAGGCTCCATGTTGGAAAGTTATTAATGTCATAGGTTATCTCGGAACGAAGTGAGCGCAGAACACCAAGGAAGGATTCCCATACGGCCTTGCCTTGCGGCTTGAGCTCGTCCAAAATAGCTCGTCCAAAGACGTTCACAAAGTCACGCAGACTTGTCGTTGCATAGATGTCGATATGAAATGTATAGTAGTGGCCTTGTATCTCTGGCTGATGCAGACAATGACGTATCAGGTCTGTCTTACCAACACGGCGAGGTGATATCAATGCCATATTATTCCCATTAGTTGTAAGTTCCACTATCTTTTGTGTTTCGCTTACCCTATCGCAGAAATATTCAGGACCTACATACCCTTTGGTGACAAACGGATTTTTCATATCTGACTGACTTTTAGCACAAAGGTATATTAAATATATCAATTATCCAAATTAGAATAATCCTTTTTAGGATAATTTAATAATGGTGAGTTGAGTGTGTATAAGTTGATGAGTTGACAAGTAAACGAGGGGCCTCCCCCCCCGCCCTCTCCTTGGAGAGGGAGCTTCAATGCTTTCAGAAGTTGACGAGTCTTTATAAGAAGTTAAAAGAAGGTAGAGGAAGATAGAAGGAGATAGAGGACGATTGTGTGTCAAGCATACGTCTGCACTCCTGCACTCCTGCACTCCTTAGTGTTAGTTAACAAGTTGACGAGTTGACAAGTAGACAAGTAGACGAGGAGCCTCACCCCCAACCCCTCTCCATAATGAGAGGGGAGTAATTTGATGAGTTAGTTGATTAACGTGAACGATAACGACAACGTGAGCATTAACCATTAAACTTTAAACATTAAACGCTTCTGTGCGTGTCAAGCTATTGTCTGCACTCCTACACTCCTGTACTCCTACACTCCTTGAATATGTTGATTGTATAGTTAAATGTTCACGTTAAACTTTACCCATTAACCTTTAAACATTAACCCCTCAACAATAGCCCCTTGTCTTAAACCACTGCATGAAGACAGGATCGGTAATGTAGAACTTTGATCCCACTTGCTCAACCAATTCCTTGTCTGTCAATGACTTTTTCAGTCTCGTTATATTAGACGGGCTTCCTAAATTATATTCTTGCCTAATGGACTCCTCACCGAAACCATCAGATACTCCGGAAATTATACATCTGAGAAAATTCATCTGGTATGATGTAAGAGACTCTATTTGCTGCAGAAACAATTGCTCCTGACTGTTCAACAACCCTTCAAGTCCTTTCCGAAAATGCACCTCTGTTACTGTATCGCCTTCATTGAGCAATGAGAAGATAAGCCAAGACAATTGCTGGACATAGGAGGAATGATTTTCAACGACATCACATATTCTAACAGCAAACTCTGCGGAAATATAACGTTTACGCTCTTGGAAATGAGAAACAATATATTTTGTCCATTCCCATGTAGGGATTCTTTCCAAAAAAATCATATCTCCAAACTGATACAAAGGCATATTCCGCTGCTGAAAAATATTTATCATCATGTGTTTCTTACTACCGAAAAGACAATATGACACATGTTTCTGATGTTGCCAAACAGTGCGAAGACGTTTTTGTATTGTCAAACTATCTGCAAGTTCTCCTATCTGCTGAAACTCATCAATACATACAACGATTCGCTTACCTTTCCTTATGGCAATAGTCTCTGCCAGTTCCAACACTTCCTCCGGCGTATGGGTTTGGGGGGTTATGCCTAAAGAAAACGAATACTCTGAATATGGTTCTGATGATATATGTATCTTTGGAGTTAGTCTTGAGAGAAAATCCCGTGCATTCTCCATCCACAGCTCAGTATGTGACGAGGTCTGTTTCAAAAGTTCCTTTGCGAACAGATTGTATAATTCGTATTCTGATTTACATCTGAATATATCAATATAAACAGGCAATACATCATTCTTGTTAATATCTCTGCATACCTTTTTTATCAAAGAGGTCTTGCCCCAACGACGGGGAGATATCAATATGGTATTGATTCCCTCCTTGAAATTCATTTTCAAACGGTGCATCTCCTCATCTCTACCTATAAAATTATATTCGCCAACAGATACACCAAAAACGAAACTTTGATTAAGTTCTTGCATCATATTACATTATTTTGGTAATGCAAAAATAAGCCAGAAACACAAAATACACAAACTTGTGTTATACAACGTTGTGTATTTTGTATATTTTTAACTTAGACCGTATATTTCCTCCTGTTTCCTCTGAATCTCTATAAGTGTTTTATTCAGGACCACGGATTACTTGGATCTCAAAATGATATTTAGTTGACGAGTAAACAAGTTGACGAGTTAACAAGTTGATTGATTAGGGTGTGAGTTTATGAGTTTGTGAGGTTCTCGTTGACGTTATCGTTCTCGTTAAACCTTAAACTTTAAACCTTAAACATTAAACTTTAAACTTTTCAAAGAAGTGCAGAAGTCTTCCTCTCCCCTATTGTGAGACAAGGGAGGGTTAAGACAGTCTAAACACTTCCGCTTGGGGATTGTTATCCGCAGATTGTTTTTGAAGCTTATTGAAAAGAGCGGCGCCCTTTATTAATATTTGTTGCAAATGTACTACTTTTTCAGTATATAATGAACATTTTTTAAGGAAAAAGGTGTTTTTTAGGATAATATTGTGAGGTTGGGGTGTATAGTTGATGAGGCGATGAGGTGATGAGTAGCCGTATGCTTGACACACAATCGTCCTCTATCTCCTTCTATCTTCCTCTACCTTCTTCTAACTTCTTATAAAAAAGCACATGGCTTAACTACTTAACTTCTTTAACTTCTGAAGTCATCTGTCCTCTATCTCCTTCTATCTTCCTCTACCTTCTTCTAACTTCCTACAAAAAAGAATGCGGTTCCAAGAAGAAACCGCATTCTTTTTGTATTGTCCCTTATTAGAGAAGCCAGTAGCAGAGGATGCCGGCGATATATCCGGCGAAGGCTATCGGCGTGATGTGACGCATATACCAGCCAAAGGTGATCTTCTCAAGTCCCATGACGACTACACCTGCGGCAGAGCCGATGATGAGCATTGAACCTCCTACACCGGCACAGTACGCCAGGAGTTGCCAAAAGATGCCGTCGGTTGCCATGGCGCCGGTCTCTGCCAAAGGATACATTCCTATGCAGCCTGCAACGAGAGGCACGTTATCGACAATGCTTGACAGCACACCAATGGCACCGGTAACGAGGTAGTGGTTGCCGTTGCTCACCTCGTTAAGCCACTCACCCATAGCTGCGAGGACGCCTATCTCCTCAAGACAGGTTACAGCCATGAGGATGCCGAGGAAGAAGAGGATGGTGCTCATGTCTATGCGTGAGAGCAGGTTGCTGACGCGTTTCTGCATGCCGTCCTTGTCTTCGGCTTTGGATAGTCCGGCGTAGAACAACTCGGTTACAATCCACAAAAGCGACAGGACGAGAAGGATGCCTACGAACGGCGGCAGATGGGTAATGCCCTTGAACACTGGAACGAAGATGAGACCGCCTACGCCAAGGAGGAAGATTGTCTTACGCTGCAATGCTGTGAAATCTTCGGCGCCGGCATTTACAACTGTATTGTCGGGAGCCTGCAGTTCGCCTTTGAGTGACAGTTGCAGAAGCAACACCGGAATAACCATTGACACCACTGAAGGAATGAAGAGTTCCTTGATAACGCCTGTGGCTGAAACGAGGTTTACATTCCAAAGCATAATGGTGGTGACATCGCCTATTGGCGAGAATGCACCACCTGAGTTAGCGGCGATGATAACCAGAGAGGCATAGAGGATGCGGTCCTTATATTCCTTTACGAGTTTACGCAGAATCATGACCATCACAATGCTTGTTGTGAGATTGTCGAGCACTGCAGAGAGGAAGAAGGTGATGAAGGCTATTCGCCACAGCAGCGAGCGCTTGCTCTTGGTGCGAAGGGTGTCGCGAACGAAGTTGAAGCCGCCGTTCTGGTCCACTATCTCTACAATGGTCATCGCTCCCATAAGGAAGAAGAGCGTTGTGGATGTGGTGCCGAGATGATGCTCAATGATGCTACTCACCTCGTTTGCCATGTCTGCCATGGCTACGCCTGTGACATACTCTGCCGGATTTATCATGAAGACGGTCCAACAGGCAACGAACATAAACAGGGCCACTGCCGCCTTGTTTATCTTGGTAACGCTCTCAAGGGCTATACAGGCATAGCCGATAACGAAGAGCACCACGATGGTAATTGTCAATGCACTCATAGTCTGTACAATATTTTTAGGTTAGAAAATCTTACTTACAAGTTCGGCTTCTTTCCCCTCATAGATACGGAGATCGGTGGAAGGATGGAAATCTGAGTCGTAGAAGCGATAGAGACAGAGCGCAAGGAACTGACGGTCGGCAGACATACACACTTCTGCACGGACATGTCCTATTGCCACTTGCCCTATATTGCCTACTGACTTCAGTTTCTCTGGCAGGGATGCGAGAGGGGTGTTAAGAAGTTTCTCCACCTTATCGCCCTCTGCCGGGGTGTATTCATACTGATATGCTTTTATCTTACTCTGTGTTGGTTTATAGACAAGACTTGCAGAAAGTCCGAACAATGATTTTCTTAACTCTACCTTATCATAGTTTGAGACGGCTGTTCCTATCTCAAACGATTTAATATTTGCCATTTCTTTTTTGTTATTGTTTCTCCCCTACCCGTCACCGGTCAGGGATTTGGTTATTATTTACAGGTCATGGATGCGTATCGCGTCAAGAGACGAAGGTGTGCAAAATATATCATGACATGACCAGATGTTATTGCTTTCTGTTATACTCAGACCTGGCATATCTGAAGCATGGATGTATCCTCATAGCTACAGCAGAGCCGGCACGGCATAACACAGCATTCCGCGGAGGGTCCGCAAAACACCATTGGCGCAGAGACTGCGCAAGAAGTAAAAAAAATAATAACGCTAAATAACGATGTGTCTCAGGGCATAGACATAATAGATGCCCGAGATACAAGGCAGAAACGGGGACGTTGCCGCCACATTGCTCCTTTGGCAATTGCTGAATTGTGACTGACTGTATTTATAAAACAAAGAAAACGTACCGCTCATGCGGACACTACGCTCTGTGAGACTGGTAATGACGCGCTGGGGTCTGGAATTGCAGATGCGATAGATGTTTCGAACGTCCGACACCACTGCCACAGTGCGTTCACTGCGTGGCTGGAACGCATCTTCTATGCAACCCATATCCCTTTCTGAATCTTTCTCTGAGGAGAGAAGGCCTTCTGCCGACAGTGACGCATACCGCTGAGGGGTGGCGTCAGTGCTTGCCTTGCACTGCCCTCCAAAGGTCAGCGAAAGAATGACAAGGCATAAGACAACTAAAAGATTCTTCATCGGATATTATACGCAATAATTACATGTGCAAAGGTAATGAGAATATTTCTAAACTCACGATTAAATTATAAAATATTTACCATACATGGATATTGTTTGGCTATTTTCTTCTGCGGCGGCATTCATTCCCGGCTTTAGCGTCTGTCCTTTCCTCTTTATACATACCTCTCCCCCTATATATAGGGGAGAGTATGGTATAAGAGAGGAGGAAAGACAGACATAGCAGCAAAGGGAATGAATAGAGGCTCCAAACGTGGTGAATGAAGCCTCCAAACGAGATGAATGGAGGCTCTAAATGGGAAGTTGATGAGTTGACGAGTTGACGAGGAGCCTCTCTCCCCGCCCTCTCCTGGGAGAGGGAGCTTCAATACTTTCAGAAGTTGACGAGTCTTTATAAGAAGTTAGAAGAAGGTAGAGGAAGATAGAAGGAGATAGAGGACGATTGCGTGTCAAGCATGCGTCTGCACTCCTTAGTGTTAGTTAACAAATTGACGAGTTGACAAGTAGACAAGTTGACGAGTTAGTTGATTAGAGTGTGAGTTTGTGAGGTTCTCGTTGACGTTATCTTTAAAAAAGCACATGGCCTAACTTCTCTAACTACTTAACTTCTTTAACTTCCTAACCCTTAACTTACCCATTAACCATTAAACCTTAAACTTTAACCATTGAATAAATAGCAGCCAATTGTTAAATAATATTAACCGCAGAAAGAAATGTTCATAAAAATTAGTTTTGTCTGACAAAAAGCATTACCTTTGCAACGCTTTTCAAGAGAACTACTCACAGAAAGTAAGGAGAGATGGTAGAGTGGTCGATTACAGCGGTCTTGAAAACCGCCGTGCTGAGAGGCACCGGGGGTTCGAATCCCTCTCTCTCCGCTCACAGCGAATGGAATCAACTGAAAATCAGTTGGTTCCATTTTTATTTTACTCGCTGCTCCCCCAGATTGCTCCCCCGTCTCTTGTCATATAACTTTTTCAGGTGTACTTTTGTTTTAGTATTATAAATTCATTTGCGATAATTTTTATGAAAAGACATTAGTGTTTTTTCTAGGTCAAATTCCTTTCTCTGTGACTTGTTTTTGTCAACACGCACGTCTGATAGCGTTTTATCTGAACTCTTTCTTTGAAATCGATTGCCAAATTCTTGCAAAGTCATACTACTGTTATTTCCTTTGCATATAAACACATATACATCATATACATCCGAATTATACCCTTTCCAGATAATTTTTCTACCATTATAATGAATGTTTGTCGCAATTTCAACAAATATTTCTTTCTCGTCATTGTCTATACTCTTGCGGTAAGCAAAATATTCAGCACATAACCAAGCACGAAGGGATATGTTATTATTTACATTCTCCCAGGTATGTGCAAAAGGATCTTCGTGCGTTGTCAACACCACTTTATCGACATCGTCTATAACCGTATCTACTTCCATTTCTTGCTCATGCTGAATACCTCTCCGCATAGCTTCTTCTAATACCCGCAATATCTCATGTCCCATTGATGTGGAAAAAGACTTTTTGATGATTGTAATCTCTTCATCCGTCATATTATTTTTGTCCCACAATAGTTCTACAACGAGAGCAGTTATCTGTGTTAAAATATCAACAATGTGCCGAAAATCACTTTCCGAAATATCCTTCTCTTCATTATCTAACGAAACATTTTCTGCAATAAAATTCAAATTATTTAATACAATTTGAAGATTATTCTTATATGTCACATCATCAGCATTGAATATATTTGATAGCGGATTATCCAATGTATATACCATAGTATTCAATGCAGACTTCCAATTCAATTCACTTATATCTCCTCTATACAATTTTTCCAATGACAATGTAATCGAATCTTTATATACACGATTAACCATGTGGCAAATATTATCAACCACAATCTGGTCATTTTCTGAAGCATTGTAATACTTCTCAAATTGTTCTTTATTTTTTTCTTCGTATGCTTTGATTAGCGCTACCAATGTGGCATTATTTGAACGAATCAAACGTATAATCTTGTTTGCTTGATAGTTTGAAATTTTTTCTATAATATCATAGATTTCACCACCTGTCAACCTTATTGTATCATCGGCAGGTTGTTCTATAAGCAAGTTGTCAATCCATATATCTAATAGTTTATATTTCCTTACATAATCATAAACATAAAACAACCTAAACAGATCATTTAGGATGTAATCTACAAGAATACCTTTATGAATAATCTTATTATGGAAATAAAAATGGATTAACTGATTTGCAGTTTCTGAATACTCATTGTTTGTGTTTACTACTTGCTTTAGGCCTTCTAAATATCTATAGTTCGTGTCAAGGAAATCAAACATGCTCATATTCATCAATTTTATGTTTAACAAAATATTTCTATTTAAGCCCCATTTCCCAAAAACTCATATTATACTTAGGAATGATTATCGTTCGTCTTATTTAAAAGTATAGAAATGTCAATATCCAAAAGGCACGCTATCTTATCAAGCGTCGAGAGTGTTGGTTGGGTAATGTTACTGCACCATTTTGATACAGTTACAGGAGAGACTCCTAATTGCTCAGCCAACCAAACCCCTGTACGTTTCTTCTCAACCAATACAAGTTTTAGTCTGTTCAAATCTTTACTTCCCATGTTTAATATCTTAAAGTATTATGCAAAGGAAATAATAATTTAGGGAAATAAAGAAAGAAATCCGTGAAAACATTCATAATAAAGCACAAATCAATTATATTGTGCAAAAAAAGAGTGGAAGTTGTTACCCCCACTCTGATTATTACCATGTTTCACCCCATATCCTTGAATTGGATGACCTGTCTCCTTCGTCCGCATTATGATCGATTGTTATTCCCATATCTTCACCATCCAATCTTGTACTATTGACACTGCCAGCAAGGATTGATTGAGTCTCCATTATGATTATGTTTGTTTCTGGTCTTAAATATTCTTTTTTCATTTTATTACTTTGTTACCGTTTATAATATATATTCCTTGTGGTTGATTCTCGAATGACGTTCCTACAAATTGGCCGTTCAGATTATAGATACGTCCATCTGATCTATTTTCGTCAATAAGTGGTATATCAATATCTGTTGTTTGGTCATCCTCAATACCGTCAACAGCTAATCTAATAACTTTTGCTGATGATGCACTGTTTGGTCTGAAATAGCCTTTGTATGGGAACAACACACCTGTCTTGGAGAGGCGTTTGAGAACATTATTTTCTGCCATGTAATAACAACCTTCAATACCTGGTGTCACTTCGCTTAGAGTTCCGCACAGACTGTAATCACCGCCATCAACAGAAAAGCCTAAATTTGTGTCATCAGTCAAGTAACCAGAGAAGCTTTCCAAGTCTGTATTGAATTTTATCAAGAATGGAGTGTAGGCAGGAATGATACTCTTTGTTCTTTCAAATTGCAGAACCCCATCGGCAGCAGAAGTAAACAATGCGACTAGATGTTTGCTGTTCAAGAATCTACAATCATAATTGAAAGGCAAAGTCACTATTGCCCATTGTCCTGCCTTTAAGTTCCTAATCACCTTACATGCAATTCCTATTTCTTCTTCTGAATACTCGAAC
This sequence comes from Prevotella sp., assembly GCA_017415455.1. Taxonomy (GTDB): domain Bacteria; phylum Bacteroidota; class Bacteroidia; order Bacteroidales; family Bacteroidaceae; genus Prevotella. The sequence goes on from JAFQGS010000030.1 coordinate 11,300, forward strand.
GGAGTTGATTCATCAAGAACCACTCTTGCATAAGCATCTACAGTTGTCGGTACGATATGCCTAATACCATTCTCGACTCTATCCACGAAACCTACTGCAATCGTATTGTTGGTAGGTGTATAATCTTTGTCTCCACCAATACAATCTAGTATGTCATCAAAAACAACTCGTTCTGTTAGTCTAAAACGAACCAACTGACACTCGTTATTACTCAATTCACTCTCAGCAATCTCTACAGGTTGAACACTAACCCATTCTTCCTGAGATACACGACCATCAAATGTCACATCGGTAAGTTCAATGACACCAGAAGTTCGAGAGATAATGCCAGTAACCGAACCACCAAAGACTTCTCCAGGCATTGACCAAGGAATATCATTGTCATGTAGTCTTATGGCAGCAGTTTCATCCTTGACATATTGAATTGATCCACCGACACCACTTGCCATTAGCACCAACTTATCTGAAGAAAGTGTTATCAGTGTGCCATTCTCTTGTTGTTTAATGGACTCTACATCATCTACCAAAACGGACTCTTTATTACCGTAGGGATGTGTACCTGTTATCATCAAGTTCTTTATTAACCATCTTGGACTATTGTAACCCATATTGCCAGTAAACGTAATCTTTATATACATCCCGACATACTGTTCCAATGAGTACTCGTAGTTTGTAAATACGCCTTCAGATTGTCCTTTGGTTATTTCGTTTGCAAAGACACCACTTGACGTTGTGTAATATTCTTCACCTTCATATCGTCCTTGAACCAATAGTTGCATGCTCCCATTCGTTATTGTATTAGCACCGACAACTGTATTTTCAAATGACAATACGACATCCTGCAATAGCTTATCTCTCAGGTCAATTTCAACACTTCTGAGATCCGCCATTATTTCTCTTTTCGTTGGATTATATGCTTGGACAGATTCGTATGTTTCATTGAAAGTCCAGACTATAACTTGCGGTTGTGAATCATATTCTTCATCACCCATCCCTTCCCTCATGTCTGTTTGATTTTGAGAAAAAGCCCCTAATCCTTGTGAAAAAGATTCATCAAAAACAACCCTTCTATCATCCGCCATAGCAGGAACAAAACAGCAAGATAATAGAGTAAAAAAGACAAAATGTAAAGTTTTCATCATTTTTTGATTTTTTCAGCAAAGGTATTTCGAACTTTTCACGTTTTAAAATTGCAATGATTGTGTTTTTGCTCTTTGAACACCTCAAAGTCTCGCATGTTCAATGAGCATAGTATGACTGAAGCCTACAGCGTCACTAGGCTTCCGAGATATTATGCCTAAATATGAACAATACAGAGAAAACGACTCTCGTACAACAAATAAAAGCATGTATAAAAGAGTTAAAAGAATTGGGGGTAAATGATGAAGAAATTTACGAGTTATTCCAACCTGCAATAGAACTAAGCAGGATTGAGATAGACGAAAAGTACAAAATTCGATTTGTTGATTATGACAATGGATTGGAATTGCAGCTATCACCCATACACAAGGCTGTCTATTGCCTTTTTCTTGCTCATCCAGAAGGAATCAAATACAAATATTTGACTGACTATAGGGACGAACTGAGAAATATTTACATTGGCTTAAAGAAGAATACACAGGTAAAAGAAAAGGTCGAGAGAACCCTATCAGATATTACCAACCCTCTCAATCCTTCAATTATCCAAAAGTGCTCCAGGATAAATGGGGCTATAATAAAACTGCTCGGCAGACATAAGGCGAGGCCGTATCTTATAACAGGTAAAAAAGGCGAAAGTAGAGGGGTGGCAATATCTCCCGATTTGATAATAAAAAAACGCCCACCAATGAATGATGGACGTTGAAAATTTAATATAAGGAATTTTAAGGACTATTTACCAGCTTCTCATATTTCTTAATCTGTTTTTCATTAGTTCATCTTGACCTCTACTGAATCCTCGCCTATACCCATCTAAAAATTGTTCAGTATAATATGGGTTTGTGCTATATTTATACGACATAATATTATTAACATTCCCTAAACCGTCATTATATCCTATTGAATATCCTTCGGAAACAGATCCGACACCATACTTTCGTCTTTTCTCAGCGAGTTCACGATCTGCTTTTTGCTGATTTCTATAGCGTTGCAAATCCTCTGGCGATTGAATAAATCTCACCTCTGACCAATCTAATTTAACCTTTCTATTAAATTGTTGCTCTAGCCATTTACTTTCTTCCCTATACAATTGACCGCTTATTATCAATGTGTCGGCATATCTTTTCATTTCGTCTGTCAAAGATTCTTTTATTTGACCAGGAGCGGTAGTCTTTATAGCAAACTTGTTGTTATGAGACTTTTCCCATTCTTCTAACACTTTCACATTTTCCTGAGCTATAGAACTATAGTTCTCATATGCTCCGTTAGGAACAACTATAACCTGCCCTCTATAGTCATCCAAAGCATCATCCATCAATGGAGGAGTCATTCCTTCAAATCTAATTGTATCAATTCCATCAAAAGCTGAACTTCCTATTTTCTCTATCGTGGCTGGAACTGAAATGATATTTGATTTAAGTTTACAAAGATAAAATGCAGACTTTCCAATATGCTTTACTTTGGGAATAGAGATTTCTTCTAACCCTTCCACGTAGCTAAATGCCTCTTCGCCGATGGATTGTACATTAGGTAGATAAACTTTTTTTATAGTACATTCCCTAAATGCGTCAGGAGAAATTGTTGTTGCTGCATCCATTGAGATTAAGTCAAAATTTGCAAGTCCCAAAGTGGTACGGTAGAAGGTTGGTATTGTATCTAAACATGGCAGAATTAAACTAATGCTTTTACCATTCATTTTACGTTTATAGTAATGCTTATGATCCCAATCAGAAACATAGCCCAATGCGGACTCTTCTAACCTCTTAACATTAGGAAGGTAAATAGTATCTACTAAGTTAACAACTGAATACAATAATTCTTCGTGGCCAAAAGCATAAAATTTTAGCGTAGTTGCTTTCTTTAAATAATCAAGCCAGTATTTATAGCCTCCCTGAGGAATATCCCTCTCAGGTCTATATATAATACACTCATTTATATCTTGAATGTTTAAAATAGCACAACGAAACTCCATCTTTTCTAAATCTGAAAGACGAGGAACTTCTAATATGTCAAACCGTTGTATTGTTTCAAAAGATGCTGGCATATTACCATCGTCATACACAATTCCTTTTGTAACAGTTTCCGATGCATAAAGTTTAGAAATACTCATGTCTTTGCTAAGATAAACGGTCAAAAGTGATATTTCTTCCCTGTCCTTACCATAAATTTCTACATCTACAGGAACAACTTCTCCTTTATATGTCGCTTTTTTAAATAGCTTCAACAGATTAAGACTCTTACCAATGCTTATATACAAACGATCTACACTACTTTTACGGTGAGTTAATTCCCAATGTTCTGTAGATGTGAGAATATAAGTTGCATCGGATAAATCAAGAGAAACAAGGTTGTCTCTAGAGGATAAAAAAACGCCGAGAAAGTCTTTCTCACCCACATCACCAATAACTTTGATTTTGGTAATATTAGTATACTTCTTGCTTTTGAGAACTTTAGCTAAAGTCCCTTTCTTGCCTTGAATTATTAGTGAATCCCCAATAACAGTCTGCCCAAAAGAAAAATTAAACGTCAGTCCCAAAACCAACAGTAACAATGATAAACGCTTTGACATAGTTCGTCCTTCTTTTTTTTTACCAGTCAAAGCCCTATGCTGGAGATGTTTTATTCTCGGTTAACTATGGTATATAGAAAAAGCGTGGGCTTAATCACGTTAGCCTGTCCCGCTGTCAAGGTCTCGCATTACCTCCCTGTCTGGACAAGCAATGCGAACACCCACGCCGAATATGATGACAAGGCAACACTGTTATCTATATATAACAATGAAGCCGAGCATTACCATACTCAGAGTGGCATTCACCATTGCTATCATTGACAGGGATCCAAAGTTGCGAGTTTTGACAGTCAAATCAAGCGTAGTAAACGCCAAATCATATATA
>JAFQGS010000031.1 GCA_017415455.1 Prevotella sp.
CGATAAGAGTAGTTGGTGCCATCTGACCACCTGTCATTCCATAGATTGCATTGTTGATGAAAATAATAACAATGTTCTCACCACGGTTCAACGCATGAATAGTCTCACATGCTCCGATGCACGCAAGGTCTCCATCTCCCTGATATGTAAACACCAGTCTGTCTGGCCAGCATCTCTTTATGGCTGTTGCAACAGCAGGAGCACGTCCATGAGCAGCCTCTTGCCAGTCTATATCAAGATAACGGTATGCAAACACAGCACATCCTACCGGACAAACACCTACCGTTTTCTCCTCCATCTGCATTTCTTCAATTACCTCAGCAACAAGTTTATGTACCACGCCATGCGAACAACCAGGACAATAATGCATTGCCGTGTCGTTCATCAGTGACGGCTTCTTATAAACTATATTTTCAGGACTTATAATATTCATATCACTCATGATAACTTCCCCCTTAGATTAGTTTTTCTTTCAACGCATTGACAATCTCATTTGGCTCAGGCACGATACCTCCCAGGCGTCCGAAGTGTTCAACAGGCACACATCCCATTGTTGACAGACGCACATCATCCACCATTTGTCCTGCATTTATCTCCACAACAAGTATTCCTTTCTTTCCAGCCGCCAGAGTCTTTATCTCTTTCTCCGGGAATGGCCATAATGTTATAGGGCGGAACAAGCCAACCTTTATACCTTCCTCACGTGCCAGCTCAATAGCTTTTTCTGACAATCGTGCCGCACTACCAAAGGCAACAATAACATAATCAGCATCATCACAGCCAACAGACTCGTATCTTACTTCCGTATCCTTTATCTGCTGATACTTCTTCTGAAGGTTGATATTGCGTTCCTCCATCTTCTCCGGCTGCAGTTCCAACGAGGTATGAATATTAGGACAACGGTCTGAGGAACGACCTGTCGTCGCCCAAGGATAATCTCTCTTTATCTCCTCTTCCGTCTTACGCTCCTTATATGGCGGCAGAACAACCTTCTCCATCATCTGACCTATAACGCCATCGCTAAGCAACATTGCCGGTGTGCGATACTTAAAAGCCAGTTCAAAAGCCAGATCCATAAAGTCTGCCATTTCCTGAACAGATGCCGGTGCAAGTACAATCACATTATAATCGCCATTTCCACCGCCACGTGTAGCTTGGTAATAGTCGCTCTGCGACGGCTGGATTGTTCCAAGACCAGGACCGCCTCGCTGTACATTCACAATGACTCCTGGTATCTCCGCTCCTGCCATATATGTTATACCCTCTTGCATAAGAGCGACACCAGGACTTGAGGATGATGTGAACACACGTTTTCCTGCACCTGCTCCACCATATACCATATTTATTGACGACACTTCACTCTCTGCCTGAAGAACAACCATTCCTGTTGTCTCCCATGGTTTCAAGAGAGAGAGGGTCTCTATAATCTCACTCTGAGGAGTTATAGGATAACCAAAAAAGGCATCGCATCCACAGCGTATAGCGGCATGGGCGATTGCCTCATTACCCTTTAGCAATACAACATCTTCATTTGATGTGTTATTCTTGTTCATTTCTGTCATAAGACTACTCCTCCACCTTTTTCTTATAAACCGTTATACATCCGTCTGGACATACTATTCCACATGATGCACAACCAATACAATCATCCTGACGGACCGCCTCTACATAAGGATATCCGTTTACATTCACACGTTTAGCCGCCAATGCTATGACATCTTTAGGACAAGCCTCAACACAAAGAACGCATCCTTTGCAACGGTTGGTGTCAATCACTATGGCTCCTTTAATTTTACTCATATTACCTTTCTTTTTATCCGGAACATATATTGCAACAAACAATACTGCCGGCAATTTTTATTTCTACCTCTTGAAAATATCTTAATGACTAAGGGTTATACATATCCTTGCAATAATAAGCCAGAATATCATCAAGCATCCTCTTTGCCTCTACAGCCGGGCTGTCAGGATCAAGCTCTATTGCTTCCATATAGCAATTCAGCGCCTCCTGCCAGTTACCCTGCTTTCTGAACTCATTACCTTTCCGGTAGTATTCCTCCGCTGTCATATCCTATACGTAAAATTCTTTCTTACCTGCCGCAAGTGTATTCTTCATCAATGAGCATATAGTCATTGGGCCTACACCTCCAGGTACCGGTGTTATAAACGAGCACTTTGGCGCAACCTCATCAAACAGCACATCACCGCTCAAACGGAAACCACTCTTACGGCTGGCATCAGGTACACGAGTTGTACCTACGTCAACAATAACAGCACCGTCTTTCACCATATCCGCAGTTACGAAGCCGGGCTTGCCTATTGCCGCAATAATGATATCTGCATTCAGGCATTCCTCCTTCAGTGTCTTAGAACGGCTGTGGCATACAGTAACGGTAGCATCTCCATATTGTTTCTGCATCATAAGCTGCGCCATAGGCTTTCCTACGATATTGCTTCTTCCCAGTATTACACATTTCTTTCCCGACGTTTCTATTCCGTATCGTTTCAGCAATGTTATAATACCAAGCGGTGTGGCAGAGATGAAGCATGGCAGTCCTATAGACATTCTTCCCACATTTATCGGGTGGAATCCATCCACATCCTTACGGTAGTCTATTGCCATGATAACCTTCTGCTCGTTAATATGATCAGGCAATGGCAGCTGTACAATAAATCCGTCAACGTCATCATCATTATTCAACTCATCTACTTTTGCGAGCAGTTCATCCTCTGTGACATCCTCCTCGAAACGTATCAGTGTACTTTTGAAGCCACAAGCCTCACATGCCAGCACCTTATTCTTCACATAAGTCTCGCTGCCGCCATCGTGTCCTACAAGTATCGCAGCGAGATGCGGGCGTTTGCCGCCAGCCTCAACAATAAGTTTCACCTCCTCTGCTATCTCTTCCTTAATTTTGGCAGCAGTAGCCTTTCCGTCTATCAGTTGCATATATATAGAAATTTTGATTTGATTGTCTATTTATTAAAATCTCGGCATTCCCTTCATACCCTTCATGGCTCCCATCATCTTTGACATATTAGCTCCGGTAACCATCTTCATCATTTTGCGTGTCTGGTCAAACTGCTTGATAAGCCTGTTTACCTCCTGGATATTCGTACCCGAGCCTTTTGCTATTCGCATCTTACGGCTGGTGTTAAGGATTTCCGGATTTGTTCGCTCTTTTGGAGTCATGCTGAGTATTATTGCCTCTATGCCCTTGAACGCATTATCGTCAATGTCAACATCTTTGATGGCCTTGCCTACACCTGGTATCATCGACGCAAGATCTTTGATGTTGCCCATCTTCTTTATTTGCTGTATCTGGCCGAGGAAGTCATTGAAGTCAAATTTATTCTTCTGAATCTTCTTCTGGAGTCGCTTTGCCTCCTCCTCATCAAACTGTTCCTGAGCACGCTCAACAAGGCTTACGATGTCACCCATTCCTAATATTCTGTCAGCCATACGTGAAGGATGGAACACGTCTATGGCCTCCATCTTCTCACCAGTACCAACAAACTTAATCGGCTTTGTGACAACTGTACGTATTGACAAAGCCGCACCACCGCGTGTGTCACCGTCGAGTTTTGTAAGTACTACACCGTCAAAGTCAAGCCTGTCATTAAATTCCTTGGCTGTATTAACAGCATCCTGACCAGTCATTGAGTCAACAACGAACAGTGTTTCATTTGGATTGATGGCATTCTTGAGAGTTTCAATCTCATTCATCATCTCCTCATCAACAGCCAGACGTCCTGCTGTATCCACAATAACAACGTCATTGCCCTTTGCCTTAGCTTCCCTTATAGCGTTCTGGGCTATCTCCACGACATTCTTATTCTCCGGCTCGCTATATACAGGCACTCCCACCTGTCCGCCTACTACCTTCAACTGCTCTATAGCAGCCGGGCGATAGACGTCACATGCCACAAGCATAGGATTCTTATGCCTCTTGGTCTTAAGCATGTTTGCAAGCTTACCACTGAATGTTGTCTTACCAGAACCCTGCAAACCAGACATCAGTATTATTGCCGGACGGCCATCCAGGTTTACATCAACCGAATCTCCACCCATGAGTTCCGCCAACTCATCATGTACCAATTTCACCATGAGCTGTCCTGGTTTCACTGCTGTGAGCACATTCATACCCATAGCCTTCTGCTTAACATTGTCGGTAAACGTCTTTGCAACCTTATAGTTAACATCGGCATCAAGAAGTGCTCTGCGCACATCTTTCAGGGTTTCCGCAACATTAATCTCGGTAATCTTTCCTTCGCCCTTTAATATTTTAAACGAGCGTTCAAGTCTGTCACTTAAATTCTCAAACATATCTTTATTTTTCTTTTCTTTTCGCTTAATTCGTGCAAAATTAATAATAATAAGGTGAAAAACGGCATCTAACGACTTCTATTTAAAGAAAATTATATCTTCATCATAAATATGACGCGCAAAAAACGGAACTCGCAGCAAAAATCTTCTCACATTTCCCGAATCTTGCGCGAAAACAAAAATATTTTGAAAATGCTGAATTATTGTGTATACAAAAACAAAAGAAACTGCCTTCTGATTATCATTCCAGCTTCATGACGGTGCCATTACATAGTAATCGCCGCAGCATCGCTTTGTCAAGGCGGTAGGATGGCTTTGTCAAGGCACTACGATTACATAGCCATCGTACTGCGATTACGTTGTAATCATAGCACGATAAAAACGCAATCGCACCGCCCTGACGTTGTAATCGCACCGCCATCTCATATGAAACGGCACAGGCATTTGATAGAAATGACTAAAGCATCAATAAGAAATATAGAAACTATAGTGCCTATAGGAGCTATAGAATTTATAAAATCGTGCTGAAAAAATCGCATTTCGGC
>JAFQGS010000032.1 GCA_017415455.1 Prevotella sp.
ACACAGAAGTGTCTGCGTGTCAGTGGCAAACAAAACGACCTGGAAGAGGTGGGACACGATACTTAACACCACACCATGTTCGAGATGCTCGGCAACTGGAGTTTCGGCGATTATTTCAAGGAAGGCGCCATCGATATGGCATGGGAATATCTTGTTGATGTTATCGGACTGAATCCTGAGGACATCTACGTTACAGTGTTCGAGGGTGACACAAGCGAGAACCTTGAGCGCGACGACGAGTCTGAGCAGTACTGGCTGAAGCACGTGCCTGCCGATCACATCATCAACGGCAACAAGCACGACAACTTCTGGGAAATGGGCGATACAGGTCCTTGCGGCCCTTGCTCTGAGATTCATGTTGACTCTCGCACACCAGAGGAGAAGGCAAAGAAACCAGGTCGTGAACTTGTAAACATGGACGACCCACAGGTTATCGAGATATGGAATCTCGTGTTCATGCAGTACAACCGCAAGGCTGACGGCTCGCTCGAAAAGCTGTCTATGAATGTTATCGACACCGGTATGGGCTTCGAGCGCCTCGTGCGCATGCTGCAGGGCAAGCATTCAAACTACGACACCGACATCTTCCAGCCTATCATCAAGGCGGAAGAGCAGATAAGCGGCATGGAATACGGCAAGGCTGAGGATACAGACGTTGCCATGCGTGTATGTGCCGACCACCTGCGTGCCGTGGCTTTCTCTATTGCCGACGGCCAGTTGCCAAGCAACGCAAAGGCTGGTTATGTAATCCGCCGTATCTTGCGCCGTGCCGTGCGCTATGCCTACACATTCCTCGGACAGAAAGAGGCATTCATGTTCAAGCTCATCCCTACTCTCGTTCACGAAATGGGCGATGCTTTCCCTGAACTGAAAGCACAGCAGCAGCTCATCAGCAGAGTGATTAAGGAAGAAGAGGATTCTTTCCTCCGCACTCTCGACAAGGGTATCAGCATGCTGAACACTGCAATGGAGACGCTTAAGGCTGAGGGCAAGACCGAGCTCGATGGTGTTCAGGCTTTCCGCCTCTTCGACACATACGGTTTCCCTCTCGACCTCACAGAACTCATCTGCCGTGAAAACGGTTTCACTGTTGACGAAAAACAGTTCGACGTTGAGATGCAGAAGCAGAAGGAGCGTGCGCGCAACGCTGCTCAGGTGGAGAATGGCGACTGGGTTATAGTAAACGAGTCAACTGAACAGCAGTTCGTTGGTTACGACTATACAGAGCACAGCTGCCACATACTGCGCTACCGCAAGGTGACACAGAAGAAGAATGAGTTCTTTGAACTGGTACTCGACTACACTCCTTTCTATGGAGAGATGGGAGGACAGGTTGGCGATAAGGGTGTTCTGGTGAACGAAAACGAGACTATCGATATCATCGATACCAAGCGCGAGAACAACCAGAGCATACATATCGTAAAGAAACTACCACAGAACATCAACGCAGAGTTCATGGCTTGCGTTGATACCGACAAGCGCGACGGCAGTGCCGCCAACCATACAGCTACCCACTTGCTCGACTATGCTTTGAAGCAGGTACTGGGCGACCATGTGGAGCAGAAGGGTTCGTTCGTAAGCGATGACACATTGCGCTTCGATTTCTCTCACTTCCAAAAGGTTACAGACGAGGAACTACGTCAGGTGGAACGCATGGTGAACGATATGATTCGCCAGAACATTGCGCTCGACGAGCATCGCAACATTCCTATGGAAGAGGCTAAGCAGTTGGGCGCCATCGCCTTGTTCGGCGAGAAGTACGGCGACACCGTGCGTGTGGTTCGCTTCGGTCCTTCATGCGAGTTCTGCGGTGGTATCCACGCAAAGGCAACAGGACAAATCGGCTTCTTTAAGATAGTGTCTGAAAGTTCTGTAGCTGCGGGCATCCGCCGTATCGAGGCTATCACAGGAAAGAATTGCGAGTCTGCAATATACATGATGGAAGATACAATACGTAACCTCAAATCACTCTTCAACAACTCTAAGGACCTGCTCGGCGTAATCCAGAAATACATGGAGGAGCACGACACAATGAAGAAGGACATTGAGAAGTTCCAGGCACAGAATGCCGCACGCATCAAAGACCATCTCATTGAGCACGCCAAGGAGATAAACGGCATTACACTTGTGAAGGGTGTGTTCCCTGTAATGCCTAACGTCGCAAAGGACATCGTGTTCAAAGTACGCGAGCTGATGCCAGAGAAGATGATCTGCGTGTTGGGCTCTACAGGTGGCGGCAAGCCTATGCTCAGCGTCATGCTCAGCGACGATATGGTTAAAGAGCACGGACTTAATGCCGGTCAGCTGGTAAGAGAGGCTGCCAAACTTATCCAGGGTGGCGGTGGCGGACAGCCACACTACGCTACAGCTGGTGGTAAGAATCCTGACGGTCTTAACGCTGCTGTTGACAAGGTTGTAGAACTGGCAAACATCTAAAATACAGTTTCTAAACAAACATATAACGGATTACGCATGACCTCTCACAGGTCTGTGTAATCCGTTTTCTATGGTATATGAAAGCATGACATACCGCAAGTGCACCATGTACACGCATTCTCCCCTTAGCCCAATTAGGTCATTAGATTTGGGTTTATATTCTGCATGAATAATAAACACCATACTTAACACATCTAAACGATATAGTTACGTTGCGTAAACACCATACTTTTGACATCTAAATGGCATACTTACAAAACAGCACCAACACGGAAGATGTCATCAGGCTGCAGCAATACTACCTGACAGTATTCTGCTGCTTAACCCAAAGCAGCTTTGAAGTATCATACCCCCTGCGTTTAGCCTCCGCCACAATAGTCGCCTTGACCTCTTCTGCCAACTGAGGCTTACGTGCAAGAATCCACAGATAGTTGTCGCTGCCACTGCCTATCAACGCATACTGATAAGCACTGTCAACCATCATCACACGATAGTCGGAATAGAACGGGCGAAAGAACGACACACGCAGCAGCGCCGGCGTATCAGTAAGCTTTGCCCTACCCTCTGACGTCTTACGTTTGTTGTGGGCCAAACCAGTGTTCACCACATCGATATCACCATCGGAGCGCAACGTATATTCCGCCTCAGTATAGTCAAGTCCACGCTCAAAACTATGGTCAAAGCGCGCTATCTCATACCAATGCCCCAAGAAACGTTTCAGGTCCAGATGCGTCACCACAGAGTTGTCAACCGTGGCTGTAGGTCCGCAACCCATAACCACACACAGCATCATTGCCGCAAACATAATTGTTCTCATAATTTTCTCCTTTCATTATTATTGTTCGCAGCAAATATAAGAAATATATCTTCTATATATATAAATAAGGTGTCAGCCTTACGTCTTTTTAGTTTAAGTTATGATGCTTTCATAGAAGTGAAAACAAGTTAAGCCGCCACTATCATACCGGCATAACGAATGAGGATAGTTGTAATTGAAAATTTGAATAAATGAAGGCGTGGCATTTGCTTTATTATGCCTACACAATCAATGAATTACACATAATTCTTTAGATTTCACCCAACCTCAACCGCGTGCATGTCAGGAAGAAGGGTGTTGAGGATGTCATGAGTGACGATGCGTCCGCGTGGCGAGCGTACCTTCGGGAAGTCGGAGAAGAAGGTGCTGGCGGAGGTATACCATTTATATGACTTCACCTCCGGTGCGTTATGTATCTGCCGCTCTATGGCTCTTGCATAACGCGGATTGACGACAGACAGCATGTGGCGGTTGCCGCTAAGTTCTAATGAAAGTACCAGATAGGTGGTATCACTCTTCCGCTCTGCCGCAGGAGACCATTTCTTGCAACTGGTCCTTACCTCTATATTCCAGCCGCAGGCGTTTATCTCTGCCATCATCTTGCGGAATACTACTCCATGCGAAGAGGTGTCCTTTATCTTCTTATACGCTATGAAATAGTGAATCATCTCATGTATCAGCACATTCTTAAATGCCTTCTCATCCATGTCATAATAGTTGCTGACACATATCTTGCAGTCGGCTACTCTCGCTCCGAACAGTCTTGGGCGCCGCGTGCATGAGAAAGAGCCCAACTGAGAGCGCGACCTGCCAGTCCGCAGTATAGGCATAGGCAGCTCGTTTCCGAACAACGAGGTGTTGAATTCCTCAAACCATTGCCGCAATATATCTGTTGTCACCTGCATCAGACCTATGGATTGCTTTGGATAAGAATGTTACTCACAAAAGACATGCGTTGTTATGGATGACATAATGTGGATTCATCGCATAACAACGCAAGTCTTAATAACGGATAATATCGTTTAGTCTCTCTTCTCTGCGATGGCTTGCATGATGAGTGCCTCTACCTCCTCGCAAAGCTCCGGGTTATCCTTCAGCAACACCTTTGTGGCATCACGACCTTGCGCCAGCTTGCTGCCATTGTAAGAGAACCACGAGCCGCTCTTCTGTATCACTCCATACTCTACGCCGAGGTCAAGAATCTCACCAACCTTTGATATTCCCTCGCCGAATGTTATCTCAAACTCAGCCTTGCGGAATGGCGGTGCCACCTTGTTCTTCACAATCTTCACTCTCACCTGGTTGCCAATGACCTGGTCGCCATCCTTGATACTTGTCACACGACGAATGTCAAGACGCACGCTGGAATAGAACTTCAAGGCGTTTCCACCTGTTGTTGTCTCCGGATTACCGAACATTATTCCTATCTTCTCACGCAACTGGTTGATAAAGATACATGTGGTGTTTGTCTTGCTTATGGTGGCAGTAAGCTTACGCAATGCCTGACTCATCAGTCGTGCCTGCAAACCTACCTTGTTGTCACCCATGTCGCCCTCTATCTCCGACTTTGGAGTGAGCGCTGCCACAGAGTCGATGACGATGATATCTATCGCAGATGAGCGTATCAGCTGGTCGGCAATCTCTAAAGCCTGCTCACCGTTGTCCGGTTGTGATATCCACAAGTTGTCGATGTCAACACCAAGCTTTGCCGCATAGAAACGGTCGAAGGCATGCTCCGCATCAATAAAGGCAGCGATACCACCAGCCTTCTGAGCCTCAGCAATGGCATGTATGGCGAGCGTTGTCTTACCAGACGACTCCGGACCATAAATCTCGATGATACGTCCTTTAGGATAGCCGCCCACACCCAGTGCCGCATTCAGTCCGATGCTTCCTGTAGGAATCACCTCCACCTGCTCTACGCTCTCGTCGCCGAGTTTCATTATTGAGCCTTTACCAAAGTCTTTCTCTATCTTAGACATCGCTGCCTGCAGTGCCTTTAGCTTCTCCGACTGTGCATTCTGCATTTCGCTTTCAATTTCTTTCTTTGCCATGTTTATCTAATTTTTATAAGTTTTTTATTTAGTTCTGAAAGGAGTGAGGGAGGTAATAAGTGAAGAGTGAAAAGTGAAAAACGAACATTAAACTTCTCACTGTTCACTTTTAATTGTTCACTTTTAATTGTTCACTTCAGAATCTGCTGTGCGTGTTCCTTCACCTTTATCTCCTTAGGATATATTATGCGCTCCACCACCCCATGCTCATCAATGATGAATGTGGTGCGGAACGTTCCCATGTATTTCCTTCCACACATGCTTTTCTCTCCCCATACACCGAATGTCTCCACCAGTGTTTTCTCCGTGTCGGCAATAAGCGTGAAAGGTAGTGAGTTTTTTGCAATGAACTTCTGATGCGATGCCGCCTTATCCACACTGACGCCTACCACCTCATATCCCGCTTCACGCAAAGAGTCGTAGTTGTCGCGCAGGTTACATGCCTCCGTTGTACATCCTGGCGTGCTGTCCTTTGGATAGAAATACAGCACCAGCTTCTTTCCCTGAAAATCACTGAGGCGTACCTCCTTGCCATTCTCGTTTATTCCCAATAGTTCGGGAGCCTTGTCACCAATATTCATATTCTATCTTTTATGTTAAGAGTGAAGAGCTATTGCTAAAATCCAAACTTGTTAAAGGAGTCCGGACAATAACACTACTACAATCAACTTGTCAACTCGTTTACTCATCAACTATCCTACAACTCAAGATCGCCGTCAAACTCCTCTACCCAAGGCAGACCATGTATGTTAAGCTGCTCCATGAATGGATCTGGGTCGAAGTCCTCAACGTTCCATACTCCTGGTTTCTTCCACAAGCCTTTCACAAACATCATTGCGCCAATCATTGCCGGCACACCTGTGGTGTAGCTCACGCCCTGCATGCCTGTCTCCTTGTATGCCTCCTGATGCTTGCAGTTGTTGTAAACATAGTATGTGCGTTCCTTGCCATCCTTGATACCACGTATGCGGCAACCGATAGATGTCTCGCCCTCATAGTTCTCGCCGAGGTCCTGCGGATTAGGCAGCACAGCCTTGAGGAACTGCAGCGGCACAATCTTCACCTTTGCTGTCTGTCCAGATCAGTCTGCCAGCGGTGCCTCATACTCAATCTCGTCAATACGGCTCATGCCGATGTTCTGTATCACGTCAAGGTGCTTGATGTATTGCTCTCCGAATGTCATCCAGAAGCGTGCCTGCTTTATTGTTGGATAGTTCTTCACAAGGCTCTCCAACTCCTCATGGTGGAGCAGATAACTCTCACGCGGACCGATGTTAGGATATGTCAGCGGCTGGTGAATCTCCAGCGGCTCTGTCTCTATCCATTCGCCATCCTTGTAGTATAGTCCCTTCTGTGTAATCTCGCGGATGTTAATCTCAGGGTTGAAGTTTGTGGCAAACGCCTTATGATGATCACCGGCATTGCAGTCCACGATGTCCAGATAATGAATCTCGTCGAAGTGATGCTTTGCAGCGTATGCAGTATAAATGCCGCTCACTCCCGGGTCGAATCCGCAGCCGAGGATTGCAGTCAGCCCTGCCTGCTCAAACTTCTCCTTGTATGCCCACTGCCAAGAATACTCAAAGTGAGCCTCATCCTTTGGCTCATAGTTGGCAGTGTCCAGATAGTTGCATCCGCAAGCGAGACAAGCCTCCATTATCGTAAGGTCCTGATATGGCAGTGCGAGGTTAATAACCAGTTCCGGCTTATAGTCGCTCATGAGCGCCTTCAGTTGTTCCACCTCGTCCGCATCCACCTGTGCCGTTTTGATGTCCATGGCGTATCCGGCTTTGTGGATAGCCTCCACGATGTCATCACACTTCTGCTTGCGACGGCTTGCAATCATAAACTCGCTGAAAACGTCTGGGTTCTGCGCTATCTTAAACGCAGCCACAGTGGCAACGCCACCTGCACCAATCATTAGTACTCTGCTCATGTTTCTTTTTTCCTCTTTGGTTATCTTGTTTATACTTTGTTTGCGCTTCATTATCATAAACTCTGTGAACACATCGCTTTGCTCTGCTGTCCGCTTCGCCTCGACGGTATCATCAAAGTTGCGTTTCAATCTGTAGACTCTTGACATTGTTAAGGGTTAAGGGTTAAAGGGTTAAAGGGTTAAAGGGTTTAATGGTTAATTGGTTAAGGTTGTCGTTGTCGTCATCGTTCACGTTATCGTCATTGTTCACGTTAATCTGTCACTCAACAGTCCTCTATCTTCCTCTTTCGTCCAATTCCTCCCCTCGTATTCCAAGCGCTGCCATCAGTGAGTATCCGAGAATCTCCTGACGGAAATTGCCGCCCGGCATAGGCTGCATGGCAAACAGCGTGATACGTTTCTCCTCGTCCACATCCTTCAGAGCCTGACGCACCCCGTCGTAGATGCTCTCGGCATCGGGGATAATCATTATGCGCCTTATCTCTTTCTCAGAGCAAATGGCTCTCACCACATCCAGGAAGAAGTCGTTCTTGTCTGCCATGTCCTCCGCATGATGGCTGCCGAGCGAGAACTCGCCCAGCCTGTCCTTAAACGCCTTTCCGTTTATCTCATCATCAAAATGCGACGGTGTGAAGTTCTGCAGGCGCTCACAGCCTTTGCGTCTCACAAAAATCACCTGTGTCTCATGCTCCCCCTCACGCATTCCTCCGTCAAGGGCTATGCAGTCTATCCACTTTGCGAGGTCTGCCTGGGGTATGCGCCGCCCAAGCATGCGCTCAAAGTTGACCGTAAGGTCGAAGGCTACCTTGTCTATGTATTCGGCATCTGCAATGATGACGTTCTCACACCATCTCACCGTTTCTGTCTGATTGATGTTCATAGATGCAAAGATAATGATTTTTGTTGAATACGAATACAAAACAAACATCCTTTTTCTTTTCTCTCACACTTACGTGTGCCAACTGCAGGCGACATCATGTTACCGCCTCGTGAAAAGAACGCAGGTGACATATGCGGCGGAAGGGCTTTTATGCACCACGTCTGTACAAGGCATGATGATTAATGCCGAATGACAAATCGTAAGCAAAACAGGGCATTTTGCTTACAACCGCCTTTTTCGCACCTTCACGAGAATGGCGACGGAGCGATATTTTCCGGGCACGGCACGAAATACGTCACTGACAGAGGGGAAAACTTCGGCTTATTTACCCTGCATGACGGCATCATGACTATGCCTTCGTGGCATCATCGCATTGAGATGGCGGTATGATTGCATTCTAACGGCAGTATGATTAAATTGTAACGGCAGTATGATTACATTGTAACGACGCCATCATGGCTATGCCATCGCACTGCCATTCCTTATGTAATCACACCGCCTCGAGAACGCAACCGTCACACCATCGCTACGCCATCACACCGGCATCGCTATTTAATGGCAGCGTCATTGATATGGAATGGCTGGCGCAGCGCATAAGAAAGCCGCAGACTGTCGCTATAAACACAAAGAAATCAGGAATTTTAAGGTTGCCACTCACCGAAGGATATATTCACATTTGCCATACTGAAAAACAATGGGAACCGCCGTGCTGTGGCATGGAAAATTCCGCGTTGTCTGTTCGTTCTACAAGCAGGATTCTGTCCGTTTGGGCATCTTCTGACCTTTTACTCCCTGAAGCAACGAGAAAAAACGGGTGTTAACAAACACAAAAGATGCCATAACGAGGCGGGATTTTTTCTATTTTGAGAGAATTTCAGAGTAACGCAAAAAATGCGATTGTAAGCAAATATGGGTGTTTTGCTTACAATCGCATTTTGACGTGTCGTTATTATTGAGCCTAATATTTACCTTTGCCTTTGCACTTTGAGCATTTGCCGGTACCGTTGCAATAAGAGCACCAGTCTTTGCCCTTGCATATTGAACAGATATGTTTTCCATGGGCTGTATATACAAATCCTTCATTGCAGTATTTGCATTTACCAGAACCATGACATGACATCTTATGCGCCGAATACACCTTTATATTTCCGCATTTACCAGAACCTCCACACTGACTGCATCTGCTACTGCCCGAAGACACAGAAGAATTGCCACCGCTTGTTCTCGTCACGCTTCTTGTAACAGGTTTAACATATGCCGTAGGAGCCCTGTAGCTGGCTGAGCCTGCTTGATAACCTTCGTTAAAAGCCTGCAGGGCTGCCGTAGTAATCTCTGCAACCTGAGCAACAGTACGCCAGAACTTCGCGGATTTGCTTTCCGGCTTCTCAAGAGCCAGCGCCTTGGTTCTCACATTATCCAGTGTGCCGTCGGGATTAAGGAATATGTTAAATGGTTTCTTGTCACCTTTTCTACCAACATAATAGAATCCAATGTTATCATCATAAAAGATATAATCATAGTATGGGGCAATAAGTTCTATCCCATTCATATCACACGCACCATAGTCATTATCATTCATCGTAAGGAAGAAATCGGTTGTTGCCATGCCGCCCTCATTTTGATAATAAATGTAATCATATCTTCTTGACGGTATGACTACATTTCCATATATATCACGAACTTCATATGTGAAAACGTTTTTATTTTTTACTTTATGAACTTCAGATACTATAAAATATCTTTCCGCATGAAATCCTTGAAGATAAAAAGAGCCAGATAACGTTGCAAGATATGTACCATCAAAATCATACACAATATTTAACTTGTTTTTATAATCTCTTATGCTATACACACGATAATTATCTAAATAAGACAGACCCTGTGAGGTTATTTTCGGATGCTTCGCCAATATCTGCTCTCGTACACCCGGAATTTCTGATTTCGGTAATGTGTCTATCACGTTACCGTTAATGTCTATGTATTGTTTTGAGGATAAATATACCCTGTTATACTTCTTGTCATAATAAAAAAAGCCTTTGTCTGGGTCGTATGTGATACTTCCTTTTTTCAAGTCCATGAAGGGTACCAGCAGACTTCCGTCTAAACTGTATATTGCCTTTTGTTTGCCTTTTGTTACAGAAATATAAGGATATGCCCTTCCCCTTCCGTAAGATGAGGCTGCCAAATAAACAGCATCATAGTCGCCCAGAGGAACAATCTCATTGCCATTATAGTCGTAAAATGCCCTCTTTACTTTTTTATACTCTTTGGTTCCAGGCATTGCGTTGTTTGTCTGAAAAAAGCCGTAAAGATCATAATACACATACGGATACCTGTCTGCTAACATTTTTGCTGTTTCCTCATTTTTTGGTATTGGATACAACTGAGCAAGACATGAAACACTTGTAAAGGACAATGTACAAATAAGAATTAGTAGTTTTTTCATATTGCGCCATTTATTTAAGGTTAGACATTATCAATAAAATTAATAAAAGAAAAGACAAGCTTGTTATAAAATCCACAATCGGACAATACAACAAGCTTGTCTATATGTTATTGCTGAGCGATAGAAACAACGATGATTGATGCTATGAGCACGGCAAGGCCGAGCAGAAGTACGCCGATGGTCTTGGCGCCTACGCCCTTCCACTCCTTGAGGATGATGCCCCAGATGTTTGATGCGATGACGTTGAGCGACATGAGGATGCTCCATGAGAAAGCATAGAGTACACCGTCTTTGGGCAGGAAACTGCGACCGGTTTCGAGTCCGAAGAACTGGCTGTACCAGCATACGCCCGCAAGTGCACAGAAAAGGATGTTGCTCGTGAGCACGCCTGGCGACACTTTAAGATACTCACCGGCTGTGTTGTTCTTTATGTTCTGATAGATGCAGTAGGCTGCATTGGTGCAGAAACCGCCAACAGTAACGAGGAAGATGACTGGCAGACCGGCAAAGAGGGTGTTGCAGCCGGCAGTGATGGCATATTCCTTCATTGGCGCACCGCTCTCCAGTCCGAGGTTGAAGCAGGCGCTCATGGCTCCGGCAAGGAAGGCGACAATGAGTC
Organism: Prevotella sp.; assembly: GCA_017415455.1. GTDB lineage: Bacteria > Bacteroidota > Bacteroidia > Bacteroidales > Bacteroidaceae > Prevotella. Next base: position 11,189 of record JAFQGS010000032.1, read on the forward strand.
CCTTAGTCAGCGCGAAGTCCTTAATGGCGGCACGCTTCTCCTCCTCGCTGAGGTTCTGGTTGCGCAGACTACCGGCATAGCCGATGATGGCGATGCCTGCAATCATGATGCTCACACCGATGAGCAGCAGCAGGCCTTTGCCGTGGAAGAGGTCGTCGCCGGCAAGCAGCGGAGGCAGGATTGTTCCGAAGGCGGAGCATGTGCCCATGCCGATACTCTGGCCGAGAGCCACGCCGAGGTAGCGCATGCCGAGTCCGAAGGTCAGTCCGCCCACGCCCCACAGCACTCCGTAGATGATGGCTGGCGTTGCACCGCCCTGGCTCCACATGTCTATGAGCGAGCGGCCTTCGTCGATGGCGAGCAGAGCACCGAGGAATGGAAAAACTATCCAAGCAAAGATGCCTTGTACCATCCAGAAGTTCTCCCACGACCATTCCTTTATTTTATTAATAGGTATATAGGAACTGCTTACGCCTATGCTGCCAATGGCTATGATTAAAAGTCCAATAAAGATGTACATGTTTTTTTAGTTGACAAGTTAATGAGTAAACGAGTTGACGAGTTGTTTGATTCAGTTGACGAGTTGTTTGAAATTTAAGCATATAACTTGTTTACTCGTCAACTTGTTTACTCGTCAACTGAAATATCAAATAAATTGCGGTATGAAAGAAGATGCAATCAGTACGAGGATACCAATTACCAATACCACGATAGTCTTTGAAGAACAACCCTTCCACTCCTTGAGGATGATACCCCAAACATTAGAGAAGGTTACGTTGAGAGCCATGAGGATGCAGAATGCCAGAGTGGTGAGAGTCTCTGATTCTGTGAGGAATCCCTTGCCAAGACTGAGTCCGAAGAACTGGCTGTACCACAGACCGCCGGCAAGAGCACAGAACAACAGGTTGTTGCCCCATACATTGCCTTTCTTGTAGTCGCCCCATGTGTTGTTCTTATGGTTCTGATAGAAGCAGTAGATGGCGTTGGTAACGAAACCGCCCAGCGTTACAAGCAGTGTTGCAGGCAGAGTGCGATACATAGGGTCGGTAAGTTCGCCGAAGTTGATGTCCTTACCAAACTCAAGACCAACGTTGAAGCATCCGCTCATGAAACCGGCGAGAAGTGCGATGGCAAGTCCCTTGGGGAAATTGAAGTCCTTAACGGCTGCCTTCTTCTCCTCTTCAGAGAGCGAAGAAGCCTTCATGCCACCTGCCACACCGATGATGGCGATGCCGATGAGGGTGATAACAACACCCATGATAACGGCGAAGGTGAGTGCCTCAAGTGCATTCAGTTCGGGGAAGAACATGTTGAGCAGCACAGGACCCATGATTGTTCCGAGACCGGCACATGTACCAAGAGCGATAGACTGTCCGAGAGCAACGCCGAGGTAGCGCATTGACAGACCGAAAGTAAGACCGCCGACACCCCAGAGGACACCGAAGAGAACGGTCATCCAGAGGTTGAACGAATTAGCATTACCGAACAAACCGCAAAGGCTCTGTCCTTCAGGCACGGCAAGCATTGCTCCCAGGAACGGGAACACAAGCCATGCGAAGACACCTTGAACAATCCAGTAAGACTCCCACGACCAATCCTTTATTTTATTAATAGGTACGTAGCAGCTTGACTGGCAGAAGGCGCCAATGGCTATGATTAAAAGTCCGATTATTATTTCCATGATTGTTTTTATTTAGTAAACAAGTTGACAAGTAAACGAGTTGACAAGTTGTTTGATTCAGTTGACAAGTAAACGAGTTGACGAGTTGTTTGATTCAGTTGACAAGTTTACAAGTAAACGAGTTGACGAGTTGTTTGATTCAGTTGACAAGTAAACGAGATGTCAAGTTTTACAAGGTGCTTGATATTTAAGCATATAACTTGTTTACTTGTTAACTCGTCAACTTGTTTACTAAACAAAACAACTCGTCAACTATAATAATTTTATCCGCGCTTAGATACCACGTCAGCAACGTACTGGTCGATGTCAGCGATGAACTCGTCGCCTACAGGAACATTGTTGCGTACGCAGAACTCGTCGTAAACAGCCTGCCATGGCATAGCCTTCTGCTCCTCGATGAGTGCGAGCACCTTGTAGCCTTCGCCAGCAAGCTCGTACTTCGCGATGAGATCCTTTGGCTCGAGCAGAGCGCGAAGCATGCACTTCTGAGCTGAACGAGAACCGATAACGTAAGCACCGATACGGTTGATAGAACCATCGAAGAAGTCAAGACCATAGTGAACACGGTCGAGAGCGTCTGCGCGTACGATTTCGAAGAAGAGCTCCTGTGTAGGATCATCCATGATGGTAACGTGGTCTGAGTCCCAACGTACTGGGCGAGAAACGTGAAGCATAAGCTCCTTAACGAATGGCAGAACTGCGCTAACCTTGTCGGCTGGTGATTCTGTTGGGTGATAGTGACCTGTGTCGATGGTCAGAATCTTATCGTACTTAGAAGCGTAAGCTGTGTAGAAGTCGTGTGAGCCTACTGTGAAGCTCTCAAGACCGATACCGAATACCTTACCCTCGATACAATCCTTCATCATTGGCTGCTCCTTCTCGAAGATTTCATCGAGAGATGCCTTCAGCAGGTTGCGATACAGAGCGTGGTTAACGCTAACGTCCTTGCAACCGTCGTGTACCCAAAGGTTCATGATACATGGGTCGTTCTGAGCCTCACCCATTGCATTTGCGATGTCACGGCAACGCTTTGTGTGCTCAATCCAGAACTTGCGGATGCCCTCGTCTGGGTTAGACAGTGAGAGGCTGCCTGACTTTGGATGAGAGAATGAAGATGAGTTGAAGTCAAGCAGAGTGTTGTTCTCCTTTGCCCAGTCAATCCAAGACTGGAAGTACTCTACTGTTACCTCGTCGCGGTCAACGACCTTGCCCTGGAAGTCGCCGTAGATTTCGTGGAGGTTGAGACGGTGGGTACCTGGAATCAAAGACTTAGCCTTGAGAACGTCCATACGAAGTTCGTCGAGGTTACGTGCTGCGCCAGGGAAGTCGCCTGTTGACTGGATACCGCCAGACATTGCGCCTGCCTGTACTTCAAATCCCTTAACGTCGTCTGCCTGCCAGCAGTGCATGCTCAGGTGGAAGTCCTGAAGCTGTGTCAATACCTTTTCTGTGTCAATACCGATGGCAGCATAGCGTTCTTTCGCTATTTCGTATGCCTGCTTTACTAATTGTTCTTTCATTTTTTTAGTTTTTTATTTGTTTGTAATAATTATGATTTTTGTTTGGATGCTATATTTTCCAGGAAAATTCAGGATAAACAGGGAACCATAGGAGGTCCTATGCTTCTAAGCCTTCTTATCAACTATAGCCAGGAACTGCTCGTAGGCGGCATCCCATGCTTCCTTGTCCTTTGGTTCGAAGCGTTTCAACTCAAGGCTGTTGGCTATGATGCGGCGCATATCCCAGATGTCCTTAACATCGCCGCTGGCCTTAGCCTGCAGCATGATGTTGCCAAGGGCTGTACCTTCTTGAGGACCGGCCAGAACAACGGCGCCAGTTGAGTTGGCAGTAAACTGGTTGAGGTCGTTGTTCAAGCTGCCGCCACCGATGATGTGGAGCACCTCGATTGGGAACGAAGCCATTTCCTTGAGATAGCCAAACACCTGACGATAGCGCAGGGCAAGACTGTCGAAGATGCAACGGCAGATTTCTGCATAGCCTTCAGGAACGTGCTGACCTGTCTCGCAGCAGTATGTCTGAATAGCGTCAATCATTGATGACGGGTTGGCAAACATTGCATCGTCAGGGTTGATGATGCTCTGGAAAGCAGGCTGCTTCATAGCCTCTGCAATCAGTTCGGTATGAGACTTGGGAGCATCTGTCCATTCCTTGCGGCAACGCTCGTAGAGCCACATGCCGCAGATGTTCTTCAGGAAGCGTGTGGTGCCTTCAATGCCACCCTCGTTGGTGAAGTTGCGCTCGTAGCTAAGGTCGTTGATGATAGCCTCCTTGGTTTCAATACCCATAAGGCTCCATGTGCCGCTGCTCAGGTAAGCGAACTTCTCGTCCTTTGCAGGAACAGCGGCTACGGCAGAACCCGTATCATGACCTGCCACTGCAATAACAGGGATGGCGCCAAGGCCTGTCATCTTCTGAACGTCCTCAGTCAGCTTGCCAATATCAACGGCAGGATTGGTGATAGGACCGAAGTTGTCACGTGTAAGACCAACGCTTGCCAATAGTTTCTCGTCAAGCTGCTTTGTCTTTGGGTCGAGAATCTGACTTGTTGAAGCAATGGTATATTCGCAAACCATCCTGCCTGTGAGCATATAGCTCAGGGCATCAGGCACGAAAAGAATCTTGCTTGCATGCTTCATGGCGGTGTCGTTGTTCTTCTTCATTGCGTGAAGCTGGAACAACGAGTTGAAGTTCATGAACTGGATGCCTGTAATGCCATAAACCTCCTCTTTGTTGATTACATTCTCAAAGTAATCTTCCATCATGCCAAAGGTGTGAGAGTCACGGTAGGCACGCGGGTTGCGCAAGAACGCACCATCTTCACCAACAAACACGAAGTCAACACCCCATGTATCAATACCTATACTGACAATATTAATCTGACGTTGAGCTGCAAGTTTTAAGCCTTTGATAATCTCAAAATAAAGAGCATATATGTCCCAATAGAATCTTCCACCGGTTTCTATCAGGTTATTATCAAAGCGTGTCAATTCCTCAAGTTCAATGCGATTATTATTGAGTGTTCCGATAATAGTTCTGCCACTTGTAGCACCCAAGTCGACAGCAAAGAAATACTTATCTGTTTTCATAAAATGTGTTTTGTATTAAATTTACTGATTGCAAATATAAAAATAAAATATGGAAAAATAAATATTATTAAACATAAATGAGTTAAGTTTAAATATTATTTTTACCTTTGCATGCGAAAAACATAAAACAACCTAAAAAAAATGTCATTATTAACTATTGCTATTATTGTCATGTTTGTTATAGGGTATGCACTCATAACACTTGAAAGCTTGACAAAAGTGAACAAAGCCGCAACGGCCTTACTAATGTTTGTATTGTGTTGGACACTTTTCATGATCGACCCAGGCAGCTATCTTACTGGAGCCGCATCACAAAATGAACTGATTCAACAAGTAAGCGGAGTAATTGAACATCACTTAGGAACTACATCTACAACATTGTTCTTCCTTATGGGAGCTATGACAATTGTTGAACTTGTTGACCAAAATGGCGGTTTCAACTTTGTGCGTGATACTCTGAAAACAAAAAGCAAACGTGGACTACTATGGCGTATTGCTATACTTACGTTTATC
>JAFQGS010000003.1 GCA_017415455.1 Prevotella sp.
ATCTTCCGGCGACATACCGATGACTCTGCATAAGCAGCTGTCTCCTGCAACAACTGGCGGCCTATATCCTGCTCGGCTACAGGTTTCCCCTCCATAAACTTCTCCAGTTTCTTCAGGTCTTTGTATGAATAGAAGGCAATACACTTACCTTCTCCGCCATCCCTGCCGGCACGTCCGGTCTCCTGATAATATCCCTCAAGGCTCTTTGGAATGTCATAATGTATAACAAACCTAACGTCCGGCTTGTCTATTCCCATTCCAAATGCTATAGTAGCAACAATGACATCTATCTTCTCCATAAGGAAGTCGTCCTGAGTCGTGGAGCGTGTCGCTGAGTCCAAGCCGGCATGATATGCCGCAGCCTTTATCTCATTAGCCTGCAACACGGCAGCCAGCTCCTCTACTTTCTTGCGTGACAAGCAATAGATAATCCCGCTTTTCCCAGGATTCTGCTTTATGAATTTCACAATCTGCTTATCAATATCCTTGCTTTTCTGCCTTACCTCATAGTAAAGGTTCGGCCTGTTGAAAGAGCTTCTGAACTCTGTCGCATCCAATATTCCAAGACTCTTCTTTATATCTGTGCGCACCTTGTCTGTGGCCGTTGCCGTAAGAGCAATAACAGGAGCCTTGCCTATCTCATTTATTATAGGACGTATACGTCTGTACTCTGGACGGAAATCATGACCCCATTCAGATATACAGTGAGCCTCGTCTATTGCATAGAAAGAAATCTTTATGCTTTTAAGGAATTCCACATACTCATCTTTGGTAAGCGACTCAGGGGCTACATAAAGGAGCTTTGTCTTCCCGGCCAGAATATCTGCCTTCACCTGGTCTATGGCGGCCTTGTTCAGAGAGGAGTTAAGATAATGGGCCACACCCTCCTCCTCACTCATTCCGTTAATTACATCCACCTGATTCTTCATTAAGGCTATAAGAGGAGATATGACTATCGCCGTACCTTCCATTAACAGAGAAGGCAACTGGTAGCACAAAGACTTTCCTCCACCGGTGGGCATCAGAACGAACGAATTACCGCCAGAAAGAACGTTTCTCACAATAGCTTCCTGGTCTCCTTTGAATTTTGAAAAGCCGAAATACTGTTTCAGTTTCTCATTAAGATTAACGTCATTTACCATAAAATAAAGCGGCGTTACTTATTGTGTATTCCTTATGTATTATTGAAAGATTATTATCGTCAGGTTGTCTCCAACTTCTGCAAGTGAGCTTTGTCCATCTGCCCCTTTACATAGTCAAGTGTTATATTCAGTTTCTTCACACGTTTTGAAGGAACATCAAACATTGCGTCAATCATCACACTCTCAACGATAGAGCGCAATCCTCTGGCTCCAAGTTTATATTCCATTGCCTTGTCCACTATATAATTCAGGGCATCCTCATCGAATGTAAGATCTATTCCGTCCATCTTGAAGAGCTTGACATACTGCTTCACAATAGAGTTCTTAGGCTCTACAAGGATGGCATACAGCGCCTTTCTGTCCAGAGGATTCAGATATGTGAGTATAGGCAGACGGCCTATAATCTCCGGTATCAGTCCGAATGACTTCAGGTCTTGCGGCAATATATACTGCATGAGATTATCCTTGTCAATCTTCTGTGTCTCCATTACAGCATGAAATCCCACAGAGTGAACGTTCAAACGGTGCTTGATATTACTCTCTATACCATCAAATGCGCCACCGCAGATGAACAAGATGTTTCTTGTGTCAACATGGATATAGTCTTGGTCTGGATGTTTCCTGCCACCCTTTGGCGGCACGTTAACAACAGAGCCCTCAAGCAGTTTGAGCAGACTTTGCTGCACTCCCTCACCACTAACATCTCGCGTAATAGACGGGTTGTCACTCTTTCGCGCAATCTTGTCCACCTCATCAATAAACACTATTCCTCGCTCGGCAGCCTCAACATCATAGTCGGCCACTTGTAGCAGACGACTCAGGATGCTCTCCACATCCTCGCCGACATATCCTGCCTCTGTAAACACCGTCGCATCAACGATGGTGAACGGGACGTCAAGCAGTTTTGCTATGGTTCTTGCAAGTAACGTCTTACCCGTTCCTGTGCTTCCCACCATTACAATATTGCTCTTCTCTATCTCCACACCGTCATCCTCCATCGGCTGCAATAAACGTTTGTAATGATTATATACAGCCACCGAGAGATAACGCTTTGCCTCATCCTGTCCTATCACATACTGATCAAGATGCTTCTTTATCTCATGTGGTTTTGGTATCTTGTTAAGTTTAAAACCCTCACTTTTCTTCTTACCCTTATCGCAGATATCCGAAGAAGTAACAATAGTATATGCTTGCTCGACACAGGTCTCACAGATATTTCCATTAAGTCCTGTTATCAGCAACTGTACCTCCGACTCCGATCTGCCACAAAAGTTACATGTCTTTTTCATTCAGAATTTATTTTCACTGATGACATCCTCGTCATCTATATTTATCTTTATTGTCTTTTTCTCATCACCTCGTCTATCATTCCATATTCCTTCGCCTCTTCGGCAGACATCCAATAATTGCGGTCTGAGTCTGCCCACACCTTGTCAAATGGTGTATGCGAGTGATCTGATATTATCTGATAGAGAAGTTTCTTGTACTTCATTATCTCACGTGCCTCTATCTCTATATCTGACGCCTGTCCCTGCACGCCGCCGAGAGGCTGATGAATCATTATCCTGCTGTGAGGCAGCGAGTATCGCTTGCCCTCTTGTCCCGCAACGAGCAGTACGGCAGCCATTGACGCTGCCATTCCCACACATACTGTTCCTACGTCGCTCTTGATAAACTGCATGGTGTCATATATTCCGAGACCTGCCGACACGCTTCCGCCCGGACTGTTGATATATATAGTGATGTCGCTCTCTGGATTATCCATCTCAAGATAGAGCAGCTGCGCCTGCAGCACATTGGCCGTATAGTCGTCTATCTGTGTTCCGAGAAATATCACGCGGTCCATCATCAGCCTTGAGAACACGTCCATCTGTGTTACATTCAGTTTTCTTTCCTCAAGGATATATGGATTTATATACTGTGCGTTAGCAGCCATCACATCGTCAAAAACCATGCTGTTTATACCAAGATGCCTTGTTGCGTATTTTCTAAAATCATTCATATCTTGCTTGTTTTATGATAAAAAAGTAAGGAGGTCATCGACCTTTTACACTTGTTCTAAAGACAAAGTTAGTAAAAAAAGTCGATAACCTCCTTACATAAGGAAGATTTTTTCAAAAAATATTATTTTTGTTATGCGCCCATCATCTTGTTAAACTCCTCGAATGATACTTGCTTCTCATTCAGTTTAACAACATTCTTAAGTGCCACAGTAAGTTTTCTATCTATGCTGCGGTCAACAAGAGAGTCTACATATTCCTTCTTCTTAAGCATGTCTGCGGCATAGTTCTCAAGATACTCATCTGGAACATTTGTCATTCCGTACTGAGCAAACTGTGCGCGTGCAGCCTCTTTGGCTGTCTCCTTAACGTCAGCGTCGTCTATCTTGATATTGTTTGCCTCAACAAGCTGCTCCTTGATAAGATGCCATGTCAGTTCCTTGATGCTCATCTCATAGTTCTGATCAACAAACTCCTGACCCTTGTCCTTGTTGTTGTTAAGCATGATTCTCTTCAAGAGTGCGTCTGGATATGTCTGAGCTCCGATCTTCTCCTCTGCGTACTTGCGTACATCCTGGAGGAACTTGAAGTCTGAGTCCATAACGAACTGTGCCTGCAAACCCTCTGCTATCTTCTCGCGGAACTCCTTCTCATCCTTAACAGTGTCCTTACCAAACGCCTGGTCAAAGAGTTCCTGGTTTACCTCTGCCTTTACAAAGCGTGATATCTCTGTAATCTGGAAGCTGAAGTCTGAGTTAAGGTCTGCCACCTCCTCCTTCTTCATCTTCAGGAGTGACGAAACCTCAACGTCGCTTTCTGGATAAGCCTTCTTTGGATTGAATGTAATGATGTCACCGAGCTTTGCACCATTGAACAACGCCTTCTGCTCCTCAACCTTTATGTACTCAGGCATAAGCACAGCGGCCTCAACAGTTATTCCGCCTTCCTTTGTTGCTCCGTTCTCATCAAGTTCACGGAGGTCTCCCTTCAGCATGTCGTTTGCCTGATACTCCTCAGCCTTGTCATAGTGACCGCCGCGAGAAGCATACATATCTACCTGCTGGTCAATCATCTTGTCATCTACTGCGATTGTATAATAGTCAACAGTATCTTTGTCTGTAAGCTCTGCCTTGAACTCAGGAGCCACTGCTATGTCAAACATGAAAGTATAAGGCGCTGCTGCCTCCATATCTACAGGAACCTGCTTCTCTGAAGGAAGTGGCTCGCCCAGCATCTTAATCTTGTTCTCGTTTACGTATTTGTAAATCTGCTCGCCGAGAATCTTGTTTATCTCGTCAACCTTAACAGATGTGCCAAATTGTTTTTTTATCATACCCATTGGTACCTGTCCTGGACGGAAACCTGGTATGTTAGCCTTCTTGCGATAGTTCTTCAATGTCTTCTCGACATTCTCTGCATAGTCTGCTTCTTCCACTGTAAGTGTCAGCAGACCATTCACCTTGTCTGGATTTTCAAATGAGATCTTCATCTTTATAGTTATTTTTAATTATTAATTCCGAAATTGGAGTGCAAAATTACTTATATTTGGTGTAAATACCTAAATATAATGCACAAAAAAGCATTTTTATATTGTTTTTTTGACCTTCACTAAGAGCCTTGTCGGCTATTTCCCATCATCTTCCATCTGGAAATCAGCCTTTCTGAGCACGAAGTTTCTTCCGAGATATTTCTCTTTCACAATCTCATTCTGCGACAATTCCTCTGGTGTTCCCTGGAAGAGAATCCTTCCCTCAAACAGAAGATACGCCCTGTCTGTGATAGAGAGTGTCTCGTCTACGTTATGGTCTGTAATCAGGATTCCTATGTTACGGTATTTCAACTGCCATACGATATGCTGTATGTCCGCCACAGCGATAGGGTCAACTCCGGCAAATGGCTCGTCAAGCATTATAAACTTAGGGTCTATGGCAAGACAGCGAGCTATCTCTGTACGGCGTCTCTCTCCACCCGAAAGTCTGTTTCCTGTGTTCTTTCTCACCTTCTCAAGTCTGAACTCCCTTATCAGACTCTCCAACTTGTCAAGCTGATACGAGCGGGGCTTGCCAGTCATCTCAAGCACCGACAGGATATTGTCTTCCACCGTCATCGTTCTGAACACACTGGCTTCCTGCGGCAAGTAGCCGATACCGGCACGTGCCCGTTTGTACACCGGATAGTTGGCTATATCCTCGCCATTCAGATATACATGTCCGGCATTGGGTACAACAAGGCCTGTCGTCATATAGAACGACGTTGTCTTTCCGGCTCCGTTAGGGCCAAGCAGTCCGACAATCTCTCCCTGTCTGACATCAAAGCTAACGCCGTTGGCTACTGTTCTCTTGCCGTAAATCTTCACAAGTCCCTCAGTATGAAGCACCAGCTTCTCTCCTTCACCAGTCTCCGAAGGCTCTATGCTCGCATTCCACTTCACATCCTTTGCAGAATCTTGTGTCATATCACCGCTGCCGGTTAAAGCATTATCATTATTCATAAAAAATTATTTTGTATGCAAAATTACTAAAATTGTCCCTAATAACACTTATAATACTTAAAAACTCTTTTAGGCTTTATAGTTTTTTGTTTATTTTTGGTTACTTTTGCAACACTTTTAACGCAAACAAATTCATATCCGACAGATGCTGATACAAACTTGTCTTAATAATTTCGGACGTTATCTCTTACTCATGGGCAGGTCTTTCTCACGCCCGGAGCGCATGAGGATGTTCTTCAAGCAGTATATCAAGGAGATGTCTGAACTTGGAGTAAACTCAATAGGCATTGTGCTACTCATATCTTTTTTCATCGGCGCCGTCATCTGCATACAGATGAAGCTTAACATACAAAGTCCATGGATGCCGCGATGGGTGTCGGGATATACCACAAGAGAGATTATGCTTCTTGAGTTCTCCTCATCCATAATGTGTCTTATCCTGGCAGGAAAGGTTGGCTCAAACATAGCATCCGAGCTGGGAACGATGCGTGTGACACAGCAGATTGACGCACTTGACATAATGGGCGTGAACTCAGCATGTTATCTTATCATGCCGAAAATTCTCGGACTCGTAACCATCATGCCGTTTCTCGTGATATTCTCTTCGGCGACAGGGATCATCGGCGCATACAGCACAGCATACATCGGGAATATTCTCAGCCCAGAGGACCTTACGCTCGGACTGCAGCACAACTTCACGCCGTGGTTCATGTGGATGAGCATCATCAAGAGCCTTTTCTTTGCCTTCATAATATCAAGCGTGGCGTCATTCTATGGATATACGGTTGAGGGAGGCTCCGTAGAGGTGGGCAAGGCAAGTACTAACGCCGTGGTGTGCTCCAGTGTGATGATTCTCTTCTCCGACGTGTTCCTCACCAACCTGCTCAGCTGACAGCCATAGCAGGGTGTGGCACTTACAACATTCTTTAAACATCAACCTACAGCAGATGATAGAAATTAAAAACCTTTGCAAGTCATTTGGCGACAAGAACGTACTGAAAGACGTGTGCGCTACATTCGACAACGGCAAGACAAACCTCATCATAGGACAGAGCGGCAGCGGAAAGACGGTGCTGATGAAAAACCTCGTAGGACTTCTTGACCCCACAAGTGGACAGGTGCTTTACGACGGACGCGACTTCGTGCAGATGAGCAAGCAGGAAAAGATTGCCATGAGACGTGAGATGGGAATGATATTCCAGAGCGCGGCTCTTTTTGACTCGCTGTCCGTACTGGAGAATGTTATGTTCCCGCTTGACATGTTCTCCGACATGAACTACCGTGAGCGTGTGAAACGGGCAGAAGAATGTCTCGACCGTGTGAACCTCCTTGACGCAATGAAGAAATACCCCGGCGAGTTGTCGGGAGGTATGCAGAAACGTGTTGCCATCGCAAGGGCCATAGTTCTAAACCCGCGTTATCTCTTCTGCGACGAGCCCAACTCGGGACTCGACCCGAAGACGTCTCTTGTCATCGACGAGCTGCTGCACGGCATCACAAAGGACTTCAACACCACCACCATCATTAACACGCACGACATGAATTCTGTGATGGGCATCGGAGAGAAAATCATATTCATCAGCGACGGAAGAAAAGAATGGGAAGGCACCAAAGACGATGTGATGACGGCAAACAACAGCAAGCTGAACGACCTTGTCTTTGCGTCTGATCTGTTCAAGAAGGTGAAGAAAGCGGAGGAGAGAAACAGCCATAACGCATAGACATAGCCCGCCGGCATAGGCGGCTGTCCAGAATATAAGATTAGAGGAAGTTAGGGAGGACCATCCTGGTATCCTCCTTTAACTTCCTCTATTTTAGTAACAACAAGCTGACGAGTTAATTGATTAACGTGAACGACAACGATGACGTGAACATTAATCTATCAACTTGTCTACTTGTTATTTAAATTGCACTTCATCATTAATACCTATTTACCAAACAAGAAACCTTCTGTTGTTTCAGTCCTCAACCAACCGATAGCCATAGCCATCCTGCTGGTTTCCCAATACATAATTGCCCTTCTGCCACTTCTTCTGCTGGGTTACCCATTGCGGTATCTCGGTCTGTATTCTGTTATACTGCAAGTCTGGAGGA
>JAFQGS010000033.1 GCA_017415455.1 Prevotella sp.
ACTATATGAACTGTAACGGCTGTAACTTCCGTACTGTGCGTAGCGGCCGTATCTGCCATAGCGTCCATAGCCGTATTGATATCCGTACTTCTTTCTTGACATGTCGATACCATTGATGACAAGTGCCATGTTGGGAAGTTTCTTCTCTGTTGCGAATGCGTTGATAGAGCTGAAACTTGCCTTGGGAGTATAGTCGGCACGACACATGTATATAGTAACGTTGGCAACACGGCCAATCTGAAGTGTATCTGTAACAAGGCCAACAGGGGCTGTGTCGATGAATATATAGTCGTAGTGCTCCTTCAGATGCTCAAAGATGATGTCCAGCGACGGACGTGCCATAAGCTCTGCAGGGTTTGGTGGTACCGGACCGGCAAGGAGCAGGTCGAGGTTCTTGTTAACCTCCGACGGCATTATCTGTTCCTGTATATCCTCCCATGTCGGGTTCTCGTGTGTGAGAAGCGGTGTGATACCGTTTGAGTGATTATTAATCTCGAACAACTCTGCCAGACGTGGCTTACGGATGTCAAGACCTACAAGTACTACTTTCTTTTCGAGAAGGGCGAAACTTACTGCAAGGTTTGCGGCGTTGAATGTCTTACCCTCACCAGAGGTGCTTGATGTGAACATTACAACCTTCTCGCCTTCTTTGAGCATGAACTGCAGATTTGTACGCATGCCGCGGAAGATCTCCTCCATCAGGTTGTTCTTGTTCTCATGTACCACGATGTCACCACGTGTCTTTATCGCATCATTTGCAACGGCAACGTCTGCGATGATAGGGAGCTTGGTCAGCTTGCTCACGTCCTCGTGTCCCTCAATTCTGAATCTGAAGAACTCAATGAGGAACAGTATGAGGCTTGGAATGGCAATACCGATAAGAAGTGCGATGAGATAGAACATCTTGTTGTTGGGACTAACCTTTCCTGCGAATACTGGTAAATCGATAACCTTACCTTTGTCTGCTGTTGCGGCAAGTGATATTGAGTTCTCCTCAAGCTTCTGAAGCATCATAAGGTACAGACCGGCTGTTACCTCCTGCTGACGTCCAATCTGTGTAAGGATGCGCTCCTGCTCAGGAGTCTTCGCACTCTCACTCTCGTATTGGTGGAGCTGTGTGGCAATGGCGTTGCGCTGAATCTCTATGTTACGTTTTGCCTGAAGCAGTGCCTCGTGTATACTCTTGTTCATGTCGTCAAGCTGTGATGTCATCTGAACAACGGTAGGGTTGTTCTCCGACGCTGTTCTCAGCAGACGGTTGCGCTCAAGTGCAATCTTGTTGAACTCGTTGATAAGAGCAGTTGATGTCTCGTCCTGCAGACCTACGTTTGAAGGAAGCACCTGGTGCTCGTTGCCTGGTCGGTTGGCAAACTGGATAAGACTGTTGATGAGGGCAATCTGTGTGTTGGCGTCAGCAAGCCTTGCCTCAAATGTAGAGGCGTTGGTGGCTGTCTCTCTGGCGTCAATCTTCAGCTCCATGAGGTTGTTCTGTCTTTTATATTCCTCAAGTGCACCGTCGGTCTTGTTCAGTTCGGCACCTATCTTCTCTATACGTTCGTTGATGAACTCCTCAGTTCTGAAGGCAACCTCGTTCTTGTCCTCGTTGGCTTGTCTGTTATAGCAGATAACAAGCTGTTTGAGATAGTCAAGACCACGACTTATCTCCTGGTCTTTGAAACTGAGGTTGATGACAGATGATGCCTTGCCTGATGTCTCAACGGTGAGTCCGCCAACATATTTGAAGGCAGTGTTGCGTGGTGAGTTCAGATAAACAAACATTGTCTTTCCATCTTGCAGCTTCCTGTTGCCGTTCGCAGTGAATATAAGTGCTCCCGCCTTGGTGTGTATAGTAGCGGGGAAGTTCTTTATTGTCTTGTTTATCTCATAAGGACCTTCGCTTGAGCGCTCATCAACAGGAACATAGTATGTTCCCTTTACATGGTATGAGTCGCCGTTTCGTGTGATAGACAGTGACATGCCAGTGTTCATCTTCTCAAGATTTACCGGGTCGATGTCAACGCTGATGGGTTGTGTCTTATACATCAGGCGGTCTTTTATCCTGCCGTCAATATAATAATTAGCATAAAGCTTCAGGTCGCGTACAGCCTGTGCGGCGATGGTTGAAGAGCGCAGAATCTCCTGCTCGTTGTCAACGCCATAGCTGCTGTTCACAGTTCCCAACTCGGATGAGAATATGGCACTGCGGCGGCTGTTCCCGTTCTCATCGCCTTTGATAAGCACTTTGCTGATCACGTTGTAAGTAGGTGTGGCATAGCGAAGATAAATGTATGCGCATCCTACGCAGATGATGATTGAAAGCACAAACCACTTCCAGTTAAGGATAAGTGCGGTGTAAATGGTGTGGAAGCTGAACGATGACTGTTCCTCTTCCTCCTGAGTGTTGTAAATGTTTTTTTGCTCAGTCATAATATTTTTGTTTTTATTTCTTTTTCTTGTTGTGACTCCCGTTCCGTAACTGCCGTTTAAAGACCCTCTTCTGCAAGTCTTAGCAGGTATTTGCCGTAGTCGTTCTTTGCCATAGGCATGGCGATGGTGCGCAGTTGGTCGGAGTTTATCCAGCCTTGTCGGAAAGCAATCTCCTCCAGACAAGCCACCTTGAGCCCCTGGCGCTTCTCTATAACCTCAATGAATGTAGAGGCCTCGCTGAGACTGTCGTGCGTTCCGGTGTCGAGCCATGCGAAGCCGCGCTGCAGCGTCTTCACCTTCAGGTCTCCCTGTGACAGATATTCCTGGTTTACGGATGTTATCTCCAGCTCACCTCTGGCACTTGGCTTAATGTTCTTTGCTATCTTGACAACACTGTTTGGATAGAAATACAGTCCAACGACGGCGTAGTTGCTCTTAGGATGCTCTGGTTTCTCCTCTATGCTGAGGCAGTTGCCTTTGTCGTCAAACTCTGCAACTCCATAGCGCTCAGGGTCATTCACGTAATAGCCGAATACGGTGGCCTTACCCTCGGAAGCGTTCTTGACGCTGTCGCGCAGCAGACCTGTGAAGCCGGAGCCATAGAAGATGTTGTCGCCAAGAACAAGGCATACATTGTCATCGCCAATAAACTCCTCGCCGATGATGAATGCCTGTGCAAGACCGTCGGGAGATGGCTGCTCGGCATACTCAAAATTCACACCGAGGTCAGAGCCGTCGCCAAGCAGACGCTTGAAGCCCGGAAGGTCGTGTGGGGTTGAGATGATGAGGATATCCTTTATCCCGGCAAGCATAAGCACCGAGATGGGATAGTAAATCATGGGCTTGTCAAAGATAGGTATCAGCTGCTTGCTGATTCCTTTTGTGATTGGATAGAGCCGAGTTCCAGAGCCACCGGCAAGAACAATACCTTTCATTCTGTGTTACTGTTTTGTTGCTTACAAAGTTTAATAACAACCGCCCGTCAATATAAAAACAGGCGACACCTACGTGTGTACGTATAATCTTTGCAAAGGTAGTAATAAATATGAGAATATTCAAATTTTATTTTGCTTTTTGCTCTATTTGATGTACTTTTGCATCAGAATTACAATCAAGCGAGTTAAAATATTTATAACAGATTTTATAAAATGGGATTTTTCAGCAGACTTTTCGGAAAGAAGGAAGATACGGGTAAGAAAGTTGGAGGCATGGAGGATTACATGACTCTTATAAGGGTTTATTTTCAGGCGTCTATCGCAGAGAGCGTGGGAATAACGAACCTGGCTATGCTTCCTGACTTGAGGATGTTTAAAGCGACTTTGCATGTGCCAACGGTAAACAATAAGTTGGGAGTGGGGGAGAAGGCTCACTGTAAGAAGATGCTTAAGGATTTGTATAAAACAGATGACTCTTTCCTGAAAGAGATAGACCAAAGCATAAGGAAGAACTGCCGTAAGCTGCAGGATGTGCAGACCTACATGATTCAGTTTCAGGGATTCTCTCAGGATCTCATGATACTCATGGGTAATCTTATGAAGTTCAAACTCAGAATGCCTTCGTTCATGAAGAAGACTCTATACACCATGACTAACAAGGCCGTTATCGACATCTTCACCAAGAATGACTTCAAGGAGGCGGGTGTTATGAAGACTGTTGTCGGCATCCGTAACTACAATAAGCGACTGGGTTTCAGTCAGAAGTGGATTACAGACTTCGTTTATCAGGTGGTGATGCTGGCAAAGAAAGAGCCGAAACCGTCTGAAGTAGATGAGAAGAAATAATCTTTTATAAGCATTATGTTTTGAGGGTCGGTAGTCCGACCCTCTTTTGTATGGCATTGCCGTGACTGTATGCTTTCTTAGGAGTGCAGGAGTATACTTTTTAGGAGTGTAGGAGTATGGGAGTGCAGGAGTGCAGACGCATGCTTGACACGCATATGTCCTCTATCTCCTTCTATCTCCCTCTACCTCCTTCTAACTTCTTATAAAAAGCACATGGCCTAACTTCTTAACTACGTAACTTCTTTAACTTCCTAACTCACAAACTCGTCAACTTGTTTCCTTATCAAAGGAATGTGAGTCCTTTATCATCGTAAGATACAGATTTTTACGAATTTTGGTTGTATAAATTTTGTAATCTCGTTTAATTTAATTAAATTTGTCGGCAAATTGTAGTCAAATGGCAGAAGACAACAAAATATTGAAACTGTTCACGACCCGCATGAGGCAGATGATTCTCCAGTATAAGCAAGTAAAAAAGGAGAATGAGGAACTTTATGCTATGGTTGACTTGCGCGATAGCGAGATTAAACAGTTGAAGTTGCAGTTGGAACAAGCAAAAAATGACTATGAGAGCCTCAAGACAGCACGCATGCTTGAAGTGTCTGACGGTGATATGGAGACAGCAAAGAAGAAACTGGCCGCCATGATACGTGAGGTGAATAAATGTATAACGCTACTGAGTGAAAAATAACCGGAGCGATGGCAGAAGAGAAAAGTAAATTACATATAAGATTGCACGTCTACGACACTGATATCCCTGTTAATGTCAATAGGGATGAGGAGTTTTTTTATCGTGAGGCGGCAAAACTTATAAACGCAACAGTAAACACTTATGCTAATGTCTACAAAGGAAAGAAAAGCGATAAGGAGATACTGTATATGGCTATGATTGACATTGCGTTGAGATTTGAAAAGGAGAAGACGCATAATGACACATCGCCTTATGATGATATTCTCGGAAAACTGACTTCGGAAATTGAGGACGCTCTTAACGTTTAGGCGAAGAACAGAGGTAGAAGAGAATATTTAAATTTAATATAATCATGACATTACAAATAATTATTGCTGCCGCAGTAGCTCTTGTTGTGGGCTGTATCTGCGGATACGTCATTTTCAGATATGTTGCCACAGGCAAATATAAGGAAATGATTGAGGCTGCCAAGAAAGAGGCAGAGGTGTTGAAAGAGAAAAAACTGCTTGAGGTAAAGGAGAAATTCCTTAACAAGAAGGCTGAACTTGAGAGAGAGGTTCATTCGCGTAACCAGAAAATACAGCAGAATGAGAACAGGCTTAAGCAGCGTGAGATGACCCTGAACCAGAAGCAGGATGATTTGTCAAGAAGAAAACAGGAGGTTGATCAGCAACAGCAGCGCATCGACAACGAGAAGAAGCAGCTCGTGGCAAAGCAGGAGGAAGTGGAGCAGTTGAGACTTCAAGAGCGTGCAAAGCTTGAGGAACTGTCAGGACTCAGTGCGGAGGAAGCAAAGAACAGACTTGTTGAGAGCCTTAAGGATGAGGCAAGAACAGATGCGGCAAGTTACATCAACGAGATAATGGACGAGGCAAAGCTCAATGCTAACTCTCAGGCAAAGAAGATTGTCATACAGACAATACAGCGAGTGGCTACAGAGACTGCCATAGAGAACTCTGTAAGCGTCTTCCATATTGACAACGATGAGGTGAAAGGAAGAATCATCGGACGCGAGGGACGAAACATCAGAGCTTTGGAGGCGGCTGCAGGTGTGGAGATTGTTGTTGACGACACACCGGAGGCAATCGTCATATCGGCTTTCGATCCTATCAGACGTGAGGTGTGCCGACTGGCATTGCATCAGCTTGTTGCCGACGGACGAATACATCCTGCACGTATTGAGGAAGTTGTGGCAAAGGTGAAGAAACAGCTTGAGAATGAGGTGATAGAGACAGGTAAGAGAACCGCTATAGATCTTGGTATTCATGGATTGCATCCGGAACTGATACGAATCATCGGAAAGATGAAGTATCGCTCAAGTTATGGCCAGAACCTGTTGCAGCATGCACGTGAGACTGCAAACCTCTGTGCCGTAATGGCTTCTGAGCTCGGGCTGAATCCTAAGAAAGCAAAGAGAGCTGGTCTTCTGCATGATATAGGTAAGGTGCCAGATGAGGAGAGTGAGTTGCCACACGCACTTTACGGAGCTAAGATTGCAGAGAAGTTCAAGGAGAAACCAGATATCTGCAATGCAATCGGAGCTCACCATGATGAGATGGAGATGAATACACTTCTTGCTCCTATCGTGCAGGTTTGCGATGCTATCAGTGGTGCGCGTCCTGGTGCGAGAAGGGAGATTGTGGAGGCGTATATCAAGCGTCTGAATGATCTTGAGGCAATTGCAATGAGTTATCCGGGAGTGACAAAGACTTACGCTATACAGGCGGGTCGTGAGCTGCGCGTTATTGTAGGTGCAGACAAGATGGATGACAAGGAGACAGAGGCATTGTCCGGCGAGATAGCAACAAAGATCCAGAATGAGATGACTTATCCGGGTCAGGTTAAGATTACTGTTATCCGTGAGACAAGATCTGTGGCTTACGCGAAGTAATTCAGAAAATCATATAACTATAATTCAAATAACGAGATACATCATTCCGATGTGTCTCGTTGTTTAATTATATAAGGTGTTGATTGATGTGTAACAGTAAGGAAACACCCTGCGCTAATTATAATTAATTATTAACGGGAATTGCTGCTCGTGTGGAAATCATCATTTTTGGGTATTGCGTATATTCCTATAAAGTGCGAATTTTGCAAGCGCTAATTTAATGATAATTTATGGGATATTTAAGATTGACTGCAACTGCACTTGCGGCAGTTGTCTGCATGGTTGCTGATGCCTCAGAGCAGGAGGGCAACGATGAGAAGATTTTCACTGGAAGTGCCTATACGGAGGTGAACTATGGACATAAGTATTATGGCGAGGAGCGCACATTGTGGGATTTCCCGCATATAGTACTTTCTGGAGAACTGAGACTTGGAAAAGGGTGGACTGTTACAGCTGAGTTCGAGTATGAGCGTTTCTATGATGAGGGAGAGTGGGGGAACAACTTCGGTGATAATTTCGCTACAAACCTGTTTTATGTGAATAAGTCATTCTCAAACGCATTTAATGTTAAGGCCGGAATAATAGGAGTACCGGTAGGCCTGACAAACAGTGGAGGACCAGCACTGACAATATATGACCCGGAGAGCGAGGCTGCTATATTGCCTATGACATGGCATGAGACGGGAGTGGCTCTGTGGGGAGAAGCAGGTAAATGGTCATACGAACTGGCTGCACTTGCTTATTTTGACGCACCATTCAAGAGATCCAAGATGCTGGGTGCTGCCGCGCGTATAGCCCATTCTAATCTTATTGACGGATTGAATATCGGTCTGAGTGGATACTGGGGTACCTCATCTTGTGGAATGGTAGGTTTCGGAAAACCGGCTGATTTCATCGGTGATAACGGACTGGCCTATGGTGGTGTGGACTTCGCATACGAGAATAACGGATGGACTGTTGACGGCTCTGCTATCTATTGTACAGACAATGATGCAAAGACAGCAGGCGTGGAGGCTGGATATGACTTGGCAACGTTGTTTGATGCTACCAACGGGAAGATGCAACTTGTTCCTTTCGTAAGGTATGATGGCGTTTTTACAGATGTCAGAATGAATAAACTGACCGTAGGTGCAAATATTTCTCCGCTGGAAAACCTTGTGGTGAAAGTAGAATATGGACGCAGAAAATATTGTGGAGAGCAGATAGAGAGAACTTTTGATGTCGGCATTGGCTATTCAATTGATTTCTAAAAAATGTCTCACAGATGTTGCGGAAGACAAATAATTTTTGTTATTTTGCATACCAGGTTCACAATATTTAATGCAATGCAATAAGAAATTGTGATATTTAGTGAGAGATGAAGGAACATAAAGTGTATGAGGCAAACGATAAGATGATTTCTCTTATCGCAGACAATTGTGATATTCTGCAGAGTTTGGGCCGCTTTGGTCTGAACCTGGGCTTCGGTGACAAAACGGTATGGGAGGTATGTGAGGAACATCATGTGGATACGTTCACGTTCCTGGCTGTGGTGAACTACTCCGTAAACGGATATCTGGACCCTGACGCTTCCTCAAGATATTCATTGCCTACATTGCTTCATTACCTCAAGTCTTCTCACGAGTATTATATCAATTTCCAACTGCCAGCCATACGCGTTCAGCTTGATACTGCGTTAGACCATAATGACAGTCTGGCCCACCTCATCATGCAACTCTATGATGAGTATGTAAGAGAGATGTGTCATCATATGCGTTATGAGGAGAAGACCGTGTTCCCGTATGTGGAGGGACTGCTGACAGGAACTGTTGTCAGCGGCTATGATATAGAGACATTCTCAAAGAACCATGGTCATATTGACAGGAGATTGAAGGAGCTGAAGAATATCATAATTAAATATTTCCCCAACAATCAGTATAAGAACAATCAGCTCATAGACGCATTGCATACCTTATATGATACTGAGACTTGGCTGGAGATGCACACTCAGGTGGAGGAGAAAATCTTTATACCGGCGATAAAATATCTTGAGGATAAGTCAAAGAAAGATGATGTGTCCACACGAATCTCACAGATGATAAACTCCAATCCTAATGCGAAAGACTGTCTTAGCGAGCGAGAGAAAGAGGTGATCATCTGTCTTGTGCAGGGAATGATAAACAAGGAGATTGCGGATAAGTTGTGCATATCTGTAAACACAGTGATAACCCACAGAAAGAACATTGCTAAAAAACTGCAGATTCATAGTCCGGCAGGACTGACAATCTATGCGATAGCCAACAACTTAATAGACATTTCCTCGGTAAAGCTCTGATTTAATTAAACAATTCATTAAATTTACATAAAAGGCTTGTATTCATAACGATACAAGCCTTTTGTGTATATATACTATAATGTCTTTTTATTCACTTTGAATATGGGAAATCCTCTACTCAGTCAGACTTCGTTTGAACATCGCATTCAGTCCGAATGGAGCCTTCATTCTGTCCGGATGTGACTTGCATTTGGAATTGGCATCAACATAAGATATTACAATTAGTGTTGGTTAATTATTACTTGATACCTGTTGGTTTCATCTGGCAGTAACGCTCATACCACTGTTGCTTTTCGGGAGTGTCTATTGGGTCGTACTCGCTGATGACGCAGCCTGTAGCGAGATCGTCGGCAAGAGCAAGGATAATATCAGAAAGCTCGAGTGTTTCTTCCAACTGCTTACCCTTGGGGCAAAAGATATTGCGATTCTTGATATGCTCATAACCATAAATCGCACCCATAATATTACCGCAGATAGAACCAGTTGAGTCACTGTCGCCGTCGTGGTTTACCGACGCAATAATCGCATCCTCCACGCTGTCAATATGGCGAATAGCACAGAAGAGTGCAATTACCCAGGCCTCCTCAGCAACCCAGCCTTCACCCAAAAGGCGGATGGCGTCAGCGTCTGAAAGATTGGAGTGAGCCAACAGCACAGCCTTATTCGTAAGCTCCTCTAAGTATCGTTTGTCATATTCATACTTGCCTTTATAGATATGGTCAAGAATATTCACAGTATCGGCTACAATACCGTCTATCTCCTCGCAGACCTGTTCTGGCGTCATCGGGACAACTTTATATAGCAGCACCGTGAGCAGTGATGCCGGCAAGAAACCGAGAGGATGTTTGTGAGTGCACTCAGCTATCTCGCCACCAGCCTCAGCAAGTTCTTCTATCGAATAACAATTCTCGCTTCTTGACGCATATCCTGCATCAAGCAGTGCCATCGGGGCTACACGCATAATACCTCCACAACCTTTGCTGTTGTTAAGAACAGGCTTTCCTCGGAACATGCTCTCACATGCTTGTAAGCAGGTATTACCAGGAGCACGACGGTGAGCCATCTCGGGTAAGTCGCGCAGCCATGTATAATGAAAATCATTTATCAGGATTTCCTTTTTTCTTCCTGTTTGGGTATAATACCAATCAAGATATGCTCCATCAACATACTTCTCTGGACGGCCACCGATGCCACGCATATATCCGCGTGTAAGGCCCATCAGCATTCCGTTGGCAGTAAAGAGCGTCATCTGCGTATCATCGCTGATAAGCGCCTTGCCGTTGCCGTCAAGAGCAAACGTGGTTATTCCTTGCTCTCCAAAGCGAGAGAGAATGGCGCGACGTCTCATGAACTCCACCTCATAGCCAAGCGCATCACCTGCTGCACCTGCCATAAGGCAGCCACGAATAGAATCAGCGACTCGCTTGGCTTTATCTTTCTTATATGACTTGCCGGTGTTTATGAATCGCTCAATAAAGTCTATCTGCTCTTTCGTCTCTGGTGTTTCCCTATATGCCGACTTTGGCATTTTTGTGAAGTTTCTGCGAAGCACCTCTAAAGTTTTGTTCAAATCGGGCTCATCCCAATTTTGAGCCAGATAACACGCTATAATAGTTCCCGTACGTCCGACACCTCCCCAGCAATGTACATACACATAACCATCCATCTTCTTGAGTTCCTCAATGCGCAGTAGCAAGCGTTGAACGCTTTCAATATTCTTTGGTGCGCCACAATCAGTAATCGGGAAGCGGGTATATGTTGTCTCACATGGTAGCAAATGATTATAAGGGCGCAGTTCGCCTTCCTCGGTAAGGTCGATGAAGTGTCGGATGCCGAAGTGATACATCCGTGCGATTTTCTGTTTGGCAATTTCTCCATTCTTGTCACCAGGATATTCACCTGCATAGATAATACCCTTACCCCATACTTCATAGGATTGATGTAATGGACGATTGATAAAAGCCAGGAAGCGGTCGTTAATATCCAATAAGTCGGGAGGGAGAAGTCTTCTGCATCGTTCTTCAATCTCTGAAGATAGACTACTGCTGCTTATTACGTGGGGTCTTTCTGCTGTTGCGATTGATGCCGTCATACAACCGATAGTATCAGAATCGCCACCCATCGACACAGTCAGGCGTATAGCCGTTTCTGCACTATATGGTTCTTGTAGGAATGCCATAATGGCAATAGGAACGCTGCCTTGACAAGTTACATCAAAGGAGTAATCGTTACGTATATCTCTGATGTTTATATCAAGGTCGTAACCAAAATTCTGCTCTACAAATCGTTTGATTTTTCCCTTTGTATCAAATTCCTCCGTTCGTTTCAGATAGATGGCTGCAGCAATGGCCTGTGCGCCCTTGATACCTTCGGGGTGATTATGGCTTACCGATGCAGTAATACGGGCAAGCTCAAGTGCCTCCTCCAACGAGTTGGCATACAAGCCAACAGGACTCACTCGCATAGCAGAGCCATTACCGAAGCTATTATATGGTTTAGGATTCTCTGTGATGAGCCATCGGCTGAACATTCCGCCATAGCCGGCATTGGGGTACTTGCGACCCAAGCGTTGCATACACTCAATAAGTGTTCTCTCGCTATGTGTTGGGTCGGTCATCAACCACTCGGCAACGGCTAAGGTCATCACCGTGTCATCGGTGAAACGGCTACCTGGGGGCAGCAGCTCAAAATCCTCAGTCTTTACATTGTGCCATTCTCTTGTTGAGCCAACAATATCACCAACTATTGCACCTAATATCTTATTGTTATACATATTCTTTCCTGCTTTAAAATTCCAATCTAAATCCTTTCTGTTTCAGCTCTGTATATTTTTCTGCATTGAATCGGTACTTGCTCGGAGTGCGACGTGATGCGTTTGCAGGGCGTGGCTCTGCCTCAGAGAGTATGCCGAGTTTAAGCATTTTGTTGTAGAAGTTGCGGCGGTCGAACTTCACCTCCAATATAGCTTCGTAGAGATTCTGCAACTCTGTCATAGTAAAAACCTCAGGCAATAGTTCAAAGCCGATAGGTTCAAAACAGATGCGCTCCTTCAACCGATTCACAGCCATACGCAAGATGCGGTCGTGGTCGAAAGCAAGGCTCGGCACCTCTGCCATTGAGAACCAACAAGCCGATGCTGCATCATCGCCACCTTTGACCTCAGAGAGTCGAACAAGAGCATAATGTGCAACGGTTATTACTCGTTCACGAGGGTCGCGGTTTACATCGGAAAAGGTATAGAACTGCTCAACCGAAGCATTCTTCAGTCCTGTTTCCTCCTCTAACTCGCGCTTCGCACACTCCTCGGCAGTCTCACTAATCTTCATAGAACCACCTGGGAATGCCCATTTGCCCTTGAATGGCTCAATGCCACGTTGAATTAATAGTACCTTAATGGAAACCCCATCAAACCCAAAAATAACACAATCGGCAGTAACCGAAGGATGCGGATACTTGTAACAAAAACTCTGTTCACTCATACTCTTTTGCGTATATTTAACGCAAAAGTAGGAAAAGATTATGAAACGGCCAAATAATTTGCGTTATTTTTACGCAAAGACGTAATTTTACTCTCGAAGCAAATATTCAATGTGATAGTTATAGTCCTTTATTCGTTTCAGCAACTCTAACTCCTCATCAGTCCATTTAAGGACTCCATATGAGTCTGCAATAGCCTCCATACTTTTTATTAGATATCTCTTTTCATCTTCATTTAGATATGCTGTTGACGCAATATCGAAACCGACACCTCTTCGCCATGCATTCCATCTAAAACTAACGGAGATTTTACGTTCTAGCAATTTCATCCCTAATTTTACCTTGATGCTCTTTAATTCCTCATCATTATGAAGATTCACAACAATGCATCGTCCCTCACAGTTATATTGCTTGAGCACATCAAGTTCTGCCCTGAAAGGATAGTCGTCTAACCAGTAAAACTCCTCATCAAGGTTAATGGCGTCAGTTTTCAAAGCATCCCAATTAGTGGGCTTTATGCACTTGATTTTCTCCATTACTTCTGCGGGAAAGTATTCAGCTAAATACTGCTGTGCTGTAGTAGCATCTCCCTTACAATGTGTCGTAAGCCAATAGCAATCGAAATGGGTTGTCACATAATCGATGAACTCGGCGGCACATTCTGCAACACGAGTATTCTTTGTGTGGAGTAAAACGCCATCTATGTCAAGGTATAATTTTATCATCCTCTCTACTTTGTAAGTTCCTGATATGCCCTCAAATACTTTCTTAGGCGTTTTACATCCCAGTCGGATAGTTCTTTATAACGACGAATATCCATATTATCGGTAAGGTCGTTAATCTTCACAGCAACAGCCAATGGGTTAGTCTTAACACGCTCGATGAACTCATCATAAGGCTCGCTGTCCGAGAGCTTTGTTACACACCGCAGTGCATCTACAATATGCATAGGGAAACCGTCATCGAGTAGTGCTTCAAATGTCCACTCTGTATCTTCCACAACATCGTGCAGAACACCGACAATCTTTTCATCTATCGTTCTACCGGCAGCCATTACACGCATAATGTGCCCGGCATAAGGCATTCCCGATTTATCAACCTGTCCTTCGTGGGCTTTGAGGGCAAGTGTTATAGCTTTTGAAAGAATCTTTTCCATAATGGGTCTTGTGAATTGTCAACTTCTAATCTCACAATCTGTTTTCTGCATTGTTCGATCTCGTAGAGCAAAGAGAACTTTATATCTTTCTCAGTAAGGCGATGGCCACCATCGAATTGACGGAAGCGAGTATAATACTGTTTGTATTCTTCTGAACAGTTAATAACATCGTCTGCCGTCCCGAAGAGCCCGAGAGTAATCTCTTGCTCATCAGCAAGGTTGTCAAACTGTCCGTTCTCCAACTCCTCGTATCTGTCACACAACTCCTCAGTTATTTCATAATGGGTAGCGCCATCTGTTCGGGGTGAGAAGAATTCGTTCATACCCAATTTAGTTCGCATTGAACGCGAAACATGAAACGATGGATTAACCAGTATCTTCTTGACCCCTCTCAGTTTTTGAGCAAACATACCGCCCATGGAGGTTCCGATAACAAGGTCTATATGCTCATGCTCAACCAGTTCTTTAAGCATCGTAAGAGCCTCCTGCGGCTCAATGGGCAGGTCGGGTGAAAAAATAATATCATTAGGCATAAACCTGCGTAGTCTATCTGCTATACCAGAAG
The DNA here is from genome assembly GCA_017415455.1 of Prevotella sp. Lineage (GTDB taxonomy): Bacteria > Bacteroidota > Bacteroidia > Bacteroidales > Bacteroidaceae > Prevotella. The sequence continues at coordinate 14,303 of JAFQGS010000033.1, forward strand.
AGCCGGATGACGACAGACCGTGAATATAGAGAATTTTCATAGGCTGGTGATATTTCAAATAGATTTCGCGATCACTCTCAGACCAATGACCTAAATCCTCAACGAAATAGAAACCTTTTTGCCTTGCCTTCTCTCGCTCGATAGCAAACCACTCGCCTCGAGTTATTTTAATAGTTTTTGCCATACCAATAGATATTATTATTGTTTCTTTAATGCATCAGCAGCCCAACGAAGATATGTTGCAGCTTTATCATCTGCCTGGGCTGCATATCGCAATTGTGTTTCATACTTATCCATCTCGTTCTCTGCATAGCGAGAGTAAGTTTTCGCACGATTTTTATTGTGGACAACTTGACTATGCAATTATTTTGTAATAAAACTATCTTCTTCCATTATCAGAGTCCTTATGGAATTCCTTTCTTGAATAGAAAAAACTTTTATTGCACCATTTGAATATCCTTCTATGCACACTTTTCCATCTGATGATACTCTTCGTGCAGTAAGAATAGGTGTTTGTCTTTCTGTCAGTTCTGGGTCATAATCAAATTCCTCAGGCAATAGTTCAAAGCCGATGGGCTCAAAGCAGATGCGCTCCTTCAAACGATTCACAGCCATACGCAAGATGCGGTCGTGGTCGAAAGCCAGGCTCGGCACCTCGGCCATTGAGAACCAACAAGCCGATGATGCATCATCGCCACCTTTGACCTCAGAGAGTCGTACAAGAGCATAATGTGCAACGGTTATTACTCGTTCACGAGGGTCGCGGTTTACATCGGAAAAGGTATAGAACTGCTCAACTGAAGCATTCTTCAGTCCTGTTTCCTCCTCTAACTCGCGCTTCGCACACTCCTCGGCAGTCTCACTAATCTTCATAAAACCACCCGGGAATGCCCATTTGCCCTTGAATGGCTCAATGCCACGCTGAATTAATAGTACCTTAATGGAAACCCCATCAAACCCAAAAATAACACAATCGGCAGTTACCGAAGGATGCGGATACTTGTAACAAAAACTCTGTTCACTCATACTCTTTTGCGTATATTTAACGCAAAAGTAGGAAAAGATTATGAAACGGCCAAATAATTTGCGTTATTTTTACGC
>JAFQGS010000034.1 GCA_017415455.1 Prevotella sp.
ATTCATTATATGAGGGATGGAGACAGGCTGATACCTGTATCTGAGACTGAATTTGCCAACGACAATGTATTCGCATATAAGACTTCTGTTCTGTACGACTATATAAAGGAGAAAGGTGGAACACCTGATGAATATATTATCGTGAACGCTAAGTCTTATGATGAACTGACTCATTTCACAGACAACCTCCTTGAGGAAGTCAAGGATTTTGACGGTGCTGTTGTTATCAGAAGCTCTTCATCTTTGCCAAAGGCCATTAGTAGTATCAAGGACATACCGCTATTAGGCCGTGACATTCTTGCAGGAAGAGAAGGTGTAGGATGCTTTATTGTCGGCTCTCATGTGAAGAAAACCACAAGCCAGTTAAACCAGCTGCTTGACAGCAACGGAACATCTGGCATAGAGTTACCCATTGACAGGATATTAGACGAGCCGGAGGAATTACTAAACGAGGTGAGAGATACTATCCTGAAACTCTCCGACTCAGGTCTGACACCGGTAATATTCACAGCAAGGAAAGAGGTAAGAATAGACGATGCTGACAAGCGACAGCAATTGGGACAGATTGTTTCTGATTTTCTTGTAAGTATTGTTGAGCACCTGCCATACTCACCAACATATCTTGTTGCCAAGGGTGGTATTACATCGCATGACATCCTGACAAAAGGACTTCACGTGAAGACAGCAACGGTAATGGGACAGATAGTATCAAGCGTGCCCTGTATCATGACGGACAAGTTCCCATATATCATTTTCCCAGGAAACGTGGGGAACGAGAACTCACTGAAAGAAGTATTCGAGAAACTCAGATAAACTATCAACAACAATACAAAAGAGGCTGTCTGACAACAAAAGTTGGACAGTCTCTTTTTTATGAATTATGATGATAAATGGTAAGAAATAAAAACAACAACGAATTTAACTAATTAAACGAATTTAACGACGTGTTGATGAACGAAGTGAAATTCGTTGTGTAAGAAAAATCACAACGCCGTTTTTATATAAAAAAATGTGAGCAACACTAAGTTACCCACACATATTATAATATATATGTTCAAGATTATTCCTTACTACTTAATATCGGTTTCGTTGGATTAATCATTGAGAACAGCACTGCACTTACAAGCAACATTCCTGATATCATGTACAAAGGCAGATTGAAGTTGCCTGACACCTGTACAAGATAACCAAAAAGTATTCCACAACAGAAACCGCCAATATTGCCAGCTGTATTCATGGCACCAGATATTGTTCCTGCATTCTTTTTTCCCAGGTCAATACACAAAGCCCATGCTGAAGGCAGCATCAAGTCGAATATGCCGAAGCACAATGAGAGAAATACGAAGACTGCAATCTTTCCAGGAATGAATGCCGCAAGGAACATACATACCGCACTTATGGCAAGTGAGGCAGAGCCTATTGCCTTACGACCTACCTTGAGACCATATTTTGCTGATAACTTGTCTGTCAGATAACCTCCCGCTATATTTCCTATCATACTCATCACGAATGGCACTGCCACTGCATATGTCAACTCAGTCTTATCAAACCCACGTCCAAGTTCCATGAAGGTTGGGAACCAACTGAAGAAGAACCAGCTACCAAATGCATAGAAGAAATACATTGAGCATATTATCCAGAACTGCCTTGAGCTCACACATGTTCTCCAGAATGATGACGAGCCTGCGTTATTGTCAGCAGACACTGGTTCTGGTTCTGTTGTATTGCCATTGGCCTCATCCTCAGCAGGAGAATTGTCCCTATAATACCAATACCATACGATTGCCCAGACTATTCCTACTGCACCTAAGATATAGAAGGCAGAACGCCAACCAAGCATCTGCATAACAGGAATAACCACAAACGGAGTAAGTGCTCCACCCATA
>JAFQGS010000035.1 GCA_017415455.1 Prevotella sp.
GTATTTAGTCCCTTCATTATTAATTTTAAGTGATTAATTTGAAATAGCATCAAACAATTACTATAATACAGAAAGTATGGTGTTTATGTATCAAAAGTATGGTGTTTATGTATCAAAAGTATGGTGTTTATGTATCAAAAGTATGGTGTTTATGTATCAAAAGTATGGTGTTTAGGTGCTAAAAGTATGGTGATTAGGTATAAGAGGAATGCAATATCAAGGATTTACGGCAATTATACACAGCTGGCAGCCTTCTGGAATATCACCACAGGCAGATTTACTCCAGCTACTTATATTTAATAATGTTTTTACAAAAAAATGTCAAAAACAATACAACATATTGATTTTTTTTGTACCTTTGTGCCGATTTATCGGCTGATATTGTTTAATTCCTTAATAATCAGTCATTTATATAGTTTTTAGGATATACAATGAGACAACTAAAGATTCAGAAAAGCATCACAAACCGTGCCAGCGAAGCGCTGGACAAGTATCTTGTTGAAATTGGTAGAGCTCCGCTCATCTCCATTGACGAGGAGATAGAACTTGCTCAGAAGATTAAGAAAGGTGGTCCGGAAGGTGAGATTGCCAAGAATAAGCTTGTAACCGCCAATCTGCGATTTGTGGTATCAGTAGCCAAGCAGTACCAGCATCAGGGTCTCTCGCTGACCGACCTTATTGACGAGGGAAATATAGGTTTGATAAAAGCTGCTCAGAAGTTTGATGAGACACGTGGTTTCAAATTCATCTCATATGCGGTATGGTGGATTCGCCAGAGCATACTTCAGGCCATAGCAGAACAGAGCCGTATCGTAAGGCTGCCATTGAATCAGGTTGGTTCGCTCAATAAAATCAATCATGAGATAAACAGATTTGAGCAGGAGTTTCAACGCCATCCGTCAGTATCCGAACTCTCTGAGGCAACGAATATTGACGAGGAGAAGATAGGACAGTCTCTTGCGGCAGACGGACATCATGTAAGTATTGACGCTCCATTCCAGGATGGTGAGGACAATTGTATGCTTGACGTTATGCCAAGTGGCGAGGACAGTCGTACAGACCGTGTCGTTGACCATGAGTCAATGGCACAGGAACTGAACAGCGTACTCAGTAAGGTATTGAAAGAAAGAGAGATAACAATTATTCGTGAATGCTTTGGTATAGGTTGTCATGAGAAAGGACTGGAGGAAATCGGCGACCAGCTGGGACTTACACGTGAGCGCGTAAGACAGATTAGAGAGAAAAGCATCGCAAAGCTTCGTGATAGCGGAAATGCAAAAATCCTTATAAAGTATCTTGGATAGTACCTAAGATCAGAATTCAACAATACAAGAGACGTCACACAACGTGGCGTCTTTTTTTGTCCCATACAATAATTATTCTTGTAAACATCGTCACTGACAAGAAAAAACAATCTACTATAAATGTAAATTCGGATTTTTTCGTATCTTTGCCTTTATGAATCTGAATATTATGAGCGTAATACTATTACTCATGGCATTGCTCTGTAGTCCATGCCATGCTGAAGCCAAGAGCAGCAATGACTCTTTGCTGAATAAGACATTCAGATATCACAGCAGTATAACAAGATGCGAAGAAGACACCAGCCTTACTGTCTATGTGAGACAGAACATTGATATTGACAAACGTAATGTCACTTTAATGGTTATACCGTCAATGTACTCAATAGCACGAGGAAACAAGCAGTATATTGGCGAAACTTATTCAAAGATAAAAATTGTAGATTACGACAAATTTGACAGTAGCATACAAGTAAATACAGGAACAGTCCCTCACAACCGTAAGGCCATGGAGTTCATGCAGACATTCCTGATGCCGACTATTTATGGAAATTATTTATTTGGCGGATACCTGATATCACCTTTCTCTGAGCCAAACAAGCGATTGTATAAGTATTCTATAACAGAGATAACGCCAGACCGCTCAGAGATAATATTCAAGCCCCGACAAATCAACATCCAGCTTGTAAGTGGGACCGCGGTGGTGAGAAACGAAGACGGCAGAATAATACGTGTCATGCTTGAAGGTGAGTACGACATGATAAAGTTTAACGTCAATATAATAATGGGAGACGGATGCGGACTGAAATCCCTCTACCCTGCAATGTGTTCTATCAGCTCTGACTTCAAGTTTCTTGGTAACAAACTGAGTTCAGACTTCTTCTCCGTTTACGACCTGCCCATAGAACTCTCCAGCGACATATCAAACAGTCACGACCGCACGCTGATGGGTCTTATCAGGCCTGATAGTCTGACATCTGAGGAAGAGCAATTATACATCACGCACGATTCTGTGGCAAGAGAACGAAAGGCAACGAAAGAAAAGGATAACAAGACGGACTCTCCGATAGAAGAAATAGGCGACTATCTCATAGAGCGAATAAAGGGAAACTTTGGCGAGGACGACCAGGGTAGTTATCGCATATCACCCATTCTGAACCCCTTGTATTTGAGTTATAGCCACAATAAGGGCATAACATATAAGATGAAGGTAAGAGGAAACTATAATTTTACCAACAACAGCAGCATATCACTATATCTTAAGGCCAGCTACTCCTTCAAGCAGAAACAGTTATACTACAGAATGCCGATACGTCTCTCTTATAATAAGAAAAAGAACGGCTATCTTGAACTGGAAATAGGAAATGGCAACAGAATAAGCAATTCGGGAATCAGCGAACAGGTAAAAAACGAGACTCTTGACTCTATAGACTGGAGCAAGATGAATCTTGACTATTTTAAAGACTTCTACGTGAAGCTATATAATAATGTGGATTTAGGAAAACAATGGACCATTCAGCCCGGATTCATCTTCCACAGACGAACAGCAGTTGACAAGACAGGATTTGTGCTGGCGCAGAAACCTTACAAATACATATCATTCGCACCTGCAATTAGACTTCAATTGCGTCCATGGCAGAGCAAAGGGCCCGTGTTTACCGCTGATTATGAGCGCGCCATAAAAGGTGTCGGCGAATCAAATATGGATTATGAGCGCATAGAGCTGGACGCATCGTGGCATAAGCCTTTGTATAGTCTTCGCTCATTATCCTTGAGGTTAAGTGGAGGTTTCTATACGTCAAGAGACAAAGACGCGTACTTCCTTGACTATAGGAACTTCAGGGAGGAGAATATCCCAGGAGGATGGGACGACGACTGGACGGGCGAGTTCCAGCTGCTGAACAGCAACTGGTATAACGCCTCGCAATATTATGTGTCCACGAACGCCACATACGAGTCGCCTCTTATGATTATGGCACATCTGCCCTTAGTGGGACGTTATATTGAAACGGAAAGAATCTATGTGAATTCTTTATTTGTGGAGCATCTTCATCCGTATATGGAATGGGGATATGGATTTACTAATAGGATATTCTCGATGGGTATATTCGTAGCAACGAAGAACGCCTCCTTCGAAGGTGTGGGCTGCAGATTCGGTTTTGAATTGTTCAGAGACTGGTAATATCTATTTAACGAATAAAATACAATGGAAAGCAAACAATACAAACCTCTCACGGTA
>JAFQGS010000036.1 GCA_017415455.1 Prevotella sp.
AAAAACAGCATAAGAAGATATGCAGGATAAAGACAATATAAAGATAGGTTACGACGCGAAACGCATCGTACGCAATGGTACCGGACTGGGAAGTTACGGGCGTACGCTCATCAACTCGCTTGCGTCTCATGCCGCGAAAGGGCTCAGGTATGTGCTGTATGCACCCGACAAGGGCAGAGATGACCTGCGGTTGCAGGTGAAAGAGGATGAGACAGTAGGCTATGCGTATCCCCGCAAGGCATCAAACGCGCTGTCGAAGGCGCTCTGGCGTACCTGGGGAATTGTCGATGACCTGAAGAAAGATGGCATAACGCTCTTTCACGGGCTGTCGGGTGAGCTGCCTTTAGGGCTCCGCCGTGCCGGGATAAAGAGCATTGTGACAATACATGACCTTATATTCATGCGCCATCCGGAATATTACAACTGGCTGGACACGAAGATTTACGCTCTGAAGTTTCGTCTTACGTGCCGTGAGGCGGACCGAATCATAGCCATCAGTGAATGTACCAAGCGTGACATAATGGCATACAGCAACTTCCCTGAGGACCGTATCGATGTTGTTTATCAAAGTTGTGGCATACGGTTCAGGGAGAAAGAGGGTGAGAGTAAGCTTCAGGAGGTTCACGCCCGCTATGATCTTCCGGCGCGTTACATACTCAACGTGGGTTCGATAGAGGAGCGGAAGAACGTGCTTCTGGCAGTGAAGGCGCTGCATTATGTGCCCGATGACATCTCGCTGGTCATTGTAGGCCGTCACACCAAGTACACCGACAAGGTCAGGGAATATGCCGACGCTCACGAACTGGGCGGCAGGGTGCGCATACTTCATGGCATACCCGACAGCGATTTGCCGTCGCTCTATCAGATGTCGGAGCTGTTTGTCTATCCGTCAAGGTATGAGGGATTCGGCATTCCTATAATAGAGGCCATCCAGTGCGGCCTTCCTGTGGTGGCATGCACGGGCAGTTGTCTTGAGGAGGCAGGCGGACCCGACTGCATTTATGTCTCTCCCGATGATGACAAGGCCATGGCCGACGCCATAAAGTCACTGCTTGTGGGCAGCGAGGGGCGTCAGGAGAGGATAGAGAGAAGCCGCGAGTATGTGCGGAGATTTGAGAATACGGACGTGGCAAAGCAGATGATTGAGGAGTATATGAAACTGATTTGAGGTCAGCATGATATCCGGTCGTTTTCTGTTTGATGTCCTTTCACGTTCCGTTCGATACTCTTTTACGTTGTGTTTGATGCCCGAATGGGGCGCGTTTGATATCCCATTGCAATGCAGTTGCCGCTGTTTTGCAATGGGATTTATTGTTGTTTGATAATCAGTGAGTTATGAAATGCGTTCCCGGTGGTTTTTAGATACATCCCCGGTAGCTGCGAGAAGCGTTTCCGGCGGTTGTGAGATACATCCTCAGTGGTTATGAAATACATTTCCGGTGATTGTGAGATGTATGGCGATAAGACAGTAGTCCCACCGAGAATCGAACTCGGATCTAATCTTTAGGAGAGATTTGTTCTATCCATTGAACTATGGGACCCCATACTGTTTGGTTGCAGTCGCTATGCCTTTGCGCTTCATGTCAATGGTGAAGAGCCGAAAGAGGCAGTCTGTTTGTGCAACACGGTTGCAAAGGTAAGCATTTTATTTCATTTTTATTCCATACGAATCGTTATTTATTGGATATTTTATAAAAACATACTACCTTTGCGCCCGATTTTCAAACAGAAATCTTAAAAGCTGTGAAAAAAGCCATAACAGATTAAACGTAATGTCTGTTTGTGCATCAATTGAAATGTTATGAATCGATTTATAGTAAGTTTTTTGCTCTTGATGAGCACTGTATGCGCCTTTGCGCAGGGTACGGTGAAGGGTCGTGTTATCGACAAGAACACCAATGAATCTCTCCAGTTTGTTAACGCTATGGTATCAGTTGAGGGCCAGACAAAGAACCTCAAGGGTGCCATCACCGACGAGAACGGTACGTTTAATATCTCAGGACTGCCTAACGGGAAGTATGTCCTCACCTTATCTTATATGGGATACAAGGACGTTCAGCGCAAATTCAGCATCACGGAGGATGACCACAGCGTTAGTTTCAAGATGCTTTACATGTCAGAAGACAGCAAGATGCTGGGCGAGGTGACAGTAACCGGTCAGCGCTCGTCGATGAAACTTGAGGTGGATCGTAAGTCATTCGATGTCTCTCAGGAGATACTCAACGCCGGCGGAGCAGCTTCTGACGTGCTTGAGAACATTCCTTCGGTTGAGGTTGACAACGACGGAAACATCTCTTTGCGTGGAAACTCAAGCGTGGAGGTATGGATCAACGGTAAGGCAAGCGGTCTCACCAGCGACAACAGGGCAGAGATATTACAGCAGTTGCCCGCTGAGAGCATTGACAGAATAGAGGTGATAGACAATCCTTCGGCAAAGTTCAGTGCGGAAGGAAGCGCCGGAATCATCAATATCGTGCTTAAGAAAGACCGCAAGGCAGGATATTACGGCTCGGTGTCGGTAGGTGGAAACACCGGAGGAAGAGCCAATGCAAGCGGCAATATCAACTATAACAGCGGACTCTTTGACGCATATCTCAACATAGGATACCGTCACAGAAGCAATGAGGGAGGCTCTTACAGCTATCAGGAGTCGTTCTCTGACAGTCAGTATCAGACCTACAACAACACTAATAACCGCCGTGGCAACAACCTGTTTACGCGTGGCGGACTCACATGGCATGCCACAGAGAAAGACGATTTCTCATTAAGCGGAATGATGATGCTGGGCGGTGGCAACAACAACAGTATCACTCCGTATCACTATGGAACAATAGGCAGCGCCAATGACAGCTGGATTATGACGCGAAAGACCACCAGCAGCAATGACATGCGTATGTATTACGGTGAGTTCAACTACCGACATAACTTCTCAGAGAAGCACTATCTCGACTTTGTTGTAGACTTCCACAGGTGGAAAATGGAAAGTGAAAACTTCTATCAGGACAGCACCGAGTACATAGAAGATGCCCTGATGCCAAACGAATACGCATTCCAGAGCCGCCCGGGAAAGGTGGATAACAAGCGATGGGAGGTGAAACTGGATTATGAGAACGCCATATCAGACAACGTTACACTGCAAGCCGGATACCAGGGAAACTTCAGTCGTGAGAACTCTCCACAGGAATCGTTCATTGATGACACATGGGACGGACTGCAACAGGTGGAAGATAAGGAGTATTATAACAGGTTTATCTACAACATGGACCTGCACGCTCTCTATGCGACTGCTACCATGAAGTTTGGCAAGTTGGGCGTGATGGCAGGACTGAGAGGTGAGTATTGGAAGGTGAACACAGAGAGTTACAACTGGGAACAGGAGCATGACGCCACGAAGCGGGAGCCTGCTTTCAAGAAGGATTACTTTGAGCTGTTCCCCAGTTTGTTCATGTCTTACCAGCTGACAGAGACACAGCAGCTGCAGCTTAACTACACCCGCCGTCTGCGCAGGCCATGGGGCGGACAGCTGAACAGCTTCAAGAACACCCGCGACGCATCCATAATATCTTATGGTAATCCAGAGCTTACACCTGAGTTCAGCCACTCTTTCTCGCTCAACTACCTCAAGACATGGGAGAGACACTCATTACTCGTGAGCGGATATTACAGACCTACCACTGATGTTATGCAGCGAATAAACTACAAGAGCAGCGCAGACGGACTGATGTATCAGACCTCTATGAACGTGGCAAGAAGTCTGAGCACAGGTCTTGAGTTAGTTCTTAAGAACAAGTTCTTCAAGATTCTCGACCTCACAACAACCGCAAACGCATATTATTACAAGCTGAACGGATTCAGTTATGACATCGACGGCCAGACCGTTAAGGGCGAAGCCGACGACAATTTCACATGGAACGCGCGCATGCAGGCAAGTCTTATGCTGCCATACGACATCTCCGTGCAGCTTACCGGACGCTACAGAGCACGCCAGGTGATAACACAGGGATACCGAAAGGCCAACTACAGCATGGACTTCGGAGTGAGAAAGAACTTCTTTGACAAGAAACTTACAGTGGCATTGAGCTGCCGTGACATCCTGAACAGCCGTCAGTGGGAGAACTATACATCAAGTGATACATTCTCAAGACATCAGAAACACTGGCACAAGAGCCGTATGGTGAACCTCACTCTCACATGGAACTTCGGCAACATGATGGCCAAGAAGCCTAAGATGGAAGGCGAACAGGGCGAGATGGGAGAACATGGCGGAGAGTCGATGGGCGTAGGAATGGAGGAGTAAAGCCTGCTGTCACCGGCAGATGAGCCAGTGACGTGCGGTCGTTTGATGACAATTCCGTTCCCCAGAGCACATCAATTCTGCGGAAAATAATAGCAAATCATACCTAACAGCGTCTTTGAGTGCATGCTCACAGGCGCTGTTCTCTATATAGACAAGTGTGCTGTTAAGAAATATTAAAAAACAAAACCCAATGTTTATTTTATGTTTATAAATCGTCATATATTATATGATTTATAGATATAAGGTGTTTGTTGATGTGAATTTTTATTACTTTTGCAATCTGTTTAAGCATCAAATGCGCTGTATTCAGGCGTCAATCGCAGACCGTTCGGGCATTGAATGCAAGCCATTCGGGCATCAACCGCAGGCTATGTCTGTAAAGAGGACTACAATACTACTTACGATGTGCTGCCCTATAGCGCATAACCTGCTGTGATAGAGACACAAACCGGAGTTGTGGGCCGGCAAGAATAGCAACAGAATATAAATTTTAATAAAACCAAAAACAATGAGAATCAAGAATCTTTTAGCAACCGTTGTGCTTATGGTCGCAGCCATAACACCGGTGGTGGCACAAGGTTTCCAGATGCCGCCGATACCTGTTGACAAGGCCGTCAGGATGGGAAAACTGCCCAACGGACTGACCTATTACGTTCGCCAAAACGGCTATCCGGAGAAGCGTGTGAACTTTTATATAGCCCAGCGTGTGGGCTCTATTCAGGAGGAAGAGTCTCAGCGAGGACTCGCTCACTTCCTTGAGCACATGGCTTTCAACGGCAGTGACAACTTCAAAGGCAACAACCTTATTGAGTATCTGCGCGGACTCGGTGTGGAGTTTGGCAGCGACCTCAACGCATATACATCCGTAGATGAGACCGTTTACCGCATCTGCAATGTGCCATCAACACGTCAGTCGGCCCTCGACTCTTGTCTGCTGATACTTAAAGACTGGTCAAACGGACTCACTCTTAAGAAGAAGGAAATCAACAAAGAGCGTGGCGTAATCCATGAGGAGTGGCGTCTGCGCACCTCAGCGATGAACCGCATGCTTGAGCGCAACCTTGAGGCGCTTTATCCTGGAAGCAAATACGGCAAGCGATTCCCAATCGGAAAGATGGAAGTGATAGACAACTTCAAGCCGAAAGAGCTCCGCAACTACTACCATAAGTGGTATCATCCGGAGAATCAGGCCATCATCGTGGTTGGAGATATTGATGTTGACTACACCGAACAGAAGATAAAGGAACTCTTCAGCGGCATCAAGAAGCACAAGAACGCAGCCTCAGTGGTTGACGAGCAGGTGCCAGACAATGCCGAGCCGATAATCCTCATCGACAAGGACAAGGAACAGCAGTTCAACATTCTGATGGTAAACTACAAGCACGAGACCATTCCAGACAGCGCAAAAGGCGACCTCTCATACCTGATTCAGCGTTACGCGACAGACGTTATGACAGATATGGTGAACAGCCGACTGGCCGAACTGGCTCAGAATGCAGACTGTCCGTTCATCCAGGCGATGGTTTCCGACGCGCAGTACATCTATGCCAAGACCAAGGATGCACTCTCTCTGACCATCGTTCCTAAAGAAGGCAAAACCGAAGAGGCACTTGCCGCAGCCGTAAGAGAGATTCGCCGTGCAGCGGAATTTGGCTTCACAGCAACCGAATACGCACGTGCCAAGGCCGATTATCTGAGCAGACTGGAGAAGGTTTACACCAACCGCAACAAGCGTGAGAATAATATCTACGGCGATATGCTGCGCGATCACTACCTGGCAAATGAGCCAATACCATCTATTGAGGATGAGTTCGCACTCATGTCACAGATTGTTCCAAACATACCTGTTGAGGCTTTGAGCATGGCTATGGGCGAACTGGTGAGCAAGAACGACTCAAACGTAGTGATTCTCAGCATCAATAACGAGAAGGAAGGTGCCGTATATCCTACTGTTGAGGGTCTGAAGAAGACATTCTCTGGCGTTAGCGCTGAGACACTCACAGCCTATGTGGACAACGTTAAGGACGAACCGCTCATCAAGGAGTTGCCAGCCAAGGGCAGCATCGTGTCTGAGAAGGAGAACACCAAGCTCGGATACAAAGAGCTTATGTTGTCAAACGGAGTGAAGGTGGTGATGAAGAAGACCGACTTCAAGGATGATGAGGTGCTGATAACAGCCACATCACGAGGAGGTCAGTCATTACTCGGCGAGAAAGACCTCATAAACGGCAAGCTGTTCAGCACCATAATAGAGGCCAGCGGACTTGGCAACTTCAGTAATACAGAGCTCCAGAAGGCCCTTGCTGGTAAGCAGGTGAGCGTAAATATGAACCTCAGCAATCTCCGTGAGAGCATCAGCGGCCGCACAACTCCTAAGGATATGGAGACATTCATGCAGCTTACATATCTCTATTTCACAGACATCAAGAAGGATGAGAAGTCTTTTGCCTCTACAATGAATATGCTAAGCACAACCCTTAAGAATAAAGGCTTGTCGCCAGAGAGCGCATTCCAGGACTCACTTCAGGCCACATTGTACTGCCACAATCCACGTTTCGCATCGCTTGAGATGTCCGACCTGGAGAAGGTAGACTATGACCGCATCCTTGAGATAGCAAAAGAGCGCACGGCAAATGCCGCCGACTTCACATTCTATATTGTCGGAAACTATGACGAAGCGGGCCTGCGCGCGCTCATCGAGCAATACATCGCATCTCTTCCGGCTACAAGTGAGAAAGAGAACTGGCGCAATGTCACCACTTATAATGTAGGAAACACGACCAATAAGTTCCTCCGCAAGATGGAGACTCCTAAGGCAAACTCTTACATTTACTGGTATAACACAAAGGCTCCGTTCACTCTTGAGAACTCAATCTATGCCGATGCGGCAGGTCAGGTGCTCTCAATGATTTACCTGAAGAAGATTCGCGAGGACGCAGGTGCTGCCTATTCAGCAGGTGCCGCAGGCTTTGCTCAGCTCGGAGGCGACGTTCCTTTCACAACACTTGTTGGTGTATGTCCTATGAAACCAGACTTTGCCGACGTTGCATTGAAGATAATGGAGGATGAGGTTGTTGCCTTAGGCGAGACCGTTGACGCCGATATGCTGGGCAAGGTGAGAGAGCTTATGCTCAAGCAGGCCGACGACAACGCCAAGAAGAACAGCCACTGGCTGACCTATATCAGCAACTTTGATGAGTATGGAGTGGACACTATGACTGACTATAAGCAGATAGTAAGCGCCATGACACCTGAGAAGGTTGCTCAGTTTGTTAAGAATGTAATCCTTGGTGGCGGCAACAGCGTTAAGGTTGTGATGCTTCCAGAGGAGCAGGCAAAGTAAAACTGCGATTTAAAAGATAACAGAAGAGGGGCGGAAATCAATTCCGCCCCTCTCTTTTTATATATTACTTGGTTCTTCCTTCCTCCCTGTCCGTCTCCCTCTTTCTTGTCATCTGCCGTCGGCATGTGCCTTTCTCTGCAATGGCTACATACTGCCAGAGGCGCTGCCTTGCTGCCGTCTGCCGTGCTTTGCGGCCTATAATGCCGTCTGCTGTGCCTCGTTCTGATATGTGCGTATTGTGTTTCCGTCGTACACATCACAGCTTATCAGCCTCGCGCTCATGGGCAGTTGCGGTGCGGCAGTGCCGCATCCAGCCGCCATTGTGCCAGTCTCTATCCTCAGCTCGTCCCACAAACCGGCCTCGATAAATGCCCTGTGCGTCTGCGCTCCGCCCTCAACCACCAGCGACTGCACACCCCTCTCGTACAAGGCGTCCATCAGTTGCGGAATCATCGGTCTGTCGGTGCTCATTCCTTCGAATGGAACCAGCGTGCGACTGAGCACAATCCTCATCGGGTCTTTGCCATACCAGTGGCGCACATTAAGCTGAGGCCGCTCCCGCTCGTCGGTCACACGCCCCACAAGAATGGCGTCATTCTCCGCCCTCAGTTTGTGAGTCAGCACCTTTGTCAGGTCCGTTGATATAGCCAGCGGCTGTCCGTTGCGGTCTATGAAGCCATCCGTTGTCTGCGCCCATTTAAGTATTACGTATGGTCTGTGCCTCGTGTTGAAAGTGAAGAAGCGCTTGTTAAGCCTCAGGCACTCCTCCTCCAGCACCCCCACGGTGACCTCTATCCCCGCGTCTTGTATCCTTTTGATGCCACGTCCGCTCACTTTCGCAAACGGATCGACACATCCCACCACCACACGTCTTACCCCTTTGCTCACGATAAGGTCGGCACATGGCGGCGTCTTGCCATGATGCGCACACGGCTCAAGGCTGACATATATTGTGGACAGCGGCAGCAGATGCTCGTCCTCGGCCCTTACCGATGCGAAAGCGTTCACCTCGGCGTGCCCCTCGCCACATCTTACGTGATACCCCTCGCCAATTATCCTGCCGTCGCATACTATCACCGCCCCCACCATGGGGTTTGGCCTGGCATTCGTCATGCCGTTCTTTGCCAGTTGTATGCACCTCCGCATGAATGTTATATCTGTGTTGTAGGATGCCGTTTGCATAGCTCTTCTTCTTAGTTGTTGTATGATATAAATAATGTACGCGCATTAGCGCCACGCCGCCTCATCATCACCCGTAAACCGCTCTTTGCGCTATTGCGCGCGGTCCTCACATCTGGTGCTTTCCGAAAGATGCCCTTTTGGCAAGCGGAAGATGCCCGAACGCATCGCATTTGATGCCCTTCTGCACCGCATTTGATGCCCTCTTGCAAGCCGCCTGATAATGAGCTGTTTACAGCCTGTTTATAAGAAGCGTGATGCAAAGATATGCTTTTTTTGTTAATTAACGCTAAAATGCAGCCCGCTATTTGGCGGAATGCAGGAAAAGTGATTATCTTTGCGATATCATTTTGATATCATTTTTAATTTATTAAAACAAATAACAGAAAGGAAAAGAGATTATGGAAAAGAAAGAATTTACGTTCAGTGGATTGACGGTTAACGGCTTTTTGATGCTGTTTCTCAACCTGTTCCTCACATTAGGAAGCATAGGTCTGTTTATATATGCCGTGATTCTTGACGAGGGTTGGCTTGCATACACACTCGGAACAGTCAGCGGCATTATCCTGCTTGTCACCTTTTTCCTGTGGTGCGGATTTGTTATGATAGAGCCGGGAGAGGCAAGAGTGATGATGTTCTTCGGCAAATACCGCGGCACCTTCACCACAGCCGGCTATCACTGGGTGAACCCTTTCATCACAACCAAGAAACTGTCGTTGCGCGCCCGCAACCTCGACGCCGAGCCGATAAAGGTCAACGACAAGATGGGTAATCCCGTAATGATAGGCATGGTGCTTGTATGGAAGCTGAAAGACACATACAAAGCGATGTTTGAAATAGACTCTCAGACCATGGCGCAAGCCAAGACCGCCAATGTGGAAGTTATCACAACGGCAGCCAGTATAATGGGAGCCTTCGAGAAGTTTGTCAAGATACAGGCCGACGCCGCACTGCGTCAGGTGGCTGGTCAGTACGCATACGACGAGGGAGAGCACAACAGCGGCGCCCTGACTCTGCGTGACGGCAGCGACGAGATAAACAAAGAGCTGGAGGCAAAGATTGACGAGCGCCTTGCGATGGCAGGCATAGAGGTGGTTGAGGCACGCATAAACTACCTGGCCTATGCGCCAGAGATTGCCGCGGTGATGCTCCGCCGCCAGCAGGCAACAGCAATTCTCGCGGCGCGAGAGAAGATTGTAGAGGGCGCGGTGTCTATGGTAAAGATGGCCCTTGACAAGCTGAGTGCCGACAATGTAGTGGAGCTTGACGACGAGAAGAAAGCCGCAATGGTGAGCAACCTGCTTGTGGTTCTCTGCGGAGACGACAACGCACAGCCTGTGGTAAACACCGGCACGCTGCACCATTAATCAACGTTTTGGAAATGAGAGGAGACATAGGAGATGTTTGGATTTGGTAAAGGCGAAACCATTATAATGGAATACTCATGCCGCCCGAGGCACGAGGGGATGATGTATGTGCTGTTCTCACTGTTTGTGATGCTCTATGGAGTAATCAGGGTGCTCACTTCTGACGAGTCGTATTATCCGCTGCTTATATTCGGAGCAGCGTCACTTGTGCTGCTGGCAGTGGGAATATGGATGCTGAAGTTTCGTAAGAAAGACTTCAGGCGAATAGTTTACCTAAACACGTGGGTACACCGTCTGTATCTGAAAAGCATATGGCTGCTGGCAGTAGTATATACAGTGGCGTCGGCTGCGCTTATAACCCTCTTGCTGATAGTAATAAAACTGTTATCCGGCGACGACCATCTTTCATTCCAAAGCATTATGGAGACGCTATGGCACAGAGGCGAGATATTGATTATCCTGCTATATGCCGTAGTGAGAGAAATTACTGGTTATTACTTCTATTACATCTCACCCGAAGACAGTCGCAAGCAATTTTAAGCAGCAGAAAAGCATAAGGAGAACAGAAAAAACCACCGATGGCAAAGAAAGAGAACAGCAATAAGAGTTTCATACTGCGCATAGACGCCGACACTATGGAGGCGATAGAGAAGTGGGCAGCCGATGAATTCCGCTCAACAAACGGACAGTTGCAGTGGATTATCAATGAGGCACTGCGCAAAAGCGGCCGTCTGAAGAAACGGAAGACAGCCAACGGCGACGGCGGAAAGGAGACATCCGATGACGTTTAACCAACTGTGCAGCCGCATTGACACCGCATACAACGACCGCCGGGAGTCAAAAGCCATAGCCGTGATGCTGCTTGAGGAGTGCTTCTCAATGTCGATGGCAGACGCTTTGTGCGGCGGCGTGGAGCAGCTTGGTGGCGAAGCGGCAGAGAGACTGGAGCAGATGACATGCCGGCTGGAGAGCGGCGAGCCAGTGCAATATGTGCTGGGATGGGCCGACTTCTGCGGAAGGAGGTTCCGTGTGGGCAGCGGAGTGCTCATACCAAGACCCGAGACCGAGGAGCTTTGCCGCTGGATAATATCCGACTGGAGCCATGACACATCCCCGGAGGGCATTGAGCAACCGAAGAAAGTGCTTGACATAGGCACCGGCAGCGGCTGCATCGCAGTGACCCTTGCCAAGGACATGGCAGGCGCCGACGTGTATGCGTGGGACATCTCAGACCATGCAGCCAGACAGGCGCTGCTTAATGCCATAGAGCATGAAGCCCGGGTGCTTGTGGAGAGGAAAGACATCCTCAACACAAAGAGCGACAGCAGGATGTGGGATGTTATTGTTTCCAATCCACCATATATATGTAATAAGGAACGCGCGGAGATGAGCCGCAATGTGCTTGAGCACGAGCCGCACCTGGCATTGTTTGTCCCCGACGACGACCCGTTGCTCTTCTATAAGGCAATAGCCGGTTTCGCGAAGGGACATCTGGCGCCGGACGGCAGCCTTTACCTGGAGATAAACGAGGCGTTTGCCAATGAGACGGCGGCTATGCTTCGACAGGAGGGATTTGGAGACGTCATCATCAGGAACGACATCTACGGCAAGGCAAGGATGATAAGAGCAGAAAGGAAGACGCATGAAGAGACAACTGACTGAGAGCGAGGCGCTGCAACGCCTTGCGGCAATGTGCGCGGCAGGAGAGCATTGCGCATACGAGATGAAGGAGAAGTTGGACAAATGGGAGATTGACGCCGCCGCACAGGAACGCATCCTGGCCCATCTCAAAGAGGAGAAGTATGTGGATGACGAGCGTTTCTGTCGTATCTTCGTGCGCGAGAAGATAAAATACAGCAAGTGGGGAAGCAGGAAGATAGAGCAGGCCCTTTATCAGAAGCACATAGACAAGGACATAAGGGCGCGCGTTATGGCAGAGGTGGACATGCAGGAGTATGCTGACGTGCTCGCCGCCCTGCTGAAAAGCAAGCGCAAGTCGGTGAAGGCCGCAAGCCTGTATGAGCTTAACGGCAAGCTGATAAGGTTTGCCATGAGTCGTGGATTCACTATGGATGTCATACGAGAGTGCCTGGAATGCGACGGCGAGGACTATGAATGACCTGCATGATGATGACTCATGCGCCTGCCGCAAACACCTGCGTGCCATCTGGTATGTGGCGAAAAAACCACGGCGCAAGGGCATAAAAAGCGCTGTTTTGTTTTCTATTCCATCACTTTGCATTATCTTTGCAGACATATAAAATATCAAAACGAGATGCCGCAGCATATACATTGCGCCACAGGAGTGTGATGAGAGGGCGGTAGACTGACATTAACGGAATACTGAGTAAATAACTAAAAACATACGATTATGGATTCAATGAAAAAAGCTTTTGCTTCAAAACTGTTGAAAATCAAGGCTATTAAGTTGCAACCAAACAACCCGTTCACATGGGCTTCGGGATGGAAGTCGCCTTTCTATTGTGACAACCGCAAGACATTGTCATTCCCAGAGCTGCGCAACTATGTGAAACTTGAGATTATACATGCCATCCACGAGCATTTCCCAGAGGCCGAGGCAGTGGCTGGTGTGGCTACAGGCGCAATCGCTCAGGGAGCTCTTGTTGCCGATGCGCTTAACCTTCCGTTTGTATATGTTCGCAGTAAACCAAAAGATCACGGTCTGACCAACCTCATAGAGGGCGAGCTTCAGCCTGGAGCAAAGGTTGTTGTGATAGAGGACCTGATATCAACCGGAGGCAGCAGTCTGAAAGCTGTGGAGGCATTGCGCGCCAACGGCAGCGAGGTTATTGGCATGGTGGCTTCTTATACATATGGATTCCCTGTGGCAAAGGAGGCTTTTGAGAATGCAAACGTCAAACTGGTGACTCTCACCGACTATGAGCACGTGGTGGCAGAGGCACAGGAGACCGGCTATATCGCCGAAAGCGACATTGAGCTTCTTAATGAGTGGCGCAAGGATCCGGCAAACTGGATGAAATAATTGTCAGGACAACAAAAAGCAAGAGAACATGTCGAGCAAGTTTGAAAGTGGCGTAAGGCAGATTCCTTATGCCCAAGAGAAAGTATATAAGATGCTCAGCGACCTCAACAACCTTGAGAAAGTGAGAGAGCGTCTGCCAGAGGATAAGGTGAAAGACCTTGTCTTCGACGCTGACAGTGTGAGCATAAGCGTGCCTCCTGTGGGACAGGTGGCGCTGCGCATCATAGAGCGCGAGGAACCAAAATGTATCAAGTTTGAGACGGAGAAATCGCCTGTGGCAGCCAATCTGTGGATACAGCTGCTGCCGGTTACTGCCGACTCATGCAAGATGAAGCTTACGATAAAGGCAGATATAAACCCGTTCATAAAGGGAATGGTGGCAAAGCCTCTGCAGGAGGGACTGGAGAAGATTGCCGAGACACTGTCTGTGATAAGATATGAATAGACCGACGATAGCAAAAAACATTATCTATGGCAAACAAACTGTGGGAGAAAAACTTTGAGATAAACAAGGAGATAGAGCGCTTCACGGTGGGACGCGACAGGGAAATGGACCTTTATCTCGCCAAATATGACGTGCTGGGCTCTATGGCTCACATAACAATGCTGCAGTCGATAGGGCTTCTTGAGAAGGAGGAACTGGACAGCCTGCTGGCAGAACTGAAGAATATCTATGCCATCTGTGAGCGTGGAGAATTTGTCATTGAGGACGACGTGGAGGATGTTCACTCACAGGTGGAGATGATGCTCACACGCAAACTGGGCGATATGGGCAAGAAGATACACAGTGGAAGGTCAAGAAACGACCAGGTGCTTGTGGACCTTAAGCTCTTTACGCGCCATGAGTTGATGGACATTGCAGAAGAGGTTAAGGTGCTCTTCGACGAGCTTATATCAAAGAGTAACCAATATAAGGACATTCTGATGCCAGGATACACGCATCTGCAGATAGCTATGCCAAGCTCGTTCGGATTGTGGTTCGGCGCCTATGCGGAGAGTCTGTGCGACGATATGCTCTTCCTTCAGGCTGCATATAAGATGACCAACCGCAACCCGTTGGGCTCAGCGGCAGGCTATGGCTCGTCATTCCCGCTCAACAGAACTATGACAACAGAGCTGCTCGGATTTGACTCCATGGCGTATAACGTTGTGTATGCGCAGATGGGAAGAGGCAAGACCGAGCGCAACGTGGCTTTTGCCATGGCCAGCATAGCAGGAACTGTGGCTAAGATGGCCTTCGACGCTTGTATGTTCAACAGTCAGAACTTCTCGTTTGTGAAACTGCCTAAGGAGTGTACAACGGGCAGCAGCATCATGCCTCATAAGAAAAATCCTGACGTGTTTGAGCTGATACGAGCCAAATGTAATAAGATTCAGGGCCTGCCACAGCAGATAATGCTTATCATGAACAACCTGCCTGTGGGGTATTTCCGCGACCTGCAGATTATAAAAGAGGTGTTCCTGCCGGCATTTGCGGAACTGAAAGACTGCCTGCAGATGGCTGCGTACATAGTAAACAAGATGGAGGTGAGGGATGATATACTTGACAACCCGATGTATGACCTTATCTTCTCTGTTGAGGAAGTGAACCGGCTGGCGGCAGACGGCATGCCATTCCGCGATGCTTACAAGAAAGTGGGACTTGACATAGAGGCTGGTCAGTTTGTGCCTGATAAGAAACTGCGTCACACTCATGAGGGAAGCATAGGCAATCTGTGCAATGACAAGATACAGGAGGTCATGAGTGGCACGATGAATGGTTTCAACTTCGAGCGTATGACAAATGCAGAGAGAAAGTTGTTGGCATGAGAAAGGTTCTGGTATTATTATTGACGTCGGTGCTCTTTGCTGCATGCAGTGACGTGGAGGATGAGTTCAGCTCTGACCATCAGTGCTATTTCGTGTTTGACAACTCCGTGCATCTTGATGCCACTTTGATGAGTGCGCTCAACAGCATGTCACCAGGTATATTCTGCCAGATAACTGAAGGGGCGAAGGGTAACAGCATATACTTTTTCTTTAGGAGCAATCAGGGACTTGAAAGCGAGAAGAAGGCCAATGCCATAGACCTGAAACGCACACGAAAACTGGGCATTTACAACCCCTCAGGTGTTATCGTTGGATATGGCAATCTTAACAATCCAGCCACGCTATATGCCTTTGACAGCCAGTGTACTAACTGTTATGAGTCGACTCATATGCCCAAGTACACTCTTACGATGTCTAACAATGGCATTGCCACTTGTGCCTCATGCAAGCGCACTTATGACCTTAACAATGGTGGAATAATAAGAAGCGGTAAGGAGGGTAAGAAACTTATACGCTACAGAGCATCATCAACAGGTCCGCAGGGTGTGCTGAGCGTGACGAACTGATGAGTGTGTTTGCACATAAGAATGTCATCCGGCATTCTTTGGCAGGATCTCGCTGACATCATAACTCTCATTCGGCATTGTCGCAGTCTTGCTGTAATGCCTTTAAAGATAAAATCTCATAATCGTAGATTCTGCGGTTATGAGATTATTCTTTTTTGTCCATTTCAGACTCAGGCCGTTCCTGCCCGGTCATCGTTACACTCCGCTTTCAATAGTCATCCGGCATGACTGAGGATATAATACAATATCTGGCAGGTAGTGACATCATGTATAGGCAGAGTAAACATCATGTATAAGCAGGGTAAACACTATGTATTTGCAGAGGAGACACTATATATAATAGGTGTTGGTTGATGCCAAAATAGAAAGCACTTGCTGTCAGAAAACACATAAATACTAACTTTATTACCATTCCAAAGCACCAGAAACAAGGAAATAAGGCACTTTGTTTATGATATGATTTATTAAAATGTGTAAATAAGTTTGGCATTTCGGTTTATTAGCCTTATCTTTGCACAGCTTTTGAGATAAACCCAGTCTGCAGACAAGGCTTTCTTTTTGGCAACGCTCTTTTATATTATTTAAATGCGGGAATAGCTCAGTTGGTAGAGCACAACCTTGCCAAGGTTGGGGTCGCGAGTTCGAGCCTCGTTTTCCGCTCATTATTAACAGCAATGATAGTGAGACAAGACAGAGAAGGATTTCCTACGGTTGGAACCTCATTATTATTGTGGGCCGCAATGGTGGAATTGGTAGACACGAGGGACTTAAAATCCCTTGGCCAGTAATGGCTGTGCGGGTTCGAGTCCCGCTCGCGGCACCTTTATTAATCTTTTTTTCTATTCATGCGTAAAAATCTTATTCTTATTCTTTCAGCAGTGGCAGTGATGTCAACGATGTCTTGTTCGTCAAAGCTTGATGCTTTGTCTGCTGACAACTTTAATGTAACCCCTAATCCATTAGAGTCAAGGGGTGGAGTAGTAGCTTTCACAGTAGATGGTACATTCCCGGAGAAGTATATGAAGAAGAAAGCTCAGGTGACTGTAACCCCACAACTACGTTATAATGGTGAGACTTTGAATCTTGCCAGTCAGACATTCCAAGGTGAGAAGGTGCTTGGTAATGGCCAGACCATATCATATAAGGTAGGTGGAAAATACTCAATGAAGTCTTCTACTGCTTATAAACCAGAGATGCAGAAGACAGATCTATATCTTGTTTTTGATGCGAAAGTAGGCAAGAAGACTGTTGAAGTGCCTGCAGTCAAGGTTGCAACAGGTATCTTGGCGACATCAGAGTTGTATAAGAAGACTCTTGCCGGCAGCGGTGCCTGCTTCGCGGTAGACACATTCCAGCGTGTAAGAGCACAGAGACAAGAAGCCCAGATCAAGTTCCTTA
Source organism: Prevotella sp. (assembly GCA_017415455.1). Classification (GTDB taxonomy): domain Bacteria; phylum Bacteroidota; class Bacteroidia; order Bacteroidales; family Bacteroidaceae; genus Prevotella. The sequence continues at coordinate 16,964 of JAFQGS010000036.1, forward strand.
TAAATCAGGCAAACCTCAGAAAAGGCGAGCTGAAGAACAATTCTGTAACAGAGTTTGTTGAGATGCTTAAGAGAATCAACCGTGAGCAGGAGACACTCAACATTAAGGATATTGAGGTGTTGGCTTATGCCTCACCTGACGGCGGTCTTGAGTTCAATGAAAAACTTGCCAACAAGCGTCAGGATGTGTCTGAGAAGTATGTGAAGGAACAGCTGAAGAAGACAAAGGTGAGTACAGATGTGACATCTAAGTACACAGCACAAGACTGGGAAGGTTTCCAGCGTTTGGTTGCAGCATCTAACATACAGGACAAGAATGTTATCCTGCGAGTGCTCTCAATGTACAAAGATCCAGAGGAGCGTGAGCAGCAGATACGTAATATGTCAGCAGGATTCCAAGAGCTGGCAAACGGTATTCTCCCTGAGCTACGTCGCTCAAGACTCGTCCTCAACTATGATGTGATAGGCAGAAGTGATGAGCAGATAAAGGCGCAATATGCTGATGACGCTTCAAAGCTGACTGTTGACGAACTGCTTTATGCGGCAACACTTGAGAATAACGCAGACGTAAAGGAGGCTATATACAAGAAAACTACAGAGATTTATCCTAACGACTTCCGCGCGTTTAATAACGTGGCAGCCATCGCTTTTGCAAAAGGTAACAATGCAGAGGCAAGCGATTACCTTAAGAAAGCACTTAATATCAGCGGCAATGCGGCAGAGGCAAATGCCAATGCAGGTATGCTGGCGCTGCTTGATGGCGACCAGGATAAGGCACAGAACCTCATAGCCAAGGCTACAGGTGCCAATGGACTAAGCAAGGCTCTTGGTGCTCTTAACCTTGCAAAGGGTAACTATGCTCAGGCCGAGGCTGACTTTAAAGGTGTCAGCAGCAACACAGCGGCTCTCGCTCAGATTATGAATAAAAATTATGCTGGTGCTATTACAACTCTTAACAGCATAGAGAGCAAGGATGCACTCACCAGTTACCTCATGGCAATTGTTTGCGCAAGACAGGGTAAGAACAGTGATGCTGCCTCTTATCTGCAAAGCGCTCTTAAGCAAGACGAGAGTCTGAAGGCATATGCCGAGAACGACCTTGAGTTTGTAAACATTAAATAATAACGCACATCGCTGACACATGAAGCGATTGATATATTACATATTACTCACTTTGGTTTTTGCATCTTGCGGAACAAAGAGCTCTCATTTCAGTATAGAGGGCCGTTTCCTGAGCATGAACCAAGGTGAGTTTTATATTTATAGCACCGACGGACTGATAGAGGGCGTTGACACAATAAAGGTAAATGGCGGCAGGTTTACATACGAGACACCATGTAACACTAAGGGTATCTTGATAATGGTGTTCCCTAATTTCTCTGAACATGTTATATTTGCAGAGCCAGGCGAGAAGGTAAATATCAACGCTAACGCTGCCAATCTTAAGGAAATGGAAGTGGAAGGCACTGATGATAACGAGCTTATGACCGCTTTTCGCTTGCAGACATCTAAGATGTCGCCGCCCGAGTGTGTGAGAAAAGCATCCCAGTTTATTAAAGACAATGCGGATTCTCATGTCGCCGAGTACCTGCTGAATAAGTATTTCGTGGTGAGCAATGACTACAGCACACTGAAAGAAGCAGAGCAACTGGCAGAGGAAATCTATAAGGCACAACCGCAAAATGGCAATGTGGCACGTCTTATAAGCAGTATAAAGGCAATGCGTAAGTCATCTGTTGGAACACGTATCGGTTCATTTTCCGCCATAGCCATAGACGGCCGTAAGGTCACTAATGCCGACCTGAAGAACAAGTATGCCTTTATCTTTACATGGGCGCAGTGGAACTACGATAGTCAGACGCTCATGCGTCAGATGAAGCAGGTCAAGGAAGACAGTGGTGACAAGCTTGCCGTTATAGGAATTAATCTTGATGCCAGTCAGGAACGTTGTAATACCACCATCAGGCGAGACTCACTCCCTTGGCCTACAATATGTGATGAGATGTCGTTTGAAAGCCCAATGACCAGAGGACTTGGTCTGCTTACAGTGCCAGACAATATCCTTGTCAGCCCCAACGGTGATATTATAGGTCACGGTCTCACAATAGATGAGATAAAAGAAAAACTTAAGTCAATACTAAAAAAATAACACCATGTTGGTGAAAACATATTGTGCCGCTGTAAATGGGTTGGAGGTTACAACCGTTATGGTGGAGGTGAGCATGTCCAGAGGCGTGCTCTTTCATCTTACAGGACTTGCCGATACGGCTGTCAGAGAGAGTCACGACCGTATTGTTGCGGCAATGCAGAACAATGGTTACAAGTTTCCAATAGCCGATATCACAGTGAACATGGCACCTGCCGACCTTCGTAAGGAGGGCAGCGCATATGACTTGCCACTTGCCATAGGAATTATGGCTGCTAACGAGAAGGTGAAGAGCGACATGCTCGACAAGTACATGATAGTTGGTGAGTTAGGACTTGATGGCAAGTTGCAGCCCATTCGCGGTGCGTTACCCATAGCTATACGCGCACGAAAAGAACAATTCAAGGGACTAATCGTTCCAAAGCAGAACATACGAGAGGCTGCTGTGGTGAACAATCTTGATGTTTACGGCATGGAAAGTCTCTCCGATGTTGTCAGTTTTTTCAACGGTACAGAGACATTCGAGCCTACAGTCATAAACACCCGACAGGAGTTTTATGAGCAACAAAGCCAATACGACCTTGACTTCGCAGATGTTCGCGGACAAGAGAATGTCAAGCGAGCCATGGAAGTGGCAGCGGCCGGCGGCCATAACATGATAATGATAGGCCCACCGGGTAGTGGAAAGTCAATGATGGCAAAGCGTCTGCCCTCTGTCCTTCCGCCATTATCCCTTGCGGAGAGCCTTGAGACAACGCAAATTCATTCCATTGCAGGTAAGTTAGGATGTGACATGTCTCTCATATCCCAGCGTCCTTTCCGTTCACCTCATCACACAATATCCCAGGTTGCGCTTGTTGGCGGCGGCACCAATCCTCAGCCGGGCGAAATCAGTCTGGCTCATAATGGAGTTCTTTTCGCAGACGAGTTGCCAGAGTTCAATAAGAGTACGCTTGAGGTTCTGCGTCAGCCGCTTGAAGACCGCCGCATAACCATCAGCCGTGCTAAGTACACCATTGAATATCCGTGCTCGTTCATGTTCGTCGCTTCTATGAACCCGTGCCCCTGCGGTTATTATGGCGACCCCACCCACCATTGTGTGTGCACTCCCGGACAGATACAGCGATATATGAACAAAATAAGCGGTCCGCTGCTCGACCGTATAGACATTCAGATAGAGATAACGCCCGTTCCTTTCAAGGATATCTCCAAGGCGCAGCCTGGTGAGCCGTCGTCGGCCATCCGCGAGCGTGTCATCCGTGCCCGTCATATTCAGGAAGAGCGTTATAAAGAAATAAAAGGCATTCATTGCAATGCGCAGATGACCGAGCGTATGATACACCAGTACGCAGAGCCCAACGAGCAAGGCATCATGCTTTTGCGCACAGCCATGGAGCGTCTTAATCTCTCCGCGCGTGCTTACAACCGCATTCTGAAGGTGGCCCGCACCATTGCCGACCTCGATTCCTCACCCACCGTTGAGCCGTCTCATCTTGCCGAGGCCATCAGCTATCGCAATCTTGACCGCGGCGACTGGGCGGAGAGGGGAGTGTGAACAAGAAAAACTATATGAAATGAAGAATAGAATACTATTTATTGTTTGTATGTTAGTGCTGGCGCTGAGTGGCAGTGCGCAGAATGACTCCAATGGCGAGTGGGTCAGCATTGGCCTGAAGCGGCACATAACACATCCGCAGCCCATGACAGGCATGAACCTGTGGCCTTATAAGGCGAAGAAGTTGCATGACACTTATGGGCAGAGCATCCAGTTGGAATTCTATTATTTCGAGCCATGCAAGATTGTGAAGGGCTGCAATGCCGATGGCTCCATTATCTACGACTGGACCTATTTTGAGCAGATTATTAGCGATGTTGCCAGTCGTGGACACCAGTTGGTGGCACGCTTCCGTTATGAGTATCCCAACAGCACCAGCGTAGATGGCAATGTGGGAACAACAGCCGTGCCCGACTATATAAAGCAGCTTCCAGACTACAAGGAGACCTATTCTGAGAGCAAGGGCACCTATTATGCCGACTGGAGCAATACTGAGCTCCAGCGTTTCACGTTGCTGTTCTATACAGACTTTGCCAAGCGTTATGCCCACGATCCGCGTCTGGCGTTTCTTGAGGTGGGATTCGGTCATTGGTCGGAGTATCATATCCATCCCACTCCGATGGAGTATGGCAAGAACTTCCCGTCGTTAGAATATCAGAAAGAGTTTCTCCTTCGCATGAGCGAGGTGTCCGACGGTCTGCCCTGGCTCGTGTCAAAGAATGCCGGCGACACCTCTCCAATTGCCGGTGACGATGAGCTGCTGTCGCTGCGCTTCGGACTCTTCGAGGACTCCTTCATGGGAGAATATTTCATCAACGGCGGCTATGAGCAGCGGTGGGGCTCTTTGGGAGGCGACACACGATGGCATACGGGTGTCTATGGCGGAGAGATATATCCGCAGGAAGGAACCACATTCCTCAGTCCAGAAGGGCGATACGGCTATACCTTTGAGGAGATGCTCCTGAAGTATCACATCACCTTCATGGGCGGAAATGCGGCGCCCGATGGTCAGTATGGCACGCCAGAGCGAATCCGTGAGGTATCCATGCTTATGGGCTATCGGTTTGTTGTGAAGGAATGCCTCACCGACGGTCATACCACCCGTCTGCTTGTAAGCAACGAAGGCATAGCCCCCATCTATCGTGATGCCTTCTTTGCCATTGGCGGTGTACGCTCCGCGACGTCGCTCAAGGGACTACTGCCCAACGAAGACGTATGGATGGAGATAGCCGCCGCACCGGCTTCTGACGGTGCCGACATAAATATTGTCAGCGACCACATCCTGCCGCAGCAGGAGATAGAGTTTGAGGCCGACATCCACGTTGCGTCGCACATCACCCCTGTTGCCGTCAGTGACTCAAAGACCGAGGCGGTATATAACATCGCCGGTCAGCAGTTGACAGAGCCGACAGGCGGCATCTGCATCGTTGGAGGGAAGAAAGTTGTGAGATAGGGAATCTCGGAGAATTCATCGTTTCTGCAAAATTGACACATCAGAAAACACAAACGCTATGAGAACAAGAACATTCAGGACAAGCCTTCTTGCCGTTATAACAATCCTGCTCCTGTGCTCCTTTACACCGCAGAAGGGCATGCGCATTCTTTTCATCGGCGACTCCATAACAGACGGCGGGTGGGGTAACAGCGGAGGAAAAATGTCCTCGTCGGCCGAGCGCAACCACAAGGACATGAACCACATATACGGGCACAGCTTCATGATGCTGTGTGCGGCGCAGTGGCAGAGCGACTACCCGCATCTGGACTTGCAGTTCATGAACAGAGGCATAAGCGGAAACACACTCAACGACATTGCGGCACGATGGCCGTCTGACGCTCTCGCCCTAAGTCCCGACGTGGTATGCCTGCTGGTGGGTATCAACGATGTTTACGCGTTTCGCAAGCATCGCAAGACAGACGCTGCGGCAGAGTTCGACTTTGAGGCGTGGGAGAAGAGATACACCGGCCTGCTTGACACGTTGAGGCGTCAGAACCCAGACGTAAGGATAATGCTCGGAACACCGTTTGTAACCAAGGAGGGAGGACGCCTGAAGGAGAAAGACTATCACATCACAGAGCAGACCACCCACCGCCTTGCCGAGACGGTGAGACGCATAGCGCGGAAGTATGACGCCGCACTGCTGCCTTTTGATGAGATGTTCTACGAGCTGACAAAAGAAGAGCCGCGCCGCGGTTACTGGATATGGGACGGAATACATCCTACTCCAGCCGGCCATCATCGCATGGCAGACCTCTGGCTGCGAACAGCGGAGGCGATGCCTTGATGCGGCGCCATTGTGAAGTGAAAAAACGAGGGCAGGAAATGCGGTTTTCTGCTGTGAGATAAATCTGAATCAGAATATGGGGAAAAACAGGATTGCATATAAGTTGTTTTTCCCCTTGTAGCAATCCGAAAACAAAAAACATACAGGAAAAAATGGTCATTGCATAGTTATGACAACGCCATTGCATATCTATCACCGCGTCATCGCCTTGAGGAGGCGGAAGGATTGTGTTGTCATTATGGTGCCATAACATAGCCATCATGATGCGATGACATTGTTATCATGGCGCGACGGAATTGCCATCCCACCGCCATCACGTTGTAATCGCACCGCCAACTCATATGAAACGGCACCGCAATGGCATAGCAACGGCGATGCGATGACATAGCAACGATGATGCGATAGCATAGGAATGACGAGATGATTGCATAGCAACGACAAGGTTATCAATGAGAAATATTGGAATTATAGCTACTATAGGCACTATGGAAACTATAAAAA
>JAFQGS010000037.1 GCA_017415455.1 Prevotella sp.
AAGACTGACAGGCTTGTCTGCACGTCTGCTCATCAACTCTTAAAATAAAGAATATGACAAAAGAAATTATTATAGCAGGTTTTGGAGGACAAGGTGTGTTGTCAATGGGTAAGATTCTTGCATACTCAGGACTGATGGAGGACAAGGAAGTTACCTGGATGCCTGCGTATGGCCCGGAGCAACGTGGAGGAACTGCTAATGTGACAGTGATTGTCAGCGATGAGCGTATATCATCACCTATACTAAGCCGTTTTGATATAGCGATAGTTCTTAATCAGCCGTCGTTGGATAAATTCGAACCAAGAATAAAACCGGGCGGTGTTTTGATTTATGATGGTTATGGTGTGATAAATCCTCCGACAAGAGAAGATATAACCGTATATCGTATTGACGCAATGGATAAGGCTGCGGAGATGAAGAACGGAAAGGTTTTCAATATGATTGTATTGGGCGGATTGTTGAAAGTATGTCCTGTTGTAAGCGACAAGGGTGTGGAGAAAGCCCTCTATAAGACGCTGCCGGAGCGTCATCACGCGTTGATTCCATTAAATATGGAAGCGATAAAGACAGGAAAAGAAATCATTGTTAAGGAATAATTCTGAGGAAATAAAAAAGAAATAGGTGGTAGAAAGCTCTATCACCTATTTCTTTTTATCTGTAATCTTGTGATAATAGTGTTATTGTGGCAGATTATCCATAGATGATCTTGCCGTTCTCATCACGGTTCTCGTCAATGAAGCTCTTGTTGTATTGTGTCATGCCTCTTAATGACATTCCCATATTAGAGAATCCGCCATCATGGAACAATGTCTGCATTGTTACTTTCTTTGTGAGGTCGCTGAACATCACAACACAATAGTCTGCACACTCGTCTGCGCTTGCGTTGCCAAGTGGTGACATGCGGTCGCTGAAATCATACAGGCCGTCAAAGCCCTTAATGCCGCTTCCAGCAGTGGTGAATGTAGGTGACTGTGATATTGTGTTGATGCGCACGTTCTTCTCTCTTCCGTAGATGTATCCGAAGCTTCTTGCAATGCTCTCAAGCAGCGACTTCGCATCTGCCATATCATTATATCCGAAGAATGTGCGATGTGATGCAACGTATGTTAATGCCAATATAGAACCTCCCTCGTTTATGGCGTCAAGCTTCTTGGCTACTTGCAACATCTTGTGGAAGCTTATGGCGCTGATGTCGAGAGTCTTGTCAAAAAGACTGTAGTCAAGGTCATCGTAAGTGCGCTTCTTTCTCATATTCGCACTCATGGCGCAGCTATGCAGAACAAAGTCAATCTTTCCGCCAAGTGCATTCTGAGCTTCAGAGAATAGCATCTCAAGGTCTTCAACGTTTGTCGCATCTGCTGCGATTACCGTTGCATTGGTTTTCTTTGCTAACTCGCTGATTGTTCCCATGCGGCATGCCACAGCTGTGTTTGTAAGAACAATCTGTGCTCCTTCCTCATAAGCACGCTCTGCTACTTTCCATGCGATGGAAGAGTCATTCAAGGCACCGAATATGATTCCTCTCTTGCCTTTCAGTAAATTGTAACTCATAGAATCTTTATTATTGTTTATCCTGTTTCTTATGGTATAAAAACCATACCTATTTAAAATATGGCTGCAAAGGTACAATTATTTCTGCACACAAAAGACTCTTATGTGCAAAAAATGCGTTTTATGTTGATTTTACTATGTGTACACATGCTTTCGTCAAAGAGCTGTTATTTGTTTTGCGGGGTGTTATTTAAATTGTATATTTGCATGTTGTTATGTTTAATAAATGATTTTTGATAATGATTCTGCCTGTAGAAAAAGACCCTATGGGTCGTGCGATATTGGATTTCTGGCAACATGGACATGCCGCGCGACTGGAAGTGATTTCTCCGATGTTTGATGATGACGAGATACCTGTGGATACTCTTTTCAGAGAATATGCAGAGATGCCCGAAGTGGAGAAAGTTGCCTTGAGCAAGGCCAGAGGTAAGATTCTTGATGTTGGTGCCGGTGCCGGCTGTCATTCGTTGTTCTTGCAGTCAAAAGGCATGGATGTCACGCCCATAGATATCTCGCCAAACTCGGTCTCTGTCATGCGAGAGAGAGGACTTGCGCAAGCAGAGTGTGTTGACTTCTTTGACGTGACAGACAGATTTGATACGGTGCTCATGCTTATGAACGGCATAGGAATAGTAGGAACCACAGATGCCCTTGACCGTTTCTTTACGCATCTTGACAAGATTCTGGCTCCTGACGGGCAGCTGTTATGCGACTCGTCTGATATTAGTTATGTGTTTCAGACAGACAACGGCACGATGTATTTCCCGGATACGGGGAGATACTACGGCGAGCTCACTTATAAGATGAGATACAGAGACATCGTAGGTGAGAGCTTCAATTGGCTGTATATTGACGCTGACACATTGCGCGAGGCGGCATTGCGAAACGGCTTCGTTGTTGATATTCTTAAAGAAGGAGAGCATTACGACTATCTTGCACGTATATCCAGAGCGGAACAGGGTAGGGACGAGTGACTGTCATGCAAGGATTTAAAAAGATAGAATTTGTTAAAATCTATTGATGCGCATTATTTTTAATATAAAAGTATTATCTTTGCCTTGATAAACGAATCAATAAATTATTAAAAACTATTATGAAGAAAATTTTTATTTGTGCGATAGCCGCACTTTCTATGACATTTGTAAGCTGTGGTAACAAGACTAATGAAAACGCAGCTGGTGCAGACTCTGCTGTTGTTGCTGATACAGAGGCAATGATAGAGGAGGGAGCTACATTGGTAAACGACTTCAAGGCAAAGCTTGACGCAAAAGATACTGAGGGTATCAAGGAAGTTGTGGCAAAGGCTCAGGAGAAGATTGACGAGCTTGTTAAGAGCGGAAAAGTAGAGGAGGCAAAGGCTTATGCTTCAAAGGTACAGCAGTTCATTAACGAGAATGCAGAAACAATCAAGACCGTTACAAGCGGTAATGAGACAGTGAACAACCTTGTTAACACAATAACAAGTCTTCCTTCTGTGGACGAGCTGGCAGACAAGGCAAAAGAGGCTGTAAAGGCTGATGCCGCACAGGCAGAAGAGGCTGCTAAGGAAGCCGTAGAGAACAAGAAAGAGGAAGTGAAAGACGAGGCGAAGCAGAAGATTAACGAAAAGGCTGAAGAGGGAAAGAAGAAGCTTGAGAACCTGATCAACAAGCTCTAATCAGCCCAATCTTACAGCATGCAATAACAGAGCAAGACTGAATAAGGTTTATATTTTCAGAATAAAAGAGGATATGTCAACACTAAGACATATCCTCTTTTTGTTGTTTGCCCGAAGTCATTCCCGTCAGACACCCCAATGGACTTCTAATAGCAATATCATCGCATAATCATAACTATGCCATTTAGCAGTCGTAACTATGGCATTTAGCAGTCGTAACTATGGCATTTAGCAGTCATAACTATGCCATTTGGCAAGCATAACTATGGCATTTAGCAAGCATAACTATGGTGTTTGTTTATGATGGCTATGCCATCAATATATACATCGCTATGTAATGCTGCTTCAATGGCAATTCCATCGCATGACGATGGCTATTTTATTGCAGCATGACGGCAATGTAACCCTTGCGCCATCACTATTCCATCATACTGCCATCGCCATGCAATCCTTCCGCTATGACTATACAATCATACCTCCGCCTTATATGGAATGACGAGGCATGACGTAGTAATGCTATATGAAATCTCCCTAAATCTCAACGTTCATGATACCTCCATAGGGAGTAAGATGGTTGAAGCAGTCTTCCATGCTGAATAGTCCAGCATATATGCCGGCGCATAAGAGTACTCCTCCGTGTGCAAAGATTGCCACATTGTCATAAGGCTTGTCCCGCAATTCCTCAAGGAAAGAAACAACACGATTGTAGAACTGCTGAAAACTCTCACCGTTGGTTGTGGGCTGTGTGAGATAGTTGTCATACCACTTCTGCAGGTTGCGGTCTTTTATCTCATCAAAGCGTCTCATCTCCCAGTCGCCCATGTTCATCTCTTTCAGCCTGTCGTCAATGGCAGGCTCTGCATATCCACAATATTCTGCCAGCAGAAGAGCTCTGGACAAGGGTGATGAATATACGATATCAAAGCTGTTGCCAGATAATTTTTCTTTAGTAATAGCTGCCTCTTCCGTGAATGTGCTTCTTACAGGAACGTCGCTCCAGCCGTAGCAGGTCCCTTTTGGAACATCAACGCTCGTATGTCTTATTAAAGTTATTCTCATAGCTGATACGGGATGTTAGTGGGTTGCTTGCAATTAGAGCATGACATCAACAGATATATATATGCTAAGCTCTGTTATTAAGAAAGCGGCTCCACAGCAATCACCGGTATAGCCTTTCAGTCTTCTAAGCATCATCATATATAAGAAATACAAAACCACGCAAGGTATGAAGAGGAGTATCTCAAGGCTTATATGCTCGTGAAGATACAATACAAGAGGTATGGCAGGTGTTATGCCTAACAAGAAAAGTCGTATCCCCGCAATTACGGACATTTTTCTGTATATCACATGTGCCTTTGACTCTTCCTCCTTCCGCGCATAAGGCAGCATTACCGTTAATTGTGCGGATATCATCTTGCAGAATGGGTCTGCTGCAAGTACGAGTAGGGCGGATATTGTATAAGGCAGCGATATGAGTGTGCAGAATAACAGCATGAAATAAAAGATAAGTGCGATGACGCCATATGTCCCGATATGAGAGTCTTTCATTATCTGCAACGTCTTTTCCTTATTGTATCCACCACCGAATCCGTCAACAAAGTCTGCCAGTCCGTCTTCGTGTAATGCGCCTGTCATTAGCACTCTTATGGCAATGGCCAATATTATGACAGTCAGCGGTGAGAAGAAGCTACTGCCGAAATATATCGTGGCCGACATTATTCCACCAGTAATCCAGCCAGCCAGCGGCCAGTATTCCACCACAGCCTTATAGGAATCCTTCGGTGGCTGGTATATTCTCCATAACGGCAGACGTGTGAAGAAAATAAGCGCAGCCCATGCGTCCTGCCACCATTTAGAAGTATTTAGTGATATTTGCATTTTTAAAATTATTCATTTCGTTAATCATTCTTACGGCACTGTCAATAATAGGATAGGCACATAAGGCTCCTGTTCCTTCGCCAAGCCTCAGACCAAGCGCCAGGATAGGCTCGGCATTCATAAGCTGCAACATCCTTTTGTGACCGCTTTCGTCACCGCAATGTCCGAAAATGGCATATTCTGTAACATTCCTGTTGAGGCGACTTGCTGCAAGCATACAGGCGGTCATTATGAATCCGTCTACTAATATCACCATTCTCTTCTCCGCAGCCCTCAGCATTGCACCAATGGCGGTGACCATCTCAAATCCTCCGAAATATCGTATGGCATAGATGTCCCTGCTGTCCTCAGGAATGTTATGGAGTGAGTTGTTATAGTTGTCCAAAGACTTCTTTAGAATATTGTATTTGTGACTCATTCCATGTGTGTCCAACCCCGAGCCTACTCCTATGCATTCCTCTAATGGGATATCTCCAAATATGCTCATCCATATACTTGACGGTGACGTGTTTCCAATTCCCATCTCGCCGATACATATAATATTGCATCCTTCTTCATGGCACTCGTCAGCCAGTGCGGCGCCATTAGTAATGCATTGATTGAATTGTGCCTCGCTCATGGCAGGACCGTAAAGGAAATTCTGAGTGCCATTGGCTGTTTTCATGTCAATGATACCTTGAATGTCTGCCAGGTCGTGATCCACTCCCGTGTCAACAATCTTCAGGGTGAATCCATGCTGACGGCAGAACAGATTGACGCCGCCACCACCATTCACAAAGTTTATCATCTGCTGCCATGTGACATCACGTGGAGATATGCTCACGCCTTCTTTCTCAATACCATGATCGCCGCCAAGAAGTAGATGGCAAGGATGAGATAATTGTGGGGATAATGTATCTTGTATGCGACAAATCTGCATTGCCAGTGACTCAAGTCTGCCAAGTGCTCCCTTGGGCTTGTTGAGATTGTCAATCTTATCTTGTATATGGCTTTCAAGGTCCTTGCTCAAGCCTTCTATGTTGAAAATCATTCCTCTTAGAAGTTAGTTGTTTTAATATGCATGTGTCAAAATGAAATATGTTTCAGAATCGTCAGCCTTTAATCTTAACAGGAATACCACAGACCATCATTATTACCTCATCTGCTCTTGACGCTATGTATTGATTCATCCACCCAAGCATGTCGGTAAACCGGCGCTGTATATGATTGTCGCTGGTTCCTCCACATCCTATTTCATTCGTGACAAAGATAAAAGTGGCATCCTGTTGTGTGAAAGAGTCAAACTCTTTCTTTATCTCGTCTAATGCCTGGGCAACAGTTGGCTGGTGGTCTTCTGAGGCATCCTTGTTGAAAAAGAAGTTTGTGCACCACAACGTTACACAATCAATAACTGCCACCTTATTATATATATATAAGGAACTCAGTTTTTTCTCTTCTTCAATATTCTCCCATTGTGGACCCCTGCGCTCCTGATGCATTAAGACGCGTTGCCTGAATTCCTCGTCCCATATGTGTGCCGTTGCTATATATACGGGATTCTTAGACATGCTTAATGCGAGCTGTTCGGCGTATGTACTCTTGCCGGATCTTTGCCCGCCGGTAATCAATATTATCTTTCTCATTGATGCAAAGATAACGTAAACCCTGCGTATAAAAAAGTAATTTGTTAATTTTATGCGGTTGTACTCTTGTTTTGTATATATAATGTATTGAAAAAACATATTGTAATAGTGGCTTAATAGATGTAATATACATTAAATATCTTAAAAATGAGATTTAGAACAAGAAATCTTAAAAAAGAGTCTAAATAAGACACAAAATGTTTATTTTTTCTTCACAGAGTCTCTCGTAATGTTGTATTATGTTATGAATCAGCAAATTTTGATAGAAAAACTTGTGTAATCAAAAAGTTTTTCATTACTTTGCACACGAATTTAATTAATTGCTAAATATAAAATAGAAGTTTAATTTAAAATCAGAGAACATGAAAAAGTTATTTACTTTGTTCGCAGCTGTTGCAATGGCAGCAACTGTTTCAGCTCAGACAGTAACAGAAAGCAAGACTTCTGACAACTGGTACATTGGTGTTAACGGCGGTGTTGCTACTGCTGCTAAAGGCAATGCATGGTTGAAGAACTTGCAGCCAAACGCTGGTCTGCGTGTAGGTCGCTACTTCACTCCAGTATTCGGTATGGCATTGGAGAGCAACGTTTACTTCAAGAATACAAGTGGTTTCACAACTGGTACTGTAGTAAACGCAATTAACACATCTTTGCTCGGTACAGTTAACTTGAGCAACTGGTTCGGTGGTTATCTTGGTGAGCCACGTACATTTGAGGTAGTTGCACTTGGTGGTCTTGGCTGGGGTCGTGTATTCGACACATCTTCAGATCCATACGATGACTGCAGAGATGCTCTTACATCAAAGGCAGGTCTTGACTTCGCTATCAACCTCGGTAAGAAGAAGGCATGGCAGGTTTACATTGAGCCAGCTATGATCTGGACTCTCGGTGGTAACAACCACTTCGCTGGTATCCAGTATGACAGAAACCACGCTGCTTTCCAGCTTAACGCAGGTGTTGTTTACAAGTTCAAGAACTCTAACGGTACACACAACTTCACAACAGCTACTCTTCGTGACCAGGCTGAGATCGATGCTCTTAACGCTAAGATTAATGAGCTCCGCAACCGCAAGCCAGAGGTTAAGGAAGTTGTTAAGACTGTAGAGAAGATTGTTGAGAAGAACGTTTCTGTTGACAACCTCGTATTCGTTACATTCGCACAGGGTAAGTCTGTTCTTACAGCTGAGGCTAAGGCAGCTCTTGATGAGATTGCAGAGGGTAAGCATGTAGAGATCGTTGGTACAGCTTCTCCAGAGGGTAGCAAGGCACTCAACGACAAGCTTTCACAGGCTCGTGCAGACGTTGTTGCTGAGTATCTTAAGGGCCGTGGCGTAGTTGTTGATTCAGCTACAGGTAAGGGCGTTCAGGGTACAACATCTAACCGTCTTGCTGTTGTTTACGTTAAGTAATCAATATTAAATCAATCAATATTAATCCCTGCTCCTTATAGGAGTGGGGATTTTTTTTGTATCCTTTATTAATAAGTTGTACAATATTTGTATATACTTTTTTACTTAAAAGACATATCCGGATTCTTGATGAAGAATGTATGACTATAAGGTTGTAGTTTTTATTAGCGTTCTTCTTATGTATTTCATGCAACCGATGCTGATATGTGACAAATCGTAATTTTATAAAATATAAAAGTTGCATTTTATTGATATTCGCCTAATTTATTGATATAATTTATTGACAATTAGATAAAAATACGTAACTTTGCAAAACTTTTTCCAAGTAATAAAAGAAGTATTAAGGTAAAATCATAAAATAATGAAGCATCAGTTAAGGAGTGCGGTTTGCACAGAAGGAAGACGCATGGCAGGAGCCAGAGCTTTATGGGTAGCGACAGGAATGAAGCGTGAACAGTTTGGCAAGCCTATCATTGCGATAGTCAACTCGTTTACTCAGTTTGTTCCGGGACATACTCACCTGCATGAGATTGGACAGATTGTAAGACAGGAGATAGAAAGCATGGGATGCTATGCGGCAGAGTTCAATACAATAGCAATTGACGATGGTATTGCAATGGGACATGACGGAATGCTTTATTCTCTTCCTTCACGTGATATAATAGCTGATTCTGTTGAATATATGGTAAATGCTCATAAGGCAGATGCCATGATATGTATATCTAATTGTGATAAGGTTACTCCAGGTATGCTTATGGCGTCAATGCGTTTGAATATACCAACTGTTTTCTGTAGTGGCGGACCGATGGAGGCAGGCCGTTGGCGTGGAGAGAATGCAGACCTCATAACTGCAATGATTAAGGGCGCGGACAAGAGTGTCACAGATGAAGAGATGGCAGAGATAGAGAATTGTGCATGTCCTGGTTGTGGCAGTTGCTCGGGAATGTTCACTGCAAATTCAATGAACTCTCTTACAGAGGCTATTGGACTCAGTCTGCCTGGTAATGGAACAATATTGGCAACGCATACAAATCGTATACAGCTGTTCAAAGATGCTGCACGTCAGATTGTACAAAATGCTATGAGGTATTATGAGGAAGGCGACGAGAGTGTCCTTCCGAAGAGTATTGCCACGAGAGAGGCTTTCATGAATGCTATGGCTCTTGATATAGCGATGGGAGGTAGCACAAATACAATACTTCATCTTCTTGCAGTTGCCCAAGAGGTAGGAGTTGATTTTAACATGAAAGATATAGATGCCTTAAGCCGTAAGGTACCATGCCTATGTAAACTTGCGCCAAACACACAGAAATATAGTGTCCAGGAGTGTAACAGAGCCGGTGGTATCCTTGGAATTATGAATGAGCTTGCAAAAGGTGGATTGATAGATACCTCTACAATGCGTGTAGATGGCAAAACGCTTGGTGAACAGCTTCATAAGTATGATATTACAGTTGAGGATGTTGATAAGGAAGCAAACCGTATTTATCAAAGTGCTCCTGGAAACAGGTTCTCTACAAAGATGGGTTCACAGAGTGAGCAATGGGGAGAGCTTGACACAGACCGCGCGTCAGGTTGCATAAGAGATATAGAGAATGCATATACTAAGGATGGCGGACTGGCAGTGCTTTTCGGAAATATAGCCCAAGATGGTTGTGTCGTGAAAACAGCAGGAGTTGATTCAAGTATATGGAAGTTCTCTGGGCCGGCCAAAGTCTTTGACTCACAGGAGGATGCATGTGAGGGTATTCTCGGAGGCAAGGTGAAGAGTGGTGACTGTGTTGTTATAACTCATGAGGGACCCAAAGGTGGACCTGGTATGCAAGAGATGCTTTATCCAACGTCTTATATTAAGAGTATGCATCTGGGTAAGGAATGTGCCTTGATAACAGACGGACGATTCAGTGGTGGTACTTCAGGACTGAGTATAGGACATGTCTCTCCGGAAGCGGCATCTGGTGGAAATATTGGTAAGATAAAGGATGGTGATATTATAGAGATTGATATACCAAACCGTAGTATAAATGTATTACTCTCAGCTGAGGAACTGGAGTCGCGTCCACAGCAACCGCTTAAGCGAAATCGTGTTGTCAGCAAGGCTTTGAAGGCATATGCACAAAGCGTAAGTTCTGCAGATAAGGGAGGCGTAAGGATTATAGAATAATAAATGGACTGATAAAAACAATTTTGTTTGTAATTACAAATAAGCAAAATGTGTTTTGTCGGATTTCATAAACGATACACTATGGCAAAAGAAATGATAACAGGAGCAGAGGCATTAATGCGTTCTTTGAAAGCAGAGGGCGTTTCCACCATATTTGGATATCCTGGTGGTTCGATAATGCCGGTATATGATGCTCTGTATGATTATACAAGAGGAGAGAAAAAGGCTTTTGAGCATATATTAGTACGTCATGAGCAGGCGGCAGCACATGCGGCACAAGGCTTTGCGCGAGTTAGTGGAGAGGTTGGAGTGTGCCTTGTAACAAGTGGTCCAGGAGCAACGAATACGCTAACAGGCATTGCGGATGCCATGATGGATTCTACTCCGATTGTTGTTATTGCAGGACAGGTTGGTGTAAATGTCCTCGGTACAGATGCGTTCCAGGAAGTGGACCTTGTGGGTGTAGCGCAGCCTATCAGTAAGTGGAGTTATCAAATACGACGTGCGGAAGATATAGCATGGGCAGTAAGTCGTGCGTTTTATATAGCACGCTCAGGAAGACCCGGACCTGTAGTCTTGGATTTTCCAAAGAATGCGCAGGTGGCAACGTTTGAGTATGAACCTCAAAGTGTAGATTTTGTGCGTAGTTATGTGGCTTATCCTTCACTTAATACAGACGCAGTACGGGAAGCGGCGGCACTGATAAATAACTCAAAGAAACCAATGGCGCTTATAGGTCAGGGTGTTGAGCTGGGAAATGCGCAGAATGAGTTAATAGAGTTCTTGGAAAAAGCCGATATTCCTGCAGGTCGTACAATGCTTGGACTTTCAGCCCTTCCAACAGGTCACAGACTGAATATGGGAATGCTTGGCATGCACGGAAATTATGCTCCTAATAAAAAGGAACAAGAGTGTGATGTGCTTATTGCTATCGGTATGAGATTCAGTGACCGTGTGACGGGTAATCTCGATTCGTATGCCAAGCAGGCAAAGGTTATACATCTTGATATTGATAAGTCTGAGATTAATAAAAATGTTACGGCAGATGTGGCAATAGTTGCCGATTGTAAGGTTTCATTGCCTGCAATAACACGACTTCTGGATAGGAGTACTCATAAGGAATGGATAGAAAGTTTCGGACCGTTAGCTGAATTGGAAAATGAAAAGGTCATACAGCCTGCGATAAATCCTAAAGAAGGACCGTTACTTATGGGTGAAGTGGTGAATGCTGTGGCAGAGGCAACAAAAGGTGATGCTGTTCTTGTAACGGATGTAGGACAGAACCAGATGTTCTCTTGTCGTTATTTTAAGTATAACAAGAAACGCTCTATCGTTAGCAGCGGTGGATTGGGAACAATGGGATTTGCTATTCCTGCTGCTATGGGTGCGGCATTTGCGGCACCAGATCGTACGATATGTATGTTTGCTGGAGATGGCGGATTCCAGATGAGTATCCAAGAACTGGGTACGATTATGGAGCATCGCGTTCCTGTGAAGATGATTCTGCTCAACAATAACTATTTGGGAAATGTGAGACAATGGCAAGATATGTTCTTCCAGGGTAGGAAATCATTTACAAAAATGGCAAATCCAATGTATAAGTGTATTGCAGAAGGTTATGATATACCATATAGTGCAGTGACAGAGCGTGCGGATTTGAAAGCCGAAGTGGAGAAGATGATTAACACAGATGGTCCGTATATATTAGAATGTGCGATAAAAGAAGAGGATAATGTGATGCCAATGACTCCTCTCGGAAAACCTGTTGATGAGATGTTGTTGGAGATATAATAGAAGGTATTATGAAAACAGATGACAAGACATTATATACATTATTAGTATATTCAGAGAATATTGCTGGTATTCTTAACCAGATAACAGCTGTCTTCACACGTAGGCAGGTAAATATAGAGAGCCTGAACGTATCTGCCTCAAGCATTGAGGGAGTACATAAGTATACCATTACAGCATGGAGCGACGAGGATCAGATAATAAAGATAACCAAGCAAATTGAGAAAAAGATAGATGTGATAAAGGCTGACTATTATACAGATGACCAACTGTTTATCCGTGAGGTTGGTTTGTATAAATTGTCAACGCCTGTTGTCTTGGCAGATCCAGAGATATCACGTATAATCAGAAAGGCGGATGCTCGTATAATGGAAGTTAATCCAACCTTCTGCAGCGTTATGTTGAGCAGTGTCACAAGGGATATCAAGGCTCTTTATTATGCTTTGGATGAGCGGAAATGTTTGTTGCAGTATACACGAAGCGGTAGAATCGCAATCACAAGGAGTACTGTGGAGCAAGTGAGTGACTTCTTGGATATGCAGGAGAAAAACAGAGGTGGGGATGTTAAGTAAAGTAGGAAAATACGAGTTCTTGTCAGAACCATTTCATTGTGATTTCACCGGCAGGCTTTTTATGGGCCATCTGGGAAACCATCTGCTAAATGCAGCAGATTTTCATTCCAATCACAGAGGTTTTGGTATGAGCTATCTGATGCCAATTCATAAGACATGGGTCCTCTCTCGTCTGGCCATAGAGATGGAGGAGATGCCTGTGCAATATTCTAAGTTCAATGTAGAGACATGGGTTGAGAGTGCGATGCGTTTCTTCACGAATCGTAATTTCAGGATTGTTGATGCAGGAGATGAGAATAAAGTCTATGGATATGGCAGAAGTGTGTGGGCGATGATAGACACAGACAGTCGTCAGCCGCAGAATATTCTTGACATACGCAATGGAGAGATTGTGAACTATATTGAATCAGACAAACCATGTCCTATGGACAAAGGCGGCCGTGTGGCAATGTCCGACAAGGCTGAGTTTATCAGAAGCATAGATACTTATTATAATGATATTGATATTAATGGACATGTCAACTCTATAAAATATATAGAACACGTACTTGACTTGTGGAATGTCGAATGGTATCGTAAGCATACTATCAAGCGTTTTGAGATTGCATACGTTGCGGAATCATATCAAGGTGACAAACTGAGCTTCTATCGCGAACAGGTTGCGGATAATGAATATTGTGTGCGCATAATGAGAACTCGCGAGGGAGATGAGCAGAGTGTTGAGGTGTGCCGCAGTAAGGTTGTGTTTCACTCTTGAGCATTCGTTATTGTCTCTGAATACTAAGCAGAAGACATAATATTGGTAAAAATACCTCATTCGTAGAATGCGAATGGGGCTTTTTTTATTTAAGAATAATGATAATTTCTGAACCTGTGAACTGATTCAGGAAAATAATTAACATGCTGTAAGGCATTTTAGTAAGAACATTTATTTAGTGTGAAGTAATTTAGTAAAACACAAAATTTAATGTGAGGTAAAATCAGTCATAGTCAAATAGCTTCTAAATGATATCAACTTAATTTGGTATACACGCTGTATACCATCGGTATATCCCGTGTATACCAAAAGTATACAGCGTGTATACCAAATTGGAATGACTATGAAAGACTTGGAATTTGACAAAGAGAAGACCGGCCTTGATTATATTTTTATTTAAAGGTTTTACCGGACACCAGTGATTATACATACATATTGTTGTCAAGATTATGTGTCATGTATTGCTGCGTTATTTTTATCATGTCGGAAAGATATGATTTTTTTCTTAATTGTTAGAAGTCTTGATGATTTTTATGTGATAGTCTGTCAATAAGACTGTTAGGTTATACATATATCCAAACAAATTGATATAAATTGAAAGTAATTTTGATGCAAATGAAAATAATTTATAATTAACTATGAGTATTTCATAATTATTTATTACCTTTGCGCCCGATTAAGTTTTAATCCCGTGCCGCTTTCTCGTGTAGGAGGGGGATGGATAAAAAAATAAAAAGGCTGTTCAGAGAAGCAGACACTATTCATAGGGATATGTATAACAATAAAAATTCCATTTATTATGGCAGAAATGAATTTTGGTGGCGTAATAGAAACAGTAGTCACCAGCAAAGAATTTTCACTTGAGAAGGCACGTGAGGTGCTGAAGAATGAGACAATTGCAGTTTTAGGTTATGGTATTCAGGGCCCAGGTCAGGCTTGCAACCTTCGTGACAATGGTTTCAACGTAATTGTTGGACAGCGTCCTGGCAAGACTTATGATAAAGCTGTTGCAGACGGTTGGGTACCAGGCAAGACACTTTTCTCTATAGAAGAGGCAGCTGAGAAGGGTACTATTGTTTGTATGTTGCTTTCAGATGCAGGTCAGATTGCCGCATGGCCAACTGTAAAAAAATACCTTACTCCAGGTAAGGCACTTTATTATTCACATGGCTTTGCTATTAACTGGAGCGACCGTACAGGTGTAGTTCCACCAGCAGACGTTGATGTTATAATGGTTGCTCCAAAAGGTTCAGGTACATCTCTTCGTACAATGTTCTGTGAAGGACGTGGTTTGAACTGTTCTTATGCAGTTTATCAGGATGCTACAGGTAAGGCTGAGGAGCGTACAATAGCATTTGGTATCGGTATTGGAGCAGGTTATATGTTCCAAACAACATTTGAGCGTGAGGCAACAAGCGACCTGACAGGTGAGCGCGGCTCATTGATGGGTGCTATAGAAGGACTTCTTGAGGCTCAGTATCAGGTTCTTAGAGAGCATGGTCATTCTCCATCAGAAGCATTTAATGAGACTGTTGAGGAGCTTACACAGAGCCTTGGCCCATTGTTCGGAGAAAGAGGCATGGACTGGATGTACGCAAATACCTCAACCACAGCACAGCGCGGTGCTCTTGACTGGGCTCCACGTTTCCGTGATGCTATCAAGCCTGTAATGGAGTGGCTTTATCTTTCTGTTAAGTCTGGAAATGAGGCTCAGATTTCTATTGATAGCAACTCTAAGCCGGATTATCGTGAGAAACTGGAAGAGGAGCTTCGTGCAATGCGTGAGAGCGAGATGTGGCGTACAGGTGCTACAGTTCGTCAGTTGCGACCAGAGAATAATTAATACATTACCAATATTATTCCAATGTAAAATGGGAGTGTGCATGACATACTCCCCTTTTTTATATCTCGTTTGTTCAATTGTATTATTATTGTGCAAATCAGAACCTTTGCCTATAACGACACTCTGCTCCCTTCAACATGTATTACTTCTTCATTAACTAAAGTCATTAAAGCCTCGTCTATTATTTCTGATGGCATTTTGATGTTCCTTATCTCTGCGATGTGATGAGGCTTTTTGTCTTCTAATAATTTTATTATTGCCTTCTGCGCGTCTTCTATGTTGTGTTTATACATTCCCTTTCTATGTGCTCTACAAACATCACATTGCATGCAGTCATGGCTTTTCTCTTCTCCAAAATATCTTAATAACTGTCGGCTGCGGCAGATATGGTCACTCTTAGCATAGCCAATAACGGCTTTAATCCGCTCAATGAACTCCTGCTTACGCTCTTCATATACAGATTTAGGAATTATCATGAATTCTGTTTCCGTTCTGTTTTGTGTGTATTTGATGTGTGGAATTTTCTTTCTTGGTATGAAGTGAAGTATGCCCTTTTCGCTTAATCCTTTAAGAATGCTATATACTTGTTGGATGCTCAACTCTGAATGTAATGCAATCAGAGATTCATCTATAAAGCAGTAATCAACAAACAATCCTCCGTAGATTCTTAATAATGTTGTAATTGTTTTTGTCTCATCCTCTTCAAGATGCTCCAGTCTGTATAACTCGTTTCTGTTTAATATAAACTTCAGACGAGCCTTGCTGTCTGCCTCTTCGTCATATTCAATATATCCGGCTCTCATTAGTATTTTTAATGCAGACTGAACCAATACCGGGAAATGCTTGAATGTATAGCAAAACTTATCAATACTGAATTCAAAGGTATGGTTGTATCCGCTGCCAATGCCAATTTGGTAATAGTATGCCAGATGCTCATACGTCTTCTTTATGTAATCTTTTTCAGGGAAAGTCTCGTTTACCCTGCGTAGCAGCTTGTGCTCATCCGCATCATTATATAACATAACAGCATATGCCTGCTTGCCGTCTCTTCCTGCACGTCCTGCTTCCTGAAAATATGCCTCAATACTATCGGGGCAGTCTATGTGTATCACAACTCTTACATCAGGTTTGTCAATACCCATACCGAAAGCATTTGTGGCAACCATTACTCGCATACGGTCGTTTTGCCATTCCTTCTGTCTCTGGTCTCTGAGGACATGCTCAAGCCCTGCATTATAGAATGTAGCACTAATGTCATTCTTTATAAGTAATTCCGCAATCTCCTTTGAGCGTTTCCTGCTGCGTACATATACTATGACACTTCCTTCTGTTGAGTTAAGAATATGAATCATTTCTTCTTCCTTATCCATTACCTTACGTATGACATACGCAAGATTCTTGCGCTCAAAGCTCATGCGGAAGACATTCTTCTGCTTAAAGTCAAGCTTGTCCTGTATGTCATCTATTACGTTAGGAGTAGCCGTTGCGGTAAGTGCCAGTATTGGTGTGTTGGGTTTTAGCTTTCTTATGTCAGAGATGGTTAGATATGAAGGTCGGAAGTCATATCCCCATTGACTTATGCAGTGTGCCTCATCAACGGTGATGAAGCTGACTTTCATGTGTCGTAGCTTTGTCTGGAAAAGTTCTGATGCAAGTCTTTCTGGTGATATGTATAGGATGTCTATACCGCCAAGCACACAATTCTCTAATACAGTAAGAATCTCAGCATGCGACATGTCACTATATACTGCGGATGCTCTTATGCTTAGCTTCCGTAAGTGCACCACTTGGTCTTTCATTAACGCAATAAGTGGTGTAATGACGATGCACACACCTTTCATGGCAAGTGCAGGCACTTGGAATGTTATAGACTTTCCACCACCTGTTGGCATCAGACCCAAAGTGTCTTTCCCTGCAGTAATACTTTCTATGATATCACGTTGAATACCGCGGAAGTCATCGTGTCCCCAATACTTCTGCAATATCTTACGGTATATGTCCTCATGTCTTTGGTTGTCCATGCCTTTATCTTTGTGCTGGAGAATATTTATTCCTCCCAGTCTTCCTCATCCTCAGAAGGTCTGATATCTTCAATCTGAAGCTGAACGTCGTTGTGCTTGAATATATTGTCCTCTATTGTATAGGCAATGTCAAAGCTATGTCTGGACTTAATATATCTGGCAGATTCACTTTGTCCGAAAGCTATGCCGTTCATAACATTGTTTGACTTGGAATCAACCAACTCTAATTTGATATGTTCCTGTTCACGTCCAACCACTTTACTTGTTCCAAAATCATATACACCAGTTGTACAGAACAAAGGTTTGGCATTGCAAGGTCCGAAAGGTGCGAATTTCTTCAAGTCGCTATGGAACTTACGTGTTATATCTTTAAAGTCAATAGTGGCGTCTATCTCAAGTATAGGTTCTGTCTGTTCAGGAAGAATATGCTCATCAACATATTTCTGAAACCTTCTTCTGAATTCCGGTACGTCATCCCACTTCAGTGTCAGTCCTGCCGCATATGTGTGTCCTCCAAAGTTTACAAGAATATCCCTGCAACTCTTAATAGCCGAATAAATATCAAATCCGGTAACACTTCTTGCAGACCCTGTGGCAAACTCGTTATCGCGTGTTAGCACAATAGTAGGGCGTATGTAAATTTCTGTAAGGCGTGAGGCAACGATACCTACGACTCCTTTTTTCCAGTTCTCGTCATACAGCACAATGCTTGAGTGCCTTTCCTGGCTTTCCAACCTTTCCACAATAGCATTGGCCTCTTCTGTCATTTGCTTGTCAATATCCTTGCGCAGCTCATTGTATTCATTGATATGCTTTGCTGCCGTAAGTGCGCAAATGAGATCCTTCTCAACAAGTAAGTCAACACTTTCCCTTCCGTTCTCCATACGTCCGGAAGCATTTATGCGTGGTCCAATCTTAAATATAATGTCGCTCATTGACAGTTCCCTGTTATTCAAGCCGCAGATGTCAATGATGGCTTTAAGTCCGATATTAGGGTTCTTGTTGAGCTGTTTCAGTCCGTGATATGCCAAAATCCTGTTCTCATCGGTTACAGGGACGAGGTCTGCGGCTATACTTACTGCACAGAAATCTAACAGAGGAATGAGTTGAGAGAACTGTATTCCATTGTTCTTTGCGAAAGCCTGCATGAACTTAAATCCCACACCGCATCCAGAAAGGTGCTTAAACGGATATGTATCATCAGGACGTTTAGGATTCAGTATAGCCACAGCATCGGGCAATATGTCATCTGGCACATGGTGGTCGCAGATAATAAAATCTATGCCGAGGCTCTTTGCGTATGCTATTTCATCAAATGCCTTTATTCCGCAATCAAGTATTATTATCAGTTTCACACCTGTTTGATATGCATAGTCAATACCTTTATGACTAACTCCATATCCTTCCTCATATCTGTTAGGAATATAATAGTCTATGTTTGAGTAGAACTGTTGCAGGAACTTATACACCAATGCAACAGCTGTACATCCGTCAACGTCATAATCTCCATAAACCATTATGCGCTCTTTCCTGCCCATAGCATCGTTAAGTCTGTCAACAGCTATGTCCATATCCTTCATCAGGAATGGATTTATAAGGTCATTGAGCTGAGGCCTGAAGAACCTTTTTGCTGCCGATTCTGTATTGATTTCTCTTTTTATGAGTATCAACGCAAGGGTAGGGCTTATGCCAAGTTTAAGCCCAAGGTCCTCTGACGCTTTTCTTTGTTCAGGAGTCGGTGACTCATTATTCCATTTGAAATGCATTATATTGTTGTTTTTTTATTTTCTTCGATTGTAAGGCTGCACCTCTTTTCAAAAAAGGCTAAACGCGTGTAAAGTTACAAATAAAAAGCAAGAATATGAAAGATTCAATTGAGTTTTTGAGAATGATGTGTTATAAGATTAGTTTTTTTAATAAAGAATATGTTTTATTCTTTAATATTCATATCAGGTAAAAACAAGAAATCCGGCTGCAGAGCCGGATTCCCTGATAAATCGTTATGGAAAAAATGGTATTTAAATACCGAGTTTCTTACGGATGTCTTTTGGAAGCGCGTTCTTATTCAGCATCATGTCCATGAGCTTATAAGTAACAAATGCCTTTGTCATGTACCATGTTCCTTTATAGTCACCATACTCACCCCATGAGTTCTTCACCATGTAGTATTCTTTTCCGTTCTGGTCCTTAGCGATACCATAGATGTGCATACCATGATCGTCAGTTGTTTCCCAGATGTCATATGCCTGCTGGCGCATTTCCTGTGTTGGAACAACCTCTGGAGCATTAACGCCTAAAGAGTCATATTTCTCTGATTTCTTTGTTGAAGGCAGACGGAGCCATCTTGCAGCATCACTTCCACTGAGGCTCTGAACGAGTTTTGCGTCAT